>JBEKTS010000058.1:0-13021 GCA_049515775.1 Nitrososphaerales archaeon | reverse complement strand
CGCCCGAGGGGAGCTCGGGTCGTGGCGCGACCTTCCACTCGTGCTCGAGGACCTTGGGCGGATCCCATCTCAGGGTCCGGCCCGTCACGTGCAGGCGGGATGGGCCCGCCCACAGGTCCACGCTGCCGCCCTCGCGTCCGTCTATGACCGCCCTGGTCATGTACCAGCCCGAGAGCTCGTCAGGGTCGGTGAGGGCTCTCCATACCGCCTCGGGAGGGTGAAGGGGGAGCCGCCTCCGGAAGACGAGGTTGGCTGTTCTCTCGCCCTCCATGACGACCGTCCCCAGCTCGCCGGGCGAGTCCTGCGGTCTCATCGCCGTCCTCCTCCTCCTGTTCTCCTTTCATCCTCTCCGTCCGTCCGGCCGCCGACGGCGCGGTCGAGGTGCGCCTCCAGCGAATCGAGCCTCCCGGACCAGAACTCGCGATAGAGCGAGATCCACGCGTCGACCTCACGCAGCCCGGTCGGCTGGAGCGCGTAGATGCGCCGCTGAGCGCGGGGCGAGACGGTGACGAGTCCGGCCTCGCGGAGGACCTTAAGGTGCCTGGAGACGGCGGGCTGGGGGAGGCCCGGGAAGGCCGCGGCCAGCTCTCCAGCCGGCCGCTCGCCGGCCTTCAGCAGGTCGAGGATCCTGCGGCGTTCGGCGTTCGAGACGGCAGAGAGGACCGCGTCGATCTGCAGCGTAGCCTGTTGTGCCATTGCCTAGGACCAGGTTGCGGGGGGCTGGTTGATCGAGAAGAGGTTCCCGTCCGGGTCGGAGAAGGTGGCGGAGGTCCCCCAGGGGTGCTCCTCCGGCTGGGTCTGCTCGAACCCAACCCCCCTGGACCTCAGCTCCGCGAAGGCGCCGGAGCAGTCGTCGACCCGGAGCACTATCGGGGGGCCGCTGCCGGGCCGCCAGCGGCTCGACCAGCCGTTGGGATCCTCCGACTCGAGCTGAAAGAGCGCCAGCTCTAGGTCCTGCTCTGTTGGGCCCACGGTGACCCACCCGTGGCCGCCGGGCGGAGTATAGTCCGTCTTCTTCTCCTCGAACCCGACCTTCCCGGTGTAGAACTCCAGCGCCGCAGCCTGGTCCTTCACGACCAGGGTGATCTGCGTGACCCTTGCGTTCATGACCTCTCTATAACAGATATGATATATAACAGTATTGCTATATTCGCTCCGCTCGGCTGGCGCGATGGCATCTACCTATGTAGGCTCCTTCTATAACGTAGCTTCCTAATAATCTAATAGGGGATGAATGAGGGGGCAATTATGCAGGAAAATAACCAAGGATTTTCCCGAAAATTAATGTATACTCTGACAGCATTGCTCCTGCTCGGCTTCGGCACCGCCGCATTCACGCCGCACGCGGCGGCTGCGACGCCGTCCTCGGGCACGGGACTCCTCATACCATTATATTCTAACCCGGGCGCCACCTGGAACACCGTCATACAGCTCAAGGAGGCTAACCCATCCGTACCCATCACGGTCGTCGTCAACCCCTACAACGGCCCCGGGGCCAAGTGGAGTTCTAGCTATGACACCTGGATCGTGACGCTGCGAGAAGCCGGCATCAACGTCCTTGGCTACGTCTACACCAGCTACGGCACCAGGAGCGCGAGCTCCGTCGAGTCGGACATCGCCGCGTGGAAGGCGATGTACTGGATCAACGGGATCTTCCTGGACAACATGGCTAACGTGCCGGGATACCAGTCCTACTACTCCTCGCTCACGGCCTTCGCCCACTCTCTCGGTCTCGGGACGGTAGTGGGGAACCCCGGCTGTGACGTCCCGGTCTCCTACTTCGGGACCGTCGACGTCCTGCTCATCAACGAGAAGGCAAGCGTGCCGACCATGGCGACCCTGGCGAACTACACCGCGGGCGGGACCAAGTCCGAGTTCGCGCTCGTCTCTTACGCAGTTCCGTCCCTCACCACCTCCGAGGTGAGCCTCATGGGCAACTACGCGTCGTACATCTACATCACCGACGGGACCATGCCCCAGCCCTACGCGGCCCTTCCATCGTACTACTCGGCCCTCGTCTCCGACCTCGCATCGTTCCTCTCGAGCACCTCCGATCTCTCCGTCCAGTCGACCGACATGAGCGGGAACCCGACCTCGGGCATCTCGGCTACGGTGACATCGGGCGGCAACCTGGTGTACGAGGGCTACACCCCGTTCACGTTCATGGGCACGACCGGAGCCCAGTACACCGTCACCGTCTCGAACCACCAGAGCGAGGTCTTCAGCCACTGGCAGGATGGGACGACCGGTGCCTCGAAGACGGTCACCCTCAGCCAGGCCACGGCTCTCACGGCCTCGTTCGCGACCGTCTACACCCTGACCGTCAGCTCGGTCACGTCCTCGGGGGCGGCCCTGACTGGCCTCAGGACCATAGTCTACGTCCAGGGGACACAGGTGGCGAAGGGGTTCACCCCCATGGTCTATCTGGGCTCGCCGGGGGTTGCCTACCAGGCATGCGTCCAGAACTACCAGAGCGACGTCTTCAGCCACTGGAGCAACGGCTCGACCAGCTCCTGCATCACCGTGACCCTGAACCAGAACGTGCAGCTTACCGCGGTCTACAACACCTAGACCCGGCCAGGTCGTGCGACGGTCGCCCGTGCCTCCGTCGCACCCTCTCCGTCCATGCAGGCGATGGCGCGCGGGCCTAGCTGACTCCGCAAGACGTAGACAAGCTACGTAGCCTCCATTCATACGAATTTTATAATGATTCCAGTCGGGAAATGGCGTGCAAGCTCATGCCGGCCATCTCTTCCAGTAGATTTGCGCAGATCGCACTGGCGTCGTCGCTCCTCCTCCTGATCGCCGTCCCGACCGGCGCCCTCGCGGCGGGTTCGACCCAGGTCGCCAACCCCGGCGGCCTGATAGTGCCGCTCTACTTCTGGCCCACCAGCCAATGGAACGATTTGATCCAAATGAAGCAGGCCCACCCCTCGATGCCGGTGATCGCCGTGGTGAACCCCGGAAACGGCCCCGGCACCCACGTCGAACCGACCTACGTGACATGGATAGACAAGCTCAGGGCGGTCGGCATCACCGTCGTCGGCTACATCCCCACCGATTGGGGGTCCAGGAGCATAAGCTCCATCGAGGCGAACATGGTGACCTTCAAGAGCTTCTACGAGGTGAACGGGATATTCCTGGACCAGATGACCAACCAGCCGGGCCGAGAGTCGTACTACTCCGCCCTCACCGCCTACGCAAGGTCGCAAGGGCTCCAGACGGTGGTCGGGAACCCGGGGACCCAGGTCTCCCCGGCGTTCATCGGGACGGTCTCGGTCCTGCTCGTCTTCGAGAACTCGTACGTCCCGACCCTCTCCAGGCTACAGAGCATGACGATGGGGCAGACCAGGGACGACTTTGCGATGATCTCCTACGACACCCCTGTCCAGAGCGCCGCGACGGTCGGGATGATAACCCACTACGTGCGGTACGTATACCTGACGGCCGGGACGATGCCCGCGCCGTACTACGGCCTCTCCACCTACTTCGACACCCTGGTCTCCCAGCTCAACGCGCCCTCCTAGGGCGCGCCAGACCATCGCCGACGCGCCCTCGCGGCGGCGCTCGAAGATGCCGACAGAAGAAGCCTACATGACCGTGTTACATTAGAATCATCGACTAGCTTCAACTGGACTTGCCCCCCGTTGCTCCAAGGTGCCTCGCCGCAGGCGAGCTCGTCCCTCCTTGGGCCGGGAGCTCGCGCTAGTCAGCCTGATCCTCGTCTTTGCGCTGCCCGCAGTCTCCGGACCGGCCGCCGGCGCGCTCCAGGCTTCGGCGACCCCCAAGGCGAGCGGCCCGGCGGCGGACTTGAACGCGGCCGTCGCCGCGGGCTCCTCCGGCTGGTTGACCTACCACGACGCCAGCAACAGGAGCGGATACACCGGCTCGCTCCCCGAGATAGGCACGCCCTACGTGAGCTGGTCCAGCCGGGTGGGCGGGCCGGTCTTTGCAGAGCCCCTATACTACGACGGTGAGACATACGTCGCGACCGAGAACGACTCAGTCTATGCCCTCAGCTCCACCAGCGGAGCGGTCTCCTGGTCGGTCCACCTCGCGACGCCCGCCCTGAGCCACAGCCCCACCTACTCCTGCGACGGGGGCTCGCCGAGCATCACCCCTCTCATCGGCATAACCGGGACCCCGGTCATCGACCCGTCGACCTCCACGCTCTACGTCGTGGCGCTCAACGCGGGCGCCGGCTTCACGCTCTTCGCGATAGACACCGCCAGCGGCCAGGTGCGCTGGTCCTCGCCGGTGACCGCGAGCGGCTTCGTCTTCACCGGGGAGGAGCAGAGGGGCGCCCTCGCCCTCGCCGACGGGTTCGTCTACGTCCCCTTCGGCAGCTACTCCTGGTCCTGCACGCCGGCATTCGGCTGGCTGATCGGCATCTCGGCCGACGGCAACGGCACCAGCTACAGCTTCAGGGTCGACACGCAGAGCGAGGGAGACGTCTGGGAGCCCGAGGGGGTGACCGTCGATAGCGCCGGGTTTCTGTACGTCGCGACCGGGAACAGCTACTACAACGCGACCTACAACTACGCCGACTCGGTGCTCAAGTTCACGCCGCAGCTCCGGATGGTCGGCTACTTCGCGCCGTCGGACTGGGCCCACAACGGTCCCGCCGACCTGGACCAGGACACGACCGGGGTCACCCTGCTGCCGGGGAACCTGGCCTTCTCGATAGGCAAGTCCGGGGTCGGCTTCCTGCTGAACGCCTCCGACCTGGGCGGCGTCGGAGGGCAGCTCTACAGCGTCGCGGTCTGCCGCACGCCGGCGCAGGGATGGCCGTACGGCGCCTGGGGGTCCACGTCGTACTATGACGGCGTCATCTACGTCCCGTGCAACACCGGCCTGGTCGCGCTCTCGCTCCACGGCGGGTCCAGCCCGTCCTTCACGGCCCTCTGGAACTACACCGGGATATACGCCGGGCCGGCCATCATAGCAGCGGGCGCGGTCTGGACGGTCGCCATCCCCGGAGGGACCCTGTACGCCCTGAGCCCGGCGACCGGGGCCGTCCTGTACGAGACCGCCCTGAGCGCGGTCGAGCACTTCACCACGCCCTCGGCCGGGGGCGGGTTCGTCTACGTGGCGGCCAACGAGACGATCTACGCCATAAGCCCGTCCTCGTCGTCGTCGACCACGTCCTCCCTGACCGTCGCCAGCCAGGACACGGCGGGCGGGACCATCACCGGGTACTACGTCACCCTCTACGACTCCTCCATGAGGACGGTGGGGACCGGTTTCACCCCGGCAGATTTCACCCTCGACGACGGTCAGACCTACGCGGTCCAGGCCGACGGCTACGGCGGCTGCGCGTTCGACCACTGGGCGGACACGGGGTCCACGTCGAGCCAGAGGACGATCTCGATCAGCGAGGACGCCCAGATCACCGCGGTCTACGACTGCAGCACGACCTCCAGCGTCACCGTCGACTCGGTGAACCAGGACGGGGCCGCGATCACCGGCTACCGTACCGTCCTCTACGGCTCCGGCGGGAGCCAGCTTGGGGAGGGGTTCACCCCCAGCACCTTCACGACGTCGGCGGGAGAGACGTACGGCGTGAAGACGGAGAGCTACGGCAGCTGCGCGTTCGTAAGGTGGTCTGACGGCGTGACGAGCGACCCCCGCTCCTTCACGGCGACGCCCGCGGCCAGCGCGTTCACGGCGGTCTACGACTGCAGCACGGCCTCTAGCGTCACCGTCGACTCGGTGAACCAGGATGGGCAGACCATATCCGGCTACCGCACGGCGCTCTACGGCGCGGACGGGTCCGTCGTGGCGCAGGGGTTCACTCCGACCGCGTTCACCACGACGGTCGGACAGGCCTATCAGATGGGAGCCGAGAGCTACGGCAGCTGCGCGTTCGTAAGGTGGTCTGACGGGGTGACGAGCGACCCCCGCCCGTTCACCGCCAGCGGCTCGGCCCGGTCGTTCACCGCGGTCTACGACTGCACCGCCCCGGCCGCCCCCGGCATCGATGTAGGCTCAGCGGCCCACGTCGGCCCGTCGGTCGTCCCGGCGTTCCCCAGTCCCGGTGCCACGGGGGGCGCCCCCGGGGTCGCCGATGCGGCCTCCTCCCCGCCGCCGCTGCCACCGCGCACAGACCTCCCTGGATGAACGAGGGACCGTTTCGGCGTGCCCTGGCGCGCGGTCGTCCCGCTCCCTGGATCGGGACGCAACCCATCACGCAAAATCTTCTAGAGGATTCTATCTCTATGCTCAAGTCATGGCCTCCTCAGGGCTCAGACGGAGATACCCCGGAGTGCAGAGCCGTCACCGAAGAAGAGTGATAGGTTATGCCGCCGTGGCTCTGGTCCTGATGGCCATCACCCTCGTGGCGGTGTGGTCCGAGGTCCAGGCGGTCGACCGGGGCGATTCGTCGGGCGACCTCACGAGCAGCTCCGGCCTCTCTTCGGCCGAGACCAACAGGACGACGGCCTCGACGGTGACCTCCACCTCGATCCTGACCTCGACGCTCACCACCACGGTGACCTCCACCACCACGGCGACGATCCTCCCTCCTGGCCTGATCGTGGCCGAGTCGGGCCTGGTCGTCGAAGACTCGCTGACGACGGGGAGCACCTCTCCCTGGATCTTCGGCGGGAGCGCCGTCGAGCTCGGTGGGGTCGCGAGCCGCTTCGAGAACTCCAGCGGGCTGTACATCGGGGTCAGATCCTCCACCAACGGGAGCTACGCCGGATACTACGCCAGGCGCTCGGTGGACGCCCAGGTCTTCAACGCGGTCATCACTCTCCCGGCCAACAGGACCACGGGAGGGGTGCAGCTCAACGCAGGCCTCTACGTGCAGACGGGCGGGAGGTACATCAACTTCGTCGCCTGCGCAGGGGGGGTGGATCCCAGAGGCTACTACTGGCTGGTCGAGCGCGCGACCACGAGCTCGAACTCGACGAACATCAACGCAGACAGTATCGTCGTCCTCTGGACCGAGTCCGGTCACGACCAGCCCCTGAGCAGGGATTGCACGATCGTCACGAACGGGCAGAACCTCTTCGAGGTCTACCTGGACGGAAAGCCGGTCTACACCAACCATACCATGGACCTGGGCTACCAGTACCCGCTCAGCGCCCGCGTCGAGGTGCAGACGACCGACGGCTCGACGATGCGCTACGCCCGCTTCTCGGACTTTTACGCGACGTCCTCGGAGAACGTGACCGTGGGCGGCCTCCCCTACGGGGCGACGGTCCAGCTCATCGGCCCCTCGGGGAGTCTCTACTCGAGCGGCGTGGCGGGTCCCTCCGGCATAGTCTCGCTCGACATCGCAGCGCTCCAGATTCCCCTGACCGCGTTCGTGACGGTCACCGAGCAGGGGCGCGTGGTGGCGAGCAGTCCGTCGGCGATACCGGTGTGGCCCGGCGATGTCTATTTCGTCTCCCCGCAGCCCGGAGCCTAGGGAGCCCTGCGACCCGAGACCGATCGATTCGCCCGCTCCTCCTATGCTCCGCGTGCTCCCGTCCGGGAGCCGTGGGGTCCCAGGGTGGCCGAGTCACGCGCGCAGTGGACGCCGCGGCGCGACGAGCGCTTCGTGCCGCTTGCACGGTTCGAGCGACTCCCGCTCCTTCAGGGGGTTGTTGAGATGGAAAGCCCTGACGCAACCGCAGTCGAAGTAGTAGGAGTGGGTCGTGCCCGCGATGACGTCCCTGGTAACGGTCTGCCCGGCGAGGATGAGCTGGGCGTGAAGGTAGTCCGAGTCGCCCCTCCTGGCCCGCCTGGCGCGCATGATCTTCCTCTCGGCGAACGGAGACCGGTACACGCGGCGTCACTCCCCCCGCGGCTCGCGGTCTGCGCCTTCGCGACGGGTGGGGGAGCCCTGCGTCGTCATCCGGTCGCTCACCGGCCCTGGCCGCGTCCGGTCGAGTGCCACGTGCGGCGCCTGCCGCCGCCTCCGAGCCTCCGAGGTCCGGCGCGAGGCGTCTGTGCGCCGGGCTCGAACGTCTGCAGCCTGTCCTCAGGCCTCATGGGCGCTATCGTCGCCTTGGTCAGCCTGAGGATCTGGGCGAAGTCGCCCCTCTCCTCGTGGGAGACGAAGGAGTATGCCTTTCCGGACCGGCCAGCCCTGGCAGTCCTCCCCACACGGTGGAAGTAGATCTTCGGGTCCATGGGGATGTCGTAGTTCACGACGCAGTCCACGCCCGAGACGTCTATGCCCCTGCTCGCGATGTCGGTGGCGACGAGGATGCCTGCGCGGCCGTCCCTGAACGCACCCATGTGGCGGTCCCTCTGGTTCTGGCTGAGGTTTCCGTGGAGCGGGACGGTCGAGAGCCCGTTCCTCTGAAGGTCCTCGGCGAGCCTGTCTGCCCCGCGCTTGGTCCTGCGGAAGATGATGGCGCTGGCCGGGCGCTCGGCGCGGAGGAGCCCGAGGAGGAACGGGAGCTTCTCGGTGTGGCCGACGACGGCGAAGTACTGGTCGAGCGTCTCGACCGAGGGCTCGTCGGAGTTGACCATCACCTTCTCGGGGTTCTTCATGTACCTCCTCGCGAGCTCCGTGATTGCGTGCGGCATCGTCGCGGAGAAGAGGCAGACCTGCTTCGTCCCCGTCGTGCGGCTCAGTATGTAGTCGACGTCGTCGATGAAGCCCATGTCGAGCATCGTGTCGGCCTCGTCGAGCGCGACGAACCTCACGGAACGGAGGTCAAGAGACCCCTGGTTGATCAGGTCGATCACCCTCCCGGGCGTGCCGACCACCACGTGGGCGCCCCGCCTCAGCGCGTCCTTCTGGATGCCCACCGGCTGGCCGCCGTAGATCGTCGCGATCCTGGCCGCCGTGAACGTCCCGAGCTTCCTCATCTCCTCGGCTATCTGGACGGCCAGCTCCCGAGTTGGCGCCAGGACGAGGGCCTGCACCGCACGGTTCCTCAGGTCGATGGACTGCAGCAGCGGCAGAGAGAATGCGGCCGTCTTCCCGGACCCCGTCTTGGCCTGCCCGATCACGTCGCGGCCCTGCAGCAGCAGACCGATCGTCCGCTCCTGGATTGGGGAGGGCCTCTGGAAACCCATCCTCTCGATACCCCTCAAGAGGGAGGGGTTCAGCTTCATTTCTTCAAACGTACTCAATGTTGTTTTTGCTTCTACAGGATCATCCTTGTTAGAGAGTCAGAAAGGCGAAACGTTCCGAATCGTCGAACCTAGACTTGCCTGCAAGGATTTCCCGTGCGGGCTGCTATTTAAACTAGCACCTCGCTTGGCCCGCCCTGACAGCGGGGCGCACCCGGTCGACCCCGGGCGAGCCCGCCATATTCCATATGTTTTTAAGCACATGAATACTCGCAAAGACCACTGAGGAACTAGCAGTAGGATGTGTGAAAAAGGATGAGTTTCGGACAACGCAGAACAGGATTCGGTGGAAACGCGAGCAGCGGAGGATTCGGTTCCTTCAAGAAGCCGGTCGAGGTCGGTAAGGAGTACGACGTCACTATCTCCGACACGAGCAGGCGCGGAGAAGGCATCGCCAAGATCGACGGGTTCGTTATCTTCGTGCCGGGGACCAAGATGGGTCAGTCGGCGAGGATCACGGTCACTCGAGTCTCTGACAGGTTCGCAAGCGGCGAGGTCGTAGAGAAGGCAGCAGCGCAGAACGCTGCTGCGGGCGCTACCACCACAGCCCCAGCGAGCTCTGGCTCTGCCGAGAACAGCACCGCCTAGGGCGCGTGCCCATAAGGACGGCTGAATCTGGTTGCGAAGAGATTTGCCAACCAGAACCCCATTATTATCAATACGATGACGCCGCCGAGGTTGACCCGCCTGGTTCGCAGCCAGGACCCGCCCCGGCGCGTGCGGACCGATATCTGGCTCCTATGGTGTCAATCTCGAGGACGAGGGACGCCCCTGGCCGTCCAACCAGCCGAGGATGGCGTCGACGGCTTCTTCGTCGATCCTGGCGTCCGGCGCGTTGTAGTGCTCGCCGACGTACTGGGCGGTGAGCTTCTCGACGGGCAGCTCTTCGTGCTTGAGCACGTGGTTGGCGTTCTCGGGGTAGACGAACGAGACCCGGGGTCTTCGGGCCGTCGCGTCCTCCAGCGCCTTACCGTCCACCATCCAGTTGACCTGGATGTCCTTCTTGCCGATGAGCACGAGAGTCGGCTCCTCGATCCTCGCTAGGTGTTCCGGGAGGCTGTAGGCCCACAGCTCTCTGGAGAACGGCAGGTTGTTCGGACTCTCAAGGCTGCGCAGGAGCAGTTTCAGGCCCTCCGGAAGGGTCGGGTCCACGACCATCGGCCTGTTCGCCAGGAACTCCGCGATGGCCTCGTCGTAGTGTCCCATGATGGTCTTCGCGTCGGGCAGGGACCTGCCCTGCTCCAGGAGCTGGCTGCGTCCGATCTCCCCGACCGCTCTCCCGGGGGCTCCCGTCAGCACCAGACCCCTGAAGCGGTCCGTCCTAGCCTGGAGCTGGTAGTTCACGGCGTGGATGGCGCCCTCGCTGTTGGTCAGCGCGAAGAGGTGGTCCCCGTCGACGCCCCTCTCGGAGAGGACCGTCCCTACGGCGCCCGAGAGCTCGTCCACGAACGCCTGCATGCCGACCCGGCCGGAGAACCTGGGCAGGTTCTCCCTGACGTGGGGTCCCGAGCCGAGCTTGTCGTAGCGGAGGGTGACGAAGCCTCGTCTCGCCAGAGACTCCGCAAGAGTCCTGGCGGTGCCGTTCGTGCCGGGGAGGAGCGGGGAACACCAGTCTCTGTCGGTCGGTCCGCTGCCCGCCAGCAGGATGACCGCCGGATGGGGCTCCCCGTCCGACGGCGCGGCCACGGTTCCGTACACCGGGACATCGAGAACCTTCCACGTCACCTCTCTCTCTTCGACGGTCGCGTTGTCCATGGCGTTCTTCTTCCGATTCGTCTCGCCGTCCGACGATTATATAGAGATGAGGAAAGCGCTTCCCCTTCACGAAACCATCCGGAGCCGCGCCGCCGCCCTCTCCCCCGACGGGCCGCCGGTCAGATCTGGACCACCTTCCTCGCCCGAAATGGATCTGCCCGTCCAGGACCCGGCTTGCGCTCGCGCGCAGTGCAAGAGGCGTACGGGGCCTCGCGTCGGACCAGACCGTGGACGTCGAGCTCGGTCCCTAGCTCATCGCTTTCTTCACGAGCGCCGCGATCCTCGCCTCTTCGGCGGCGGTCAACCCCGTCAGCGCAAATTCGGTCGGCCACATTTGGCCTTCGTCGAGGTTCGCCTCGTCGCTGAAGCCGAGCGTCGCGTATCTCACCTTGAACTTCGACGCAGGCTTGAAGAAACAGACGACCTCGTCACCCTTGGCATACGCGGGCATTCCGTACCAAGTTCTCGATGTGAGGGTCGGGGCGGTGGCCTTGATGAGAGCGTGGAGTCGCTTGCCCAGGGTGCGGTCGGGTTCCGGCATCTCGGCGATCGCCGTGAGCGCGGCGCTCTCCCCTTCTGCCTTGTCCTTCTCCGCCTTCATCTCCCGGACTCGCGCCTTCATCGCGGCCCGTTCCTCCTCCGTGAATCCCTTGGACTTCTTGCTCGTCGCGGTCGTGCTCTGCGTGCCCTTCTGTGCAGACGCCATGCGATTCCAACCTCTTTGGGGCTTATGCCTTAGAGCTCAGCCGACCTTCCGGGAGAGCCGGTTGATCGAGGGACGGTCCCAGTCCGGGTCCGTGAGCGTGGCCGATACCCCCAGACGAACCCCTGCGGCTCCTGCTCGAACCGCACCCCGCGGGCCTTCAGCTCGGCGGAGGTCCTGCGGACGTCACCGACGCTCATCACCATCGGCGCACGGACCCCCGCCACCAACTGGTCGGACGAACCGGTCGGGCCCGGCGACCCCTCCTGCCAGAGGGCCAGTCCCGGACCCCGTCCCCGGGGGCCGACCGTGACGTACCCGTGCGCGCCGTCGGTGCAGTCCGCCTTCCTCTCGAAGCCCACCCCCTCCGTGTAGAGCTCCGGCGCCTCCGCCTCGTTCTTGACGACCAGTGCGGTCGAGGTGATCTTCGCATCCATGCCGGTGAGTGAGCCGCGCGGCCATTTGAACCGTTGCCTAAGGGATTTGGGCAAAAGTGAAGCGACGGATAAATAGGAAACTCGGAGCAGACGAAACGAGGAAGACTCGATGGACGAGCTCGACGTAAAGATCCTGAGGGCCCTGATGTCGGAGGGGGCCGTGGCCCCGTCGGAGGCGCAGGTGGGCTCATCGCTGAGGTCCATAGCAGAACGCCTGGGCGCGGACGACATGACGGTGAACTACCGATACAGGAGGCTGCAGGAGTCCGGCGCTATGTCGGGGTGGCGGCTCATCGTCAACCCGACGTTCTTCGGGTGCAGGGTCATGGACGTGACGGTGGACGTGGAACCCGAGGCCGCCAAGGCCGACATGATCAGGAAGCTCAAGCTCGTCCACGAGGTCACGGGGATGATAGACTTCTACGGCAGAGCCCTCAAGCTCATAGTCGTGTACAACGGCGAAGAGTCGCGTTCACGAACCATCGAGCTGATCTCCCGGATCACGAACGCCGAGAGGATGACCCAGGTACGGTGGGCCCTCCCGCAGTGCAGAACCGAGCGCATGTCAGAGACGGACGTGGCCATCGTCCGCGCGCTCTCGAGCGACGCGCGCAAGAGCTTCGTCCGGCTATCGAAGGAGCTGGGCCTCTCAACGAGGACCGTGAGGAACCGCGTCCGCCGGTTGAGGATGGGCAACACGGTCTTCGCCCTTGCAAGCCTGGAAGCGGGCAGCATCCCGGGACTCATCCCCGTATACCTCTCCTACAGCTACGCCCAGAACGGGGTCAAGGGCACCGTAGACCGAGCGATGCTTTCGCACTTCGAAGCGAGCTACCTGACGGTCCTCTTCACCGACCCGGCCAGCGGATGGGTCTCCGTAAGCGCGTCCACGATGGCCGACGTACAGGGCTACCTGGAATGGGCCCGGTCGCAACCCGGGGTCGCAAGCGCCAGGGTCGACCTGCTCACCAAGACCATGATGTTCCCGGAGAAGCTCGTGGAGCTCCTTAGGGTGAGAAGAGCCGAGAGATCGGATATCTCGGACTAGTCG
>JBEKTS010000057.1:0-13385 GCA_049515775.1 Nitrososphaerales archaeon | reverse complement strand
GGGGCGGGGACGGAGACCGGGACAGGAGTGATCGGGTCGGCCGAGAGGGAACGAGACGACGGCGCGGGCCGGCGCGAAGGGCGGGCCTTCGGGGTCGCGGCCCACGGCTTCGGATATCTGGGCGGGTTCAACGGCGCGGGGACCGGCCGGGCCTGCCCGAGGCCCTTCGACGCCTACTCGTTCGTCGACCTGGCGGCCGCGCACGGCCTTGCTGGAGTGGAGCTGCCCGAAGGGTACCTTCGAGGGATGGACGCCGGCGGGCTGGCGCGCCTGCGCAGCTACGGCGAGGCCCGTCGCCTCTATTTCGTACTGGCCGGGGGCGTCCTAGAGCCCCGGGGGACCGGGGCACTGATCGGGTCCGCGACGGCGCTCGGGGCTCGGACGGTGAGGGTGACCGCCAGCACCATCCTCTGCGGTGACCGTCGGGGCGTCGCATCGCGCTGGCCGGAGTACCTCTCCGAGGTCGCCGAGCGGCTCAGGTCGGTCGGCGAGCGCGCCGAGGAGGCGGGCGTCAGCATAGCTGTGGAGAACCACCAGGACCTGACCTCCGAGGAGCTCGTCCGGCTGTGCGCGTCGGCGGGGAGCGAGAGCGTCGGGGTGACCCTCGACGCGGTCAACCCGCTCGCCGTCGCCGAGGAGCCGCTCGAGTTCGCTCGCAGCCTGGGGCCGCTGATCAAGCACGTCCACCTCAAGGACTACCGCATCTTCTCTACGCCGCAGGGGTACAGGCTCGTCAGGTGCCCGGTCGGGTCCGGGGTGCTGGACGTCCCTGGTCTCTTTCGGGTCCTGGCCCGGGAGGCGCCGGATGCGACCGTCGTCGTCGAGCTGGGTGCGCTCGAGGCGCGCCACGTGCGCTTCCTGGAGGAGGACTTTTGGCGCGGCTATCCGGCGCGTCCCTTCGAGCGGGTCCTGCCCGTGCTGAGGACCAGGGAGGGAAGGTCGAGGCCGCCGGGTGAGGAATGGCGGACCCCCTGGGAGCTCGGGGCGGACCACGATGCGCTCGCGGCCTACGAGATGGGGCAGTTCGAGGAGTCCCTCGCTTTCCTGAGGGGGATCGACCCGACCGTTCGGGACCGGCGCGGGCGGGGCTCCCAGGGATAGGATCGCGAGGGGCCTTCGGGCCGAAGGAGAGTCGCAACGGGCTTCAATCAATTTATATATCCGGCGTCCTCAGAATAGACGGCGCTTGCGCAGGCAGACACGACCGGGCATCACGAACGGAGTTGCGCTGATAATCGTCATCCTCGTGGTGGCGCTACCATCGACGGCGTACTACCTGTACTTCAACAAGCCTCTCACCGTCCAGCCGTCTACCTCCTCGACCTCGACCGGGCCGACCCAGACCGCCCAGACCGGGCCTGCGCCGGGCGTGGTGACCGGGGGCGTGAGCTGCGGATATGGCCTGACCTACGGGTCGCCCGGGGGCGAGGGCTGCTTCGTCTTCATGCTGAACGACGGGAACTCCACGCTGACCCCCACCGGGACCTGCACGCTCACCTACGCGGGCGTGACCTATCAGGGGACGTTCGCCTACGCCGACCCGATGGCCCACGGGGTCTCGACGGGGAAGGTGACCTGCGGCGAGTCGAAGGAGGGACCTCCCGCGGAGGCTGGCACCCACGTCTCTGGCCAGGTGCTCTTCACGAACGGCCAGTACGCCGACTTCAACGGTACGGCCACGTCCTAGTCGGGGCCGCCCAGCGAGGCCCAGGCAGGGCGACCGGCGATTCCTTCAGAGCAGCATCCGCGCTCCGGCCGATCTCCCGATATGCCGGCGATGGGGCCAGAGCTGACGCGCAGACCCGGCGCCCGCGGCGCCAGAGCACGCCGCCCCGGGAGGGGCGAGCGGCGGCGTCCACGCCTAGCCCTTTATCGCGCCGACGAACTGTGCCTTCAGTATGTATCTCTGGAAGATGATGTAGAAGATCATCATCGGGAGCGAGACGAGGATTATCCCCGCGAAGACGTTGCTCCAGGAGACGTAGTAGGCGCCCTCGTAGAGTAGGAGCCCCGGCTGGGCCGTCTTCACCGAGTTCGAGGAGAGGATGATGAGCGTGTAGAGCAGCTCGTTCCACATCGTCGGGAAGTTGACTATCAGGAGGACGACGACGACGATGGGCGACATCGGGAGGACTATCCTGCGGAAGATCCCGAGCTCGCCGAGGCCGTCGATGCGCCCCGCCTCCTCGAGGTCGTGGGGGAAGGACCTGAAGAAGGCCCGCGCCAGGACGATCGAGAACGGGATGTTGAAGGCGACGTAGGGGAGGATGAGGCCGATGAAGTTGTTCAGGAAGCCCTGCGACCCGGCCCCGAACAGGACGCCCAGGTCCTTCACGAGGAAGACCTCAGGTATGAGGAGGGCCGCCGGCGGGATCGCGATCATCGCCAGCATGAGGTAGAAGACCGCCGTGTTGATCTTGCTCTTCCTCGAGATGGCGTAGCCGGCGGGGACCGAGATCAGCAGGATGAGGATCATCGACCCGAAGACGACTATCGAGGAGTGGATGAGGAACGATCCCAGCGGGACGTTCAGCTCTCCGCCCCCGGTCAGGTCCTGGTAGTAGGAACCGAAGGAGAGCGAGGTCGGGAGCCCGAAGGGGTTCGCGTTGATCTGGGCGGTCGTCTTGAACGACCCCAGGACGGCCCAGAGCAGGACGTAGAGCTCGGTGGCGGCCCAGACGCCCACGAAGAGGTACATCGGGAGCCTGCCGACGTTGAACCTCTTTCGACCGGACTGGGATTGGCTCATCTCTGTGTCATCACTTCTCGAAGGTCCTGAAGAAGACTATCGCGACGGGGAAGATGATCAGGAAGATGAGGATCGCTATCGCCGACGCGTAGCCGATCCTGAGCCCGGAGTAGGCGGTCTGGTAGAGGTAGCTGACGAGCACCTGGGACGCGTTCCCCGGGCCCCCCTTGGTCATCGTGTAGATCTGGCTGAAGGGCTGGGAGTTCCAGATGTACGTCAGGGCGAGCATCGTGACGATGACCGGCCGGATGATGGGGACCTTGATGCGCCAGAAGATCTGCCACTGGTTCGCCCCGTCTATGACGGCCGCCTCGTAGAGCGAGGGGTTGATGCTCGCGAACGCCGCGATGAAGATCAGCATCGGGAAGGCGGCGTACTGCCAGATGGAGGACCCCAGGACCGAGTAGAGCGTGAGGCTGGGATTCCCCAAAAAGTCGGTCTTGGAGAGGGCGGTGAGCCCGACGTCCTTGAAGAAAGCGTCGATCAGCCCTATCTCCGGGCTGTAGAGGGCGAGGAAGAGGTAGCTTATCGCGACGGTGGGAAGGAGCACGGAGAGGTAGAGGACGACCCTGAAGAAGGAGCTCAGCTTCCGGCCCATGATGTCGATGGACCCGGCCAGCATCAGCCCCAGGAAGTTGTTCAGGACGAGGAAGACCACGACCCAGATGATGTTGTTGACCAGCGAGATGCTCAGGACCGGGTCGCCCAGCAGCGTGTGGTAGTTGGTCAGGCCGATCCAGACCGGCGAGAGGAACCCGGTGTAGTATGTGAAGCTGAGGTAGATGACCTCGGACAGGGGGTAGAGTATGAAGATGAAGGCGAAGACCAGGGGAGGGATGAGGAAGAGCATCGTCGTCTTGAACTTGAACGGCTCCGAGAACCACCTTCGGAACGCAGCGATCCTGGAGACCTTCTCCTCGCCGTCGTCGGCCGGCGCGCTCTTGCTCTCCATCCTCTGCTTTACTCCAACAATCTCCCCGGTCAGCTATCGAAAGCGGTGGGGGGTCGCCCTCGCCGAGACCGCGTCTGGTCCCCGGAGGGACGGACCCCTGTTCGCCAATTCGCGCTTTCCTGGTTCGCTCAGGACGAGGTCGTGCTGGTCGGAGGACCGGAGGAGTTGAGCTGCACCGCGAGCTGCTCCACCTGCGCGGCCGCTGCCGAGGGAGTGAGGGACCCCGCGAGGACTCCGCCTATCGCCTGCTCGATGGGGTTGTGCAGCGCCGTGTCCACGGCCGCCGCCAGCGATGGGACGCCCGTCAGGCTGGAGTTGAGCTGGAGGGACTTTTGCAGGTACGGGTCGCTGGCGATCGATGGCCCGAGGGGGATGATCGGGTAGTCTCCGCCCGTGCAGGCCGCGACGCCACCGGCCCCGTTGGGGACCCCGTTGAAGTTCGCGATCTGGGCCAGCGGGCTCAGCATCGTGTTCAGGTAGTCGGCCGCGAGCGCCGGGTACTTGGTCTTGTAGTGGACGAAGTAGGGCAGAGGGAAGCCGACGACGTAGAGCGGGTTAGGAGGGGTGGTGGTGGTGTTCGCGAAGCCCGGAGTGAAGAGAGGGAGCGGCGCGAAGTCGTAGGTGAACTTGCTGCCCACGATGCCCTCGAGGACGCCTGCGCCCCAGGACCCGACCCAGTACATGCCCGCCTGCCCGTTGGCGAAGAGCCCCTGGGCCGTGCCGTCGGTCATCGTCGTCGTGCCCGGAGCGAGGAGCTTCTGGCCGACCGTCTGCAGGTAGTTCCAGACGTCCATCACGGGCTGGTCGGTGAACTTGAGCTGCCGGTTGGCGAAGCTCGAGGAGTAGAGGCCTGCGCCATAGTCGGTAGAGAACTGGGTGTACTCGGCGATGGGGATGTGGTTCATCAGCCAGTCCGAGAAGGTGTTCATGAACCACTCCGGTTGCGTCTGGTAGCCGTGGGCGACCGGGTAGATGTTCGCGGTGTTCAGTGCGGCGCCTGCGGCCAGGAGGCTGGCCATGTCCGTGGGCGGGGCGATGTTCATCTTCTGGAAGAGGTCGACGTTGTAGTAGAGGTTACCGTAGTAGATCGAGCCCTCCGTGAACCAGTACCAGTGGTTGTTCACGTAGCCGTACGCCTGGAAGGTCCCGAGGGTCTCCTGGGCCCAGCCGTACTGGGTGACGTAGTTGTCGAGCTCGAGCGCGTAGCCGGGCGTCACGATCTGGGCGTTGAAGGCGGGCAGGGTCGAGTTGTAGATGATGTCCGGAGGAGGGCCGTTCTGGACGGCGGTGATCGAGTATGCGTTCATGTTGCACTCAGGGATGGGCTGGGTCGAGACGTTGGCGCCGGGGTGGCTCGTGTTGTAGAGCCCCGCGACGTACTTCGCCCAGGCGTCTCCTCCCCCCGCCAGGGTCTGGACGACGATCGTCCCTGCGTACGGGTTGCCGGATCCGCCGGACGCCGTCGCGGTGGAGGTGACGGTCGAGGTGACCGTCTCGGTCGATCCTGCGCCGCTTCCCACCGTGGTGGTCGATGTCACGGTCTGGGGCGAGCTCGAAGATGACGAGTGCGCGACGTAGCCACCGGCCGCGCCGATGACCAGGCCCGCCACGGCTGCGCCGGCGACGGCGGCCGTGCCGACGGCCCTTCGCCTCGATATCTTCTCTCCCAGGACACCGCTCTTGTTTTCGACGTTCATCCCGTTCTTAGTCGGTTTAGACTTCTTCGTCTTGGTATCGGCCAAGGCTCACCGTGAAGGGCTGAATAATATTTAAGTATTTAGCCATATGGTGAAAATTAACACATGAATGCAAAAGACGGGCGCTTGAACCGCTCGAATTTACACGCCATATGTTATGGTCGCGTGCGGCAGAAAAGGGCGAGCCGCGGGCGAGCGGGGTCCAGAGGCCGAGGGAGAGGGGTCGGGAGCTCGGTCCTAGGTCCGGACCGTCCCGGCCGCCTTCCTCGCGTCGTCGAGGACCCTCTGGCCGCCGTTCTTCAGGAAGGTGAGGTCGCCCTGGACGTTCAGCCAGGTGAACCCCTGCTTCACCCTCCTCGCGACGTCGTCGGTGGCCAGGAAGCCAGCCGCGACGTTGTGCCTCTTCGCGGCCGCCGCCACCCTGTCGAGGGCGTCGTTGAAGACGGGGCTGTCGAACTGCATGAGCATCCCCAGCGAGAGCGAGAGGTCGGCTGGGCCGATGACCGCCGCGTCGATCCCCTCGACGGAGAGTATCTCGTCCAGGTTGTCGAGTGCCTTCCTCGTCTCTATCTGGACCCCCAGAATGAGCTCGTCGCCCGCCGTCTTCACGTAGTCGGGGTCGACCAGCGACGCCCGCCTCGGCCCGTACCCTCTGAAGCCTGCCGGGGGATACCTGATGGACTGGACCGCCCGCTCGGCCTCCTCACGGGTGTTCACCCACGGGACGATGATGCCGTAGGCGCCGATGTCGAGCGCCCTCTTTATCAGGACCATGTCGTTCCAGGCGACTCGGACGATGGGCACTGTCGGCGAGAACCTCATGGCCTGCATGAGCATCTGGACCGTCCCCACCTCGAGGGGCGCGTGCTCCGTGTCGATGAGCATCCAATCGTAGCCGAGTTGCCCGAGGGTCTCCGCCACGTCCGGGTGACCGATCGTGATGGTCGTGCCTATCGCGACCTCGCCCTTCTTCAGCTTGGCCTTCAGAGAATTCTTCAAGCGCCGGCCTCGTTCCGGGCCAGTCGAGATAAGCATATCGAAGGTTATAATAGCGCTCCCGAGTCTCCAGGCGTCGTGCCCCTGATCACGCACGGAGTGCTCAAGGACTTTGTGAAGAAGATCTTCATCGCCACCGGGAGCGGTGAAGCCGAGGCGGAACTCGTCGCGGAGTATCTCGTGAGGGCTAACCTCTCAGGGGTCGACTCCCACGGCATCATACGCATACCCGACTACGTCCAGATGGTCGAGGAGGGGAGGATGCGCCCCAACGTAACCCCGAGGGTCGTCAGGGATCGGGGAGCGATGGCGACCGTCGACGCCGGGCTGGGATACGGTCAGGTGGGCGCCAAGATGGCCATGGAGCTCGCCATCGCCAAGGCTCGGGAGCACGGGGTGGGGACGGTCTCGGTCTTCAATTGCAACCACGCCGGGCGCATCGCCGAGTATCCGCTGCTCGCCGCCGAGAACGACATGGTCGGGATCCTGATGGTCAAGGCGTTCGGAGCCATCGTGGCGCCCTGGGGAGGGAGGGGGAGGATCCTCTCGACCAGCCCCATGAGCTTCGCGATCCCCGCCAAGAGCGAGCCGCCGATAGTCGCCGACTTTGCGACCTCGATCTCCGCCGAGGGGAAGATCAGGGTCAAGAACGCAAGGGGGGAGAAGATACCGTTCGGGTGGGTCCTGAACTCCGAGGGCAAGCCCACCGATGACCCCGCCGACCTCTACAACGGGGGCGCCCTGGTCACCTTCGGGGAGTCCAAGGGATACGCCCTGAACCTGCTCATGGAGGCGATGGGGGCGGCCCTGTCGGGCGCGGGCATCCTGAGCTCGTTCTCCGGCTCGAACGGTGTCTTCGCGATGGCGGTCGACGTCCGGTCCTTCAGCGACCCGGAGGAGTTCAAGGAGAACGTCGACAGGATGATCAAGACCATCAGGGCGTCGCCGCCGGCGGAGGGGGTGAAGGAGGTCCTCATCCCCGGAGACCCCGAGGCTCGGGAGGCGAAGCGGAGGATGGCGAGCGGGATCGCCGTCGAGGACAAGACGTGGGACAGGGTCGTCGCGGTCGCCACCAAGTACCACGTAGAGGCGCCCACCGTCGCCCCCTCCCCGTCGGTCCATCACTAGCGGGAGACGGGAGGAGAGCAGGATGGCGGAGAGCGAAGGGAGGCGAAAGGAGGGCGGAGGGAGCGGGGGCGAGAGGAGGAAGAAGAGGATACTCGTGGCGATGGGCGACATCCCTCCTCCCCACCCCGACGGGCTGGACATCCTGAGGACCGAGCTCGAGGTCGAGGTCGCGACGCACCTCCTGACCGAGGACGAGCTCGTCGAGCGGATCAGGGGGTTCGACGCCGTGGTGCTGGGGGCGCCGAGGCTGACGAGGAGGGTGATCATGGCGGCCGACACCCTGGAGCTGATCTCGCGGGGCGGGATCGGTGTCGACAACATCGACATACCGACCGCGACCGAGAAGGGGGTCGTCGTGACCAACGTGCTGGACACCCTCTCCAGGACGGTCGCCGAGCACGCGTTCATGTTCATCCTCGCCATCACGCGGGACGTGGCGGTCGCCGACAGGTCGGTGAGGACGGGCAGGTGGAAGGAGTTCGCCAAGGTCGGCCACCACGAGATATGCGGGAAGACCATAGGGATAATCGGGCTGGGCGGGATCGGGGCCGCCACCGCGGAGATGGCGAGGATGGGATTCGGGATGAAGGTGCTCACCCACGAGAACTCCCACCTCCGGCCCGAGCGCGTCAGGACCGCCCAGGCGAAGGTGGTGCCGCTCGATGACCTCCTGCGAGAGTCGGACTACGTCGTGCTCTGCGTCCCGCTGAACCACGAGACAGAGAGGATGATTGGGGAGAGGGAGCTCGGCCTGATGAAGCCCGGCGCCTATCTCATCAACGTCGCAAGGGGGAAGGTCGTCGACCAGGACGCCCTCTATCGGGCCCTGGCGTCCAAGAGGATCGCCGGGGCGGCTCTCGACGTGCTGGCCAAGCAGCCCCCAGACCCGGAGGACCCGCTCCTGAAGCTGGACAACGTCATCTTCACGCCGCACGACGCGGCCATCACGATAGAGACTGGGAGGGAGGCCTCGGTCATCATCGCGCGGTCCATCCTGGACATCTTCCACGGGAGGCGGCCCGGCTACCCGGTCAACCTCCTGAATCCCGCCGTCGCCGAGGCGTACCTGGAGAGGGCGAGGGCGGGCGGCCCCACCTAGGGAAGTAGAGCAGACCCAGCGGACGAGCTACCCCTCGGTCTCTATGACCGCTATCGCCTGGGCCACGGCGACCGTCTCGCCGGGCTGGGCGAGGATCCTCTTCAGCACCCCCGCCGAGGGCGCCTCGACCGGGTACTCGACCTTCTCGGTCTCGATGGTGACCAGGGCGTCGCCCACCTCGACCCTCTCTCCCTCCTTCTTGGTCCACTCCAGCACCTTGCCTTCGGTCATGCTCGGATCGGCCTTGAGCAGCAGCACCCGTATCTCCGCCAACTCGCTTCGCCCCTCCCTATCTCCCCGAGGACGACGCGAGGACCGACCTCACGGCCGTCTCTATCTTCGCGTCGTTGGGGAAGATGAACTTCTCCAGCGGCGGGCTGTAAGGGAAGATCGCGTCGGGCGTCGCTACCCTCAGGACCGGCGCCCTGAGGTCGTGGAAGGCCTCCTCGGAGACGATCGCCGATATCTCGGCGCCCGCCCCGGCCGTCTTGTTCTCCTCGTGGGCTATCACCACCCGGCCCGTCTTCCTGACGGACTCGAGGATCGTCGCCTTGTCGAGCGGCGAGAGCGTCCTGACGTCGATGACCTCGACCCCGATCCCCTCGGTCTGGAGCCTCTGGGCGACCTTGAGCGACTCGTGGACCATCTTCCCCCAGGACACGACCGTGACGTCGCCGCCCTCGTGCTTTATGTCGGCCTTGCCCAGCGGGATCGTGTAGTCCCCCTCGGGTACAGGCCCCTTCAGCGCGTAGAGGGTCTTCGTCTCGAGGAAGAGGGTGGGGTTGTCGCTCCTTATCGTCGCCTTGAGGAGCCCCTTGGCATCGTAGGGCGTCGACGGGATGACGACCCTCAACCCGGGGATGTGCATGTACCACGACTCGAGCGACTGGGAGTGGTGGCCAGCCGAGGACCCGTCCGCCCCGGTCGCGGTCCTGATCGTGAGGGGGACCCTGTACTGCCCCCCGAACATGTAGCGCACCTTCGCGGCCTGGTTCACTATCTGGTCGCTGGCCAGGGGCGTGAAGTCGACGAACTGAATCTCGACTATCGGCCTGAGCCCGGTCATCGCCGCGCCGACGCCCACCCCCACGAGCGTCAGCTCCGAGATCGGCGCGTCGCGGACGCGCTCCTTGCCGAAGGCGTCCTGGAGCCCCTTCCCCACCTGGAAAGGTCCACCCCTCCGCCCCATGTACCCCTGCCCGTAGACTATCGTCGTGGGGTCCCGGGCGAGCTCCTCCCTCATCGCCTCGTTGATCGCCTCCCTCATGCTGATCACCCTGCTCCCCAGAGCGTCCTTGGAGGGCTCGGTCCGGTCGGCGTGCGGGTCCTCGTAGTAGATGTCCTTCAGCGCCTCGCTCTCCGCCGGGTACGGGCTGCTCTCGGCGAACTCGACAGCGCGGTCCACCTCGGCCTCGAGACCGGCCTGTATCTGCCTGAGCTCGTCCTCGGAGGCGACCCCGTCGGCCACCAGGCGGTCGCCCAGCATCTTGATCGGGTCCCTCTTCAGCCACTCGGCCTTCTCCTCCTTCGTCCTGATGTCCGGGTCCCCGATGTAGTGGCCGCCGAAGCGGTAGGTCTTGGCCTCGATGAGGGTCGGGCCGTCGCCGGACCTCGCCCGGGTCACGGCCTCGTTCGCCGCCCTGTACACGGCGAGGACGTCCATCCCGTCGACCGCGGCCCCCGGGATGGAGTAGCCCGCCGCCCTGCTGGCGACCTCGACGTTCTTCGAGACCGACGAGAAGGGAGTCCAGGTCGAGTAGAGGTTGTTCTCGCAGACGAAGACGACCGGGAGGTTCCAGGCCGCGGCCAGGTTCAGGCTCTCGTGGAACGCGCCCGACGGGACGGCCCCGTCGCCGAAGAACGAGACCGCGACCTGGTCGCTGTGCCTCACCTGGGAGGAGAGCGCAGCCCCCGTCGCGATCGGTATCCCGGAGCTCACCACCCCGGTCGCGCCCAGGAGACCCTTGGAGCGGTCCCCGAAGTGCATCGAGCCGCCCTTGCCTCCGGAGATCCCGGTCGCCTTGCCGAATAGCTCGGCCATCACGCGGTTGGTCTCCGACCCCTTGGCCAGGACGTGCCCCTCGGCCCTGTGGGTCGAGGTTATCCAGTCGTCGTCCCTCAGGTTCGCGGTCACCCCGACCCCGACAGCCTCCTCGCCGATGTAGGCGTGGGGGAACGAGGGGAGCTTCCCGAGCGTGTAGAAGCTGATGATCTTCTCCTCGAACTTCCTGATGCGCGCCATCGAGGTGTACATCTGGAGCAGCTTCTGCTTGCCGATGTCTAGGACGCCAGTCTGGGTGACGGTCAACGGAGAGGGATGGCAGCCCCTCTATTTTATGGCATCGAATCCCGCGGGGTCCTCCCCCGCTTGACCGGACCCCCGAGACCCGGCGTCCGCGGCCGGAAGCACCCGGTCGAGGACGTAGGGTAGGACGCCCCCGGACGCATAGTAGCCCATCTCGGCCGCGTTGTCTATCCTCGTCTTCACACGGAAGCGCGTCGACCCCCTTGCGGAGGACGCCACGACCTCGAGGACGGTTCCCGGGGCGAGGCCCTTCAGGCCGGTGACCGAGAAGACCTCGTCACCCCGCAGCCCCAGCGCGTCCTTCCCCTCTCCAGGCGAGAACTCCAGCGGGAGGACGCCCATGGCCACCAGGTTGGACCGGTGTATCCTCTCGAACGACTCGGCGATCACGGCCCGCACGCCGAGCAGCCTGGGCGCCTTGGCGGCCCAGTCCCTGGAGCTCCCGGACCCGTACTGCTTCCCCGCGACGATCAGGAGCGGCGTACGGTCCCGGGCGTAGAGCACGGAGGCGTCGTAGATCGGCATCAGTACGCCCGATGGGAGGTGCTTGGTGAGGCCCCCCTCGGCGCCCCCGGCGAGCTCGTTCCTGAGCCTGATGTTCGCGAACCCCCCGCGCACCATCACCTCATGGTTGCCCCTCCGGGACCCATAGCTCGAGAAGCCGACCATCTCGACCCCGTGGTCGAGGAGATACCGGCCGGCCGGGCTATCCACGGCTATGGAGCCGGCCGGCGAGATGTGGTCGGTCGTTATCTTGTCCCCGAAGACCGCGAGCGCCCTCGCGCCGGCGATGTCCTCGCCCGAGGGCCTCCGGTCGTCGGACCCGAACCAGGGGGGCTCCCTGACGTAGGTCGAGGACCCGTCCCACTGGAAGGTCTCCCCGGTGCCCCCGGGGAGGGATTCCCAGGTCGAGTCGCCCCTCAGCGCGTGGGCGTACCGGCGTGAGTAGAGACCGGCGTTGAGCGAGGAGGCCGCCACGTCGCGGATCTCCTGAAGGGATGGCCAGAGATCCCTCAGGAAGACGGGTGCTCCCTCCCGGTCGACCCCCAGGGGCTGGGTCGAGAAGTCGAAGCCGACGCGCCCCGCCAGGGCGTATGCCACGACGAGCATCGGCGACATCAGGAAGGCTCCTCTTGCGAGCGGGTGGATCCGTCCGTCGAAGTTCCGGTTCCCGCTAAGCACGGCGACGGTGTAGAGGTCCCTCTCCCGGATTGAGGCATCGACGGCCGGGTCGAGCGGGCCGCTGTTTCCGATGCACGACGTGCATCCGTACCCGACCAGGTTGAACCCGATCTGGTCGAGGTACCGAAGCAGGCCCGAGCCCTCCAGGTAGTCCTTGACGACCGTCGACCCGGGCGCCAGGCTGCACTTCACGAAGGGCTTGGGAGAGAGCCCCCTGAGGACGGCCCTCTTGGCGATCAGGCCCGCGCCTATCATGACGGTCGGGTTGGAGGTGTTGGTGCAGCTCGTAATCGCGGCGATGATCACCGACCCGTCATCGAGGCCGACGAGGTCCCGCCCGTCCCTCAGCTGGGCGAGGACCGTCCGACCGCCCGACGCTACCGCGACCGGGGGAGGAGGAGAAGAAGAGGACGCCCCGCCCGTCGGGCTGGCCCTCTTGCTCCGCCTCTCTTCGATGAGCGTGGCGACGTAGCCGGGGACCGCGCGCAGGGATCTCCTCTCTTCCGGGTTCCTCGGCCCGGCGACGCAGGGCTCGATGCTGGAGAGGTCGACGACCAGGACCTCCGAGTACCGGGCATCCTCCCCCGGCCGTGCGAGGAGCCCCTGTCTCCGGCAGTACTCCTCCACGAACCGCACGTGGGCCGGGTCGCGTCCCGTGTCGCCGAGGTACCTCAGCGTCGTCGCGTCGACGGGGGAGAACCCGACCGTGGCCCCGTACTCGGGGGACATGTTCCCCAGCGTCGCCCGGTCCGGGACCGAGAGGTGCTGGTAGCCCTCGCCGAAGTACTCGACGAAGGCGTCGACCACGTTCATCCCCCTGAGGAGCTCGGTCACGGTCAGGACCAGGTCGGTAGGGGTCGCGCCCTCAGGGAGCCGCCCCACCAGCTTCACCCCGACGGCCCTGGGCACCGGCATGTGGTAGGGCTCGCCGAGCATCACGGCCTCCGCCTCGATGCCACCCACCCCCCACCCGAGCACCCCGAGCCCGTTCACCATCGTGGTGTGCGAGTCGGTCCCCACCAGGGTGTCGGGGAGGGCCTCGAGCCTGCCCCCGCGCTCCTGGAGGGAGGCCACCGTCGAGAGGAACTCGAGGTTGATCTGGTGGCATATCCCCTTCCCCGGGGGGAAGACCCTGAGGTTCCTGAACGAGCCCTGGGCCCACTTGAGGAGGGAGTATCGCTCCGAGTTCCTCTCGTACTCCTTCTCGATGTTGTAGGCGAGCGCCAGGCCGTCGCCCCAGCCGTCGACCTGGACGGAGTGGTCGATGACCAGGTCCA
>JBEKTS010000056.1:0-13974 GCA_049515775.1 Nitrososphaerales archaeon | reverse complement strand
ACAAGCCACGGACCGTGCTCTCCTCCGACCTCGTCTCCGAGGACAGCGAGATCAGGCCGGTCTCCCCCAACATCCCGATCGTCAAGCTGGCCGCGGGCCAGTCGGTCAAGCTCGAGGCCTACGCCCGGCTCGGCAGGGCGAAGGAGCACGCCAAGTGGCAGCCCGCCACGACCTCGGTGCTGGTCGACGGCAAGTCGGAGGGTACCTACGTGCTCAAGGTCGAGAGCTCGGGGTCGATGCCCGCCAAGGAGATAGTGACCAGGGCGATCCAGAAGCTGGAGGAGAAGCTGCAGGACCTCCACAACGAGGTTGACGCTAGGTTGCAAAGTGAGACTAAAGTGCAAAGTGAGAAAGTGGAATGAAGTCGAACAAGATCCTGAGGAGCCAGGCCGTCATGTTAGAGAGGCTGGGACGGAAGGAGAAGATAGGGATATGGAGGGACGCCGCCGAGTACCTCGGAGCGTCCCGGTTGAACGAGACCTTCGTCAACCTCACCAGGCTGGCGCGGGCCGACCCCGGTGACAGCCCGCTCTTCGTGCCGGGGAAGGTCCTCGGAACGGGTCCGCTCGAGAAGAAGCTGGTCGTGGGGGCCTTCTCCTACTCGGCGGCGGCCCGGAAGAAGATAGAGACCGCCGGCGGCGAGGCCCTCACCATAGAGGAGTTCGTCAAGAGGTTCCCGGACGGGAGTGGTGTCAGGCTTGTCAAGTGACCAACGAGAGACCATCTACGTGGACGCGTCGGGGCAGATAGCCGGGAGGATGTGCTCCAAGGTCGCGCTCGAGCTGCTCTCCGGCAAGCGCGTCGTCGTCCTGAACGCGGAGAACGCGCTCATCTCCGGAAGGTCGAACAGCGTCTTCCGCCAGTGGCAGGCGAGGCTCGAGATCTACAGCCACGTCAACCCGATCTACGGGCCCATACACCCCCGCCGACCGGACAACATCCTGAGGAGGATGGTGCGCGGGATGGTCCCGAAGACCAAGTCCAAGGGCGTCTCGGCGATGAAGCGGCTGCGCGTCTACATGGGCGTGCCCGAGAAGTACGCCGGCGTCAAGACGAGCAAGTTCGAGGACGCGCTCGCGACGCGGCCCCTCCCGTCCTACACGACGATAGCGGAGATAGCGAAGAACATAGGGTGGAGTGGCTAGTCGAGATATGGTGTCACAAGCTAAGCAGCGGACGAAGCCGAAGCTCTATCCGGGGTCCCGCAAGACCTCGAGGGCCACGGCCGCGATCCACGCGGGCCAGGGGCGCATCCGCGTCAACGGGGTCCCGCTCGAGATATGCGAGCCCGAGGTCGCCCGGCTCCACATGCTCTCCCCGGTGGCCATCGTGGGCGACCTGAGGGAGAAGTACGACGTCGACGTCAACGTCTCGGGGGGCGGCTTCATGAGCCAGGCCGACGCCGTCGCCATGTCGCTGGCGCGGGCCTACGTCGACCAGGTCAAGGGGAACGAGCTCCGCGAGAAGATCACCGCGTTCAGCAAGTACCTGCTCTCGGGTGACCCGAGGCAGACCGAGCCGAAGAAGTTCGGCGGCCCCGGCGCGAGGCGCAAGCGCCAGAAGAGCTACAGGTGATCCTGGAGTGCTCGTTCCGATCCGCTGCTTCACCTGCGGGAAGCTCATAGGGGACAAGTTCGCCGAGCTGGAGACCAGGGTCAGGGCCGGCGAGGACGCCGGGAAGGTCCTGGACGACCTCCAGGTGACCCGCTACTGCTGCAGGCGGATGATGATCACCTCCGTGGACCTCATCGACCAGGTCCTGCCCTACTACCAGCAGAAGAACCCCGGACCCTGAGCGGGGACCCGAGATGCAGATTCAGGACGTCAGGGTCAGGGTCTGCTTCAACGGCCGCGGAGACCTCGGGATCGAGGCCGACGTCATCGTCGCCGGCCACCTCGGCAGGGCGCTCTCTCCCTCGGGGGCGAGCCTCGGTGGGGGCGAGGCGCTCCCGTTCGCCGACGGCAGCGCTGCCGAGACCGCATCGCGCTTTCAGACCTACAGGGGGCGGCTCATCGGCCAGGACGCCGCTGACATCGACGGCCTCTCCAGGCTCCTCCGAGAGATCGACGGCACCAAGGACTACTCTCGCATAGGGGGCTCCCTCGCCTACGCGGTCAGCGTCGCCGCGGCCGAGGCCGAGGGGCGCGCCGTCGGCCTCCCGCTCTGCGGCGTCCTGGACCCCTCCCGATCGGCCCTCCCGTTCCCGCTCGGGAACGTCATCGGCGGGGGAAAGCACGCTAGCGACCTCTCCCCCAGCATGCAGGAGATACTCGTCACGGCGGTCGGCGCCGAGAGCGTCGCCGAGGCGGAGGCGCTCAACTTCGCGGTCCACAAGGCCGTCGGCAGGCGCCTCTCCAGGTCGCTCGCCTACCCGCTCGGCAGGGGCGACGAGGGGGGGTGGGCTCCCGGCATCGCCGACGAGGAGGCGCTCCTGGTGGTCGCCGAAGAGGCGGCGCGCGTACAGGACGAGAAGGGCAGGAGGATACGCGTCGGCCTCGACGTCGCGGCCGACAGCCTCTACGACGGGAAGAAGGGCGGCTACTTCTACCGGTCGACCGGCAAGACGCTCAGCCGCGAAGAGCAGATCTCGTTCATCGGGGAGATCAGGGACCGGTTCGACCTCCTCTACATCGAGGACCCCCTGCAGGAGGACGACTTCGAGGGCTTCGCAAGGATCCGCGCGGCGCTCGGGTCGACCCTCGTCGTCGGGGACGACATCTACACCACGAACCCGGAGCGGCTGGAGCTCGGGATGAGGAGCGGGTCGACCAACGGGGTCATCGTGAAGGTCAACCAGGTAGGGACGCTCGGGGAGGCGGCGCGCTTCTCCAGGCTCGCCCGCGAGAACGGGCAGACGCTCGCCGCGTCGCACCGGTCGGGGGACAACGAGGGAGGGCACCTCGCCCACTTCGCGGTCGGCTTCGGGTGCGGGCTGATGAAGTGCGGCATCGTCGGCGGGGAGAGGACCGCGAAGGTCAACGAGCTGATCCGGATCTCCGAGTCGCTCGGAGGCCGTGCGGCGATGGACCGCTCGTGGGTGCCGTGAATGGGGCTGCCGGCGGCGACCTCAATATGCTTAAAAGACGTACCCCGAGATGCCGAAAGGCTCAACAGCTCAAAATGGTGAATTGGGATAAGTAACATCGCAGAACACGGAGACGACGAAGGCGGCTCGGAGGAGAAGATGGTCACACCCCAGCTATCCGAAAAGGCGCTCCTCGCGACGGGCATCAGGATTGGGACCCAGGTGCGGACCAAGACCATGGAGCAGTTCACCACCAGGCCGAGGCCGGACGGGCTCCACCTGCTCGACTACTCGAAGACGCTCCACCGCATAGACGTCGCCGGCAAGTTCATCGCCTTCGCGGGCGCGCCGAACACGGTCGTCTACGCCAGCAAGGACTACGGGCGGGTACCGGTGGAGAAGTTCTGCGAGGTCACGGGCGCCATGGCCGTGACCGGCCGGTTCATGCCGGGGACGTTCACGAACCCGCTCTTCCCGGGCCACCTGGACGCGGAGCTGGTCGTGGTCGCGGACCCGGCCTCGGACACCCAGGCGCTCATCGAGGCGGCCAGGATGGGGATCCCGGTCGTGGCGGTCTGCGACACCGACAACGTGACCGACGACGTCGACGTGGTCATCCCGGGGAACAACAGAGGCAGGAAGGCGCTCGCGGCGATCTTCTGGCTGCTCGCCAGGTCGGTGCTCACGAACTCCGGCGCCCTGGCGGCCGACCAGCAGATGACGTACACCATCGACGACTTTGAGACGAAGCTGACCGAGTCGGACCTCGCCGAGGACGAAGAGGAGGAGGGGGGTCGCTCGGACCACCGGCCCGCCCACTGAGCGGGACCGACCAACGGACCATCCGGCGCGACCGAGACCGCTTATTTATACCACGAGCGCGCCCGACCGGGCCATGATCGTAAGGAGGCCCGCCGCGGCCGGCAGCTTCTATCCTGACGACCCACGCGAGCTGAGGACCTCGATCGGGGGCTCGTACACGCACCCGCTCGGCCCCGGTTCGCTCCCCCCCTCCGGTGGCAGAGGCTCGGGGGTGATGGCCTGCGTCTGCCCGCACGCCGGCTACGTCTACTCGGGGCCGGTCGCGGCCCACAGCTACCTCTGGCTCTCCTCGCTCCGCGCACCGGAGCTGGTCGTGATAGTCGGCCCGAACCACTACGGGGTCGGCAGCGGGGTCTCGACCTTCAGGGATGGGGAGTGGGCGACGCCTCTGGGAGACCTCCCCGTCGACGGCGAGGCGGCCCGGAGGATCGTCGAGCTCACGGGGCTGGTCGACTACGACCCCGAGTCGCACAGGAGGGAGCACTCGATCGAGGTCCAGCTCCCGTTCCTGCAGGAGATCTACCACCGCTTCAAGATACTCCCAATCTCGCTGGCCTTCCAGGACATCGAGACGGCGAGGGAGCTGGGCCGCGGGCTGCACGCCCTCCTGAAGGGGAGGGACGCGATCCTGATCGCCTCCTCGGACCTCACGCACTACGAGCCCGCGGCCGCGGCCCGGGCGAAGGACACGGCCCTCCTGGAGACGGTCCTCCGTCTGGACACCGAGTCGTTCTACGCCGTGCTGGAGGAGAGGTCGGTCACGGCCTGCGGCTACGGAGCCATAGCGACGGTGATGGAGGCGTCCCGCCTCCTCGGCTTCGAGGGCGGTGAATTGCACAAATACGCAAACAGCGGGGACACGACGGGAGACAACAGTGCGGTCGTCGGCTACCCCTCCGTCACCTTCCGGTGAGCCGCGGTTGAAGGCCGTCGCGGAGGCCCCGGGGAAGGTCATCATCACGGGGGAGCACTTCGTCGTCCACGGCGCGCTGGCGCTGGCCGCGGCGATCGGCCAGAGGACCAGGGCCGAGGCCTCCCGCTCTCCAGACCTCGTCGTCGAGACGCCGCTCGCCAGGTCGGCTCCGGGAGGAACCGGGCAGCTGCCGGTCCAGAGGCTCGTCCGCGAGATGTACCGGATGAGGTCGGCCGAGCCACGCGTCAGGGTGACGATAACCTCCGAGCTGCCCGCCGGGGCGGGGCTCGGCTCCTCGGCCTCCGCGATGGTGGCCACGGCCGCCGCGGTCAGCGGGCTGGAGGGCTGGCCGACCGACGCCCCGTCGATCATCGAGGCCGCGATGATCGGGGAGCGGCTGATCCACGGCCGCCCGTCGGGGATCGACGTCGCCGTCTCGGCGGCGGGCGGGGTCCTCCAGTTCAGGGTCGGCGAGCCGCCGAGACCGCTCCGGCTCGCGGGGCCGCTGCGGCTGCTCGTGGTCCAGTCGGGGGAGAGGAGGAGCTCGAGGCGCCTGATATCCAAGGTCTCTTCGATGAAGGACGCGCACCCGCACCTCTTCGAGGGGCTCTGCGACTCGGCGTCCCTCATCACTGCGATGGCGACGGAGCGCCTTCTCGGGGGACGACTCCGCGACCTCGGCAGGATCATGACCTACAACCACGCGGTCCTCGCGACGGTCGGAGCCTCGAACGAAAGGCTCGACCGCCTGGTGGACCTCTGCCTGGAGTTCGGCTGCTACGGGGCCAAGCTGACCGGGGCCGGGGGCGGCGGCTCCGTCCTCGCGCTCCCCCCCGAAGGGGCCGAGGAGGCCACGGCCGAGCTGCTCGCCCGGCGGGGGCTCCGGGCGTTCCTGAGCGAGGTCCCATCCGGTGGTGTCAGGGTTTGGACGAGCGAAGGGCGCTAGTCGCGGTGGTGAAGCTCGGTGGCTCGATAGTCACCGACAAGACCAGGGACTTCACGTACCGGCCCGAGGCGGTCGCGTCGATAGCGCGAGCCGTCCGCGCCTCCGGGGTCCCCGTCGTCGTGGTCCACGGGGGAGGGTCCTTCGGGCACCCCGTGGCGATCAGATACGGGCTCTCCTCCCGAGCGCCCAGGGCCTCCCCCGAGGGGGTGAGCGAGACGAGGCGCGCCATGCTCGACCTGAACGCCAGGGTCTGCGGCTCGCTCACCTCGGAGGGGCTCCGACCCTACACCTTCACCCCGTTCCCCCTGCTCGAGGCCGCCGGGCGGAGGGGGGCCGCGTGGCTCCGCGACGTCGTCTCGGCGGGGCTGACGCCCGTCACCTTCGGGGACGTAGTCCACGACGCCGCCGGGTTCCGGGTGCTCTCGGGGGACACGATCGCGCTCCTGCTCTCCAAGACCCTCGGAGCGGGGCGGTGCGTCTTCGTGATGGACGTCGACGGCGTGATGGGCCCGCGGGGCCTCCTCCGGGAGCTCGACCGGAGCTCGGCCTCCCGCCTCGAGCTCTCCGGCTCCCGCGACGCGACGGGAGGGATAGCACTGAAGGTCGCCGAGGCTCTGAGGATCGCGTCCTCTGGGACCGAGGTGGCGTTCGTCTCCGGGTTCCGGCCATCGGAGCTCTCCAAAGCCTTAAAGGGTCTCGGCTTCCGCGGTACCAAGGTTAGGGTTCCTTCTCGTGGCTAAGAGCGACGACGCGCGGGTCCGGGACGTCATCCGCAGGAAGGAAGAGGGGATCGACGTGGTCCTGAAGCGGGACGTCCAGGCGAGAGAGGGCACGACGCTCCTGGAGTGCGTCCGCCTCGTCCACTGTGCGCTCCCCGAGATGGACATGGCCGACGTGGACCTCTCTACGAGCTTCCTCGGGAGGAGGCTGCGCGCCCCGCTCGTGGTCGACTCGATGACCGGAGGGGCGCCCAGGGCCGAGGAGATCAACGGCACCCTCGCCGAGGTCGCCGAGGAGATGGGGCTCGCCATGGGCCTCGGCAGCCAGAGGGCGGGCCTCCTCTCGGAGTCGATGGGGCGCACCTACTCCGTGGCGCGGAAGAGGGCCCCGACGGCGTTCCTCTTCGCGAACATCGGCGGCGCCCAGCTGGCGAAGGGGTTCTCGGTGAAGGACGCCGAGCGGCTCGTCGAGATGATCGGAGCGGACGCCCTGGCGGTCCACCTCAATCCCCTCCAGGAGGTCGTCCAGCCCGAGGGCGAGGCCTCCTTCAAGGGGGTCCTGGGCTCTATCACTGAGCTCTGCGGGTCGCTCTCGGTCCCGGTCATCGTCAAGGAGGTCGGGGCGGGCATCAGCGGCGAGGTGGCGAAGAGGCTCGAGGGCGCGGGCGTCAAGGCCATCAACGTCTCGGGCGCGGGCGGGACGAGCTGGGCCGGGGTCGAGGCGGTCCGCGCGGCCGAGCGGTCGGACGCGTCCAAGGCCGCGCTCGGTTCGCTCTTCTGGGACTGGGGGATCCCCACGGCCGCGGCGGTCATCGACGTCAGGAGGTCCGTCCGCCTCCCGCTTATCGCCTCGGGGGGGCTGAGGAACGGCCTAGAGGTGGCGAAGTGCCTCTCGCTCGGCGCCGACCTCTGCGGGATGGCGAGGCCGATGCTCGAGAGCGCGAGCAGGGGCAGGGCAGCCCTGAGGGGCTTCGCCGACCAGACGCTGCTGGAGCTGCGGGCCGCGATGTTCGTCACGGGGGCGGCGACAGCCTCCGACCTGCGGTCCGTCCGGAGGGTGATCACCCCGCCGCTGCGCTACTGGGCCGGGGGTTGATGCGCCATGGTCGAGTACTCGTCGATGCTTGGGGAGATGAAGTCGGTGAAGTCGGCGGTCGACCGGCTCATCCTCGAAGAGACCCTCCCCAGGTCAAGCCCGGTCGCGGAGGTCGAGCTCCTCTACAGGATGATGCGCGACTACCCCGAGCGGGGCGGGAAGGGAATGAGGCCGTACATCTGCGTCACGAGCTGCAGGGCGTTCGGGGGGTCCGAGTCGGACGCGCTCCTGACCGCGGCGGGGCTCGAGCTCTTCCAGAACTGGATCCTCATCCACGACGACATCGAGGACGGCTCGGAGCTCAGGAGGGGGGCGCCGGCGCTCCACCGGAAGTACGACTGGACGCTCGCCCTGAACACCGGGGACGCCCTCCACGCCCGGATGTGGCAGGCGCTCCTCAGGAACCGGGAGAGGCTCGGGGAGGCGAGGACGCTCGACGTGATGGACGAGTTCGCGCGGATGATAAACGAGACGACCGAGGGACAGCAGATGGAGCTGAGCTGGGTCGTCGACAAGACCTGGAGTCTCACGCCCGAGGACTACTTCCGGATGTGCACCAAGAAGACCTCCTGGTACACGGTGATCAGCCCGCTCCGGCTGGGCGGGATCGCGGCGGGGGCGGCGCCCGAGTCGCTCGCGCCGCTGATCGAGGCCGGGACCACGCTGGGGGTGGCCTTCCAGATCCACGACGACGTCCTGAACCTCTCGGCGGGCGCCAAGTACGGGAAGCAGTACGCCGACGACCTGCTCGAGGGCAAGCGGACCCTGATCCTGATACGGCTCCTCCAGGTAGCGAAGCGGGAGGAGAGGCAGAGGGTCGTCGAGATCTTCGCCAGGTCGAGGGAGGAGAGGAAGGCGCACCTCGAAGAGCTGCTGGAGATGATAGAGCGATACCGGGTGCTCGCCTTCGCAAGCGACCAGGCCCGGATCCTGCTCGACCGGGCTCTGGCGGCCCTGGGAAAGGTCCGATGGACCGGCGACGCCGGGGCCGTGGCGAGGCTAGAGGAGATAGCCCGCTACTCCGTCGAACGGGACTGGTAGACGGAGGAGGAGGGTGGAGATCTTGAGCATATCGGAGACGGACAGGTCGTCGATGGAGAAGTACGCGCTCCAGAACGCGGTCAGGCACGGAGGGAAGGCCGAGGTCGGGGCGGTCGTGAGCAAGGTGCTGGGGGACGCGCCCGCGCTGAGGACCGCCGCCAAGGAGGTCGCCCGAGTCTCTGCGGAGGTCGTGAGGGCCGTCAACGCCCTCTCCCCTCAGCAGCAGGAGCAACTGCTGAAGGACAGGTACCCCGAGGCGCTGGCGGAGCACCGGCAGGAGCAGAGGGTCGGGCTCCCGCCTCTGGAGGGGGCGGCGAAGGGCGCGCTGGTCGTCCGGCTCCCGCCCGAGCCCTCCGGGTTCATGCACATCGGCCACGCCATGGCCGGGACGATAAACGACGTCTACCGCCGGGAGTACGAGGGGAAGCTCTGGCTCCGGTTCGAGGACACCAACCCCCGGAAGGTCCAGAAGCGCTACTACGAGTCGTTCCGGAGGGGGTACGCCTGGATGGGCATAGAGTGGGACGAGGAGAAGAACGTCTCCTCCGACGTCGAGCTGCTCTACGAGCACATCCAGGACCTGCTCGAGGCCGGGTCGGCCTACGCCTGCGCCTGCCCCCCGGAGCTGATGAAGAAGCTGAGGTACGACGGCGTCGCCTGCGAGCACAGGTCCCAGCCCGTGGAGAGGAACGTCGCGATCTGGGACGAGATGCTGGGGAGGAAGCACAAGGAGGGGACCTACGTCGTCCGCCTCAAGGGCGACCTCGCGAGCCTCGACTACTCGCTCAGGGACCCCAACATCGCCCGGATAATCGACTACCCGCACCCCATCACCGGGGAGAAGTACGTCGTCTGGCCGACCTACGACTTCGAGGTCGTCGTCGAGGACCAGGTCTGCTCGGTGACCCACATCCTGCGGTCCTCCGAGTTCCACGTCGGGCTCCAGGAGCTCATCAGGAGCATGCTCGGCTTCCCGGCCCTGCGCGTGACCCAGTTCTCTCGCTTCAACTTCAAGGGGACCCCCGTCGCCAAGAGGCTGCTCAGGCCGCTCGTCGAGGAGAAGCTGGTCGAGGGGTGGGACGACCCCCGGATGCCGACCATCGAGGGCGTCACCAGGAGGGGGATACTCCCGCAGGCGATACGCCAGTTCACGACCGAGGTGGGGTACACCAAGTCGGAGCACACCTTCGACTGGTCGCTGCTCTTCGCCGTGAACAGGAAGCTCCTCGACCCGGTCACGCGGCGCTACTACTTCGTCCCGGACCCGGTCAAGCTGACGGTCCAGTCGGGGCCCGCGAGGACCGCGACGATCCCCTTCCACCCCTTCGAACAGCTCGGCACCCGCACCGTCAGCACGGCGGGCGAGTTCTTCATCCCGTCGGGCGACCTTGGGGCCATCTCCGAGGGGCAGGTCTTCAGGATGATGGAGCTCTACAACGTCGAGCTGGTCTCGAGGGGACCGGACTGGGCGGTCGGGCGGTTCGCCGGGGACGGCGTGGTCCAGGGGAGCCGGAAGGTCCAGTGGGTGGTGCCCGGCTCACGGACCGTCCAGGTCCTGGAGCCCTCGGAGCTCTACAACGAGGACGGGACCTTCAACAAGGACAGCCTGAAGAGCCGGTTCGGATACGCCGAGCAGGCGTTCGGCGAGCTCAAGGTGGGCGAGATCGTCCAGTTCCCCCGATACGGCTTCGTCAGGGTGGATGGCCCCGACCGGTGCGTCCTGGCGCACGGCTGATCCAGGGGACCGAAGGAGTCTGACCGCGCCCCTCCGGGGTCGCTCGCCTCCCTTTCGCTCCCCGAACCCGCGGTCGACAGGGCGAGGCGGGATACGCCGTCGAGAAGGGGCTCGTCGTCGAGGCCGACCGTGCTTCGCCGTGGCGCCGGTCCCTCATCGACTTCTGCCAAGCTTATATGCTCCCCGAAAAATGCGGCTGTGGGCGATATTCAGCAAGATGACCCCTAAACCCTATTTCGTACGGTTCGAGACACCCAAGGAAGTATCGGAGGCGGCCTACGAGGTCCTCAGGCAGGCCTCGAGGTCGGGCAAGGTCCGCAAGGGCACCAACGAGACGACCAAGGCGATCGAGCGCGGCATGGCCAAGCTCGTCGTGATCGCCGAGGACGTCCAGCCGCCGGAGGTCGTGGCGCACCTTCCGCTCCTCTGCGACGAGAGGAAGATCCCCTACGTCTTCGTCCCCTCCAAGGACCAGATCGGTCCAGCCATCGGCATCGACGTCTCCACGGCCGCGGCCGCGGTGCTCGAGGCCGGTGAGGGGCAGCAGATCCTCGACCAGGTCACTCAGGAGCTGGCGAGGGTGAGGGGCCAGAAGCCGGCATGAGCAAGCAGGCCGCCGAGGCCATAACCCCGGCCGAGGTCGTGCAGATAGTCGGCCGCACAGGCGTCGCTGGAGAGATCACCCAGGTCCGAGTCAAGATCCTCGAGGGCAAGGAGAAGGGCAGGATCCTGACCAGGAACGTAAAGGGCCCGATAAGGCTCAGCGACATACTGCTGCTGCGCGATACGGAAAGAGAAGCTCGAAAAATAAAGTGATTCCTATAAGAATATTTTAGGCGTGGCCGTTATCTTCATCGTTCGCACGACCGAAGCTTTCGTGCGGCCTGTCTAGCCCTGGTTGCAATTGTGGCGTGCTCTTGAGCGCCCACCGCTGAGCTGCCTCGAAGGAGAGAAGTACATTTCGAGACCTTGCAATCTCTTCCACGATTCGAGGGACAGAATATCCTGCCGCTGCGAGCTCACCGATTTGCAATCTGATTTTCTCAGGTATCCGTTCCAGTCTCGAGAGCTTCTCTGCCGTGGCCACTAGCTTCAAACGCTAATAGCGAGCGGTTTCCAGCGACTCCGAGAAGACCGGCACCCTAAATGACTCGATGGCCTGAGTTTTCGAGAGAGAAACGGCCTCTCTGTTGCGGAAACCCCGAAGACTGAAGGTCGCAAGCAACTTGATCATAAAGTCCCAGTCCGGGAGGACCCAAAACTCCACCGCCTGGCTAGCGACACTAACCGACCCGTCTGATTCCGCGATTCCTTGAAGCAGCCCGAGCCTCAGGTCTCTTGGAGAATTCAGAGCCCAATCAAGATAGACTCGGTCGTACGTTGTCGCTTGTCCATCGGCGAGGCCGAGAATCACCTTGATTATCCAATCGACGAGTGGTGAAGACTGGGACACCCATCGAAAGAAGCCATATGGCTTGTTCTCGGGCTTTGGCATATCGGTCGACCTCTTCATCCTCAGACCAGACTCGTTTGCGCAAAAACGGGTGAACTCTCCGATTTTGACGTTGGTCTCACACCGCATACTCGTTGTGAGCTCGATGTGTCTGTGAGCGTTGCCGTGCTTTGGCTTGCGTGCATCCCCCGGAATTATCCCAACCAAGAAACCGAAGAGATATGGCCTACTGAATCTGGTCTGGTCATGACCGAGCGATCTTATCTGTGACAACACGGGACTCGCATCGTCCTACGACGTCACTAATGTGGGCACTTGGATGGACTGCCCCCGTGGGATTGCGTGGCCGTGAGACCGCTCGAGGGTGAGCCAGACTCGACCTTCCACTGTCGGGCCAAGAACTAGGAGTGCCTTCAGAAGGTGACCAAGTTTTGGCATTTGGGAGAGGTGTTTCCACCCATGAACAGAGCTGCCATTGACACCCAGCATCTCCGAGACCTTAGGTGCCGCAGCGCCACATTGCGTTAGCTTCACGACTTGGACGAACTTCTCGTATCTCTTGATGTCGAGGGGAAGAGGTTCGCACCTCTTCCAGAAGTGCCTCGTGAAATCCAGTTCGGCGTCGTGATTGAGTACGTATAGGCGTAGAGCCTCCTTCCAGGATTCCTCCTTCTGGCCGTCCACGCGATACTACTTCGTGGTGAACTTAAGCGCCTAGGTCTTCGGTCGGCGAGTCGATAGGCGCACTCGCACGCGAGTTGTGTTCCCAGCGACTCGCAGCCCCCGTACGGTCTCAGCGGGCCATCCCCTGGTTTGGCAGCCGCTCGTCGTCGAGGTCACGCCCGAGGACAACGGTGAGGAGAAGGGGAGTCCGGATGGCGCAGAGAACTGCTCGTCCTTGACGCCCGCTGCGCAGGAGGTCCGAGCGCATCGAACGGGTTCTAGGCGCCGCAGCCCATGTCGGTGTCAATTGTCTCGACCGGTTCCTGGCGCGCCGGTCCTAGCTTCGCGAGCTCCGTTGGATCGCCCATGCCGGGCAAGCATCTTCCCGTCGTACCTGCGACCCGATCGAACGACCGCCCTGCGAGGCCCGCGATTCGCAGTGGGCCCCTCGGGGACTGGCTTCTCGGCGTGATATGGGTGAGCTTCCGCCTCCCGGAGAGGGCCCTGGCCGCCATGCTCGCGGTCATCTCGCCTGCTGTCTTCTCGCGAGATAGCCCAGCGCAAGTCCAGCGACCAGCAGCGTCGCCATCGCAGCGTATGCCCAAGACGGTGCCATCGATGAGGCTACGGTCGATGTGGAGGTCAGGGTCCGGACGGTCGTCGTCGTGCCTCCGGACTCGACGACGGTCGTCGCTGGACCCGTCTGAATAGTGGCCGGCCCCGTGACGGTGGTCGCGGGAGAGGTGACCGTCGTGGCCGGCCCCGTGACGGTGGTCGCGGGAGAGGTGACCGTCGAGCCAGGAACGGTGGCCGTCGCCGCCGTCGTCCTCGTCGCGGTCTCCGTGGTGGCGGTGACCGTCACCGTCTGCGTCACGGTCGCTGGCGCGATCGTCGTCGAGGAGTTGCCCCCCGATGACACGCCGGGCCAGTCGATGTCGTGGTCGAACGCGACGTGGTCGTGTGCGACGTGGTGCTAGCGCTCGTCGTCGCCGAGGCTTCTGACGTGGTGGCCACGCTCGAGCTCGAGGAGAGGGTCAAGCCGGGGGAGGTCGTGCTCGACGTCGTCCCCGCAGGCGACGACCCGGTGGTCGTCGTGCGCGCGCCCTGCGAGCTCAGGGCGTCGAGCAGGTCGTAGGCGCCGCAGTCGAGGTGCATGCAACCGAGCCCGAAGACCGACTCGATGACCGTGGGTACGGAGTAGTGGCTCGCGACCGAGTGGTCGACCACCCCCCTGGACCCGTAGGGCGCCAGCATGATCATCGGGACGCGGTATCCGAAGCTCCCCGGAGGGACGACGTGGTCGTACCAGCCCCCCGAGTCGTCCCAGGTGAGAAGGACGACCGTCGAGCCGAGGTAACCGGACGAGTTCAGGTCATCGACCACCGTCTTGACCCACTGCTGGCCTGCGGCGAGCGACCCCGGTGCCTGATCGCTGTCGGCGTCGCTGTCGGGCATCACGAACGAGACCTGGGGGAGGGTCCCGTTCTTGATCTGCGATATGAGGTCGCTGTCCTCGGAGACGTGGCTGCTCCAGGTGCCGGCCTGGGTGAAGAACGCGAG
>JBEKTS010000055.1:0-13582 GCA_049515775.1 Nitrososphaerales archaeon | reverse complement strand
TCGAGGCTGATCGTCTGGTCGACGTTGATGGGGGCGGTGTAGGTCTTGAACATCGAGATGCGCCCCTCGAAGTTGGGCAGCGGGACGTAGATGCGCTTCTCGAACCTCCGGAGGAACGGCCAGTCCAGCGCCCATGGCTTGTTGGTCGCGCCGATGGTGTAGAGGTGGGTGTGCTTGCCCTTGTCCTGTATGCCGTCCATCTCCTTGAGGAACTGGTTCCTCACCCTGATCTCGCCGCCGACCTCGTTGGACCGCGAGCCCAGCATCGAGTCGAGCTCGTCGATGAAGATGATGACCGGGTCGCCCTTCTCGAGGAGCTTCCTCGCCTCGGTGAAGAGCTTCGAGACGTTCTTCTCCGCCTCCCCGAGCCACTTTGACATTATCGAGGCCGCGTCGATCGAGATGAAGTAGCCGTTGATCTCGGCCGCGGTCGCCGCGGCGAGGATGGTCTTCCCGCAGCCGGGGGGACCGTAGAGGAGCATCCCCCGGGGCCAGCCGAGGGGGAAGAGGTCGGGCCTCTCGAAGGGGAAGACTATCGACTCCCTTATGGCGCGCTTGGCGTCGTCGAGGCCGATGACGTCGTCCCAGTGGACGTTCGGCTTCTCCTTCACCACCAGCTCGTTGAAGGAGGACTTTAGCTGCTGGACCATCTGGGGTCCCTTGACCGCGCCGTTCCCGCCCTCGGGCGCGTGCCCGCCGCCGTCCTGCTCGGCGGCGGCCGTCCCCGCTGGCACGACCATCGGGGTGAAGGCGGATTCTTCCGGCTGTATGTCTCGTGGGATCAAACCGTGAGCCTGCTGGATCGCCTTGACCCTCTCCTGGTAGAGCCCCGCGCGCTCCATGTAGTGCCTGTTGAGCTTGTAGTCCGGGTAGAGGTGGACCAGCTTGATGAGCGTGGAGATCGCTCTCTGGTAGTTCTGGATCGCCATACCGTGGGCACCCTGCGAGTCGAGGCGTATCGCCTCGCCCGCGTACTTCCTCGCGTCCTCTTCAAGCTCTCTGGCGGCTACAACGCTCATCGCTATCGGTCACTCCCTCTCGCCTGGGACTTTATCTTGCCGGCTGCGACCAGGCGTATCATGGTGTGCTCGACCTCGTCCTGGGGTATCCCCAGCGAGACGGAGGTCTCGGAGATGTCTATGACGCCCTCGTGGGTCGTCGCGTAGTTCAGGACCTCCCCCTCGACCTTGGGGTCGGTGGGCGGGCCGAAGATGGTGCCGAGGACGACGGACCCCTCCTCCTCGTCGTCTCCGGTCGCCAGGATGGGGATGCGGTCCTCGGGACCCTCCTCGCCCGTCTCCGTCTGGTGGATCTCGGCCTCGTAGCGGCCCGGCATCACGTGGAGCGAGCGCTTCAGCGCCTCGGCCTGCTCCTCGGCGAACCTGCGGGCCTGGTCGACCAGCTCCTCGGCGTTCTCGGTGTGGACGTCGACCGTTATGTTGGGGGAGATCTGGCCCATCTGGGCCATCGTCTCGGTCAGCGTGTTGTTTATCGAGGCGGAGGTCGCGTCGAGCGCGGGCGCGAACTCCTCCATCGTCTTGGAGACCGTCTTCAGCGAGCGGAAGGCCGCCGTGACGTGGACCATGGCGTCGCCGACCTCCATTATCGACTGGAGGCGCAGGGAGACCTGCATCAGCGCGAGCTCGGACCCCTCGACGATCCTGATGGTCTTCCTCACCTCGTTGTGCTCGCCGGCGTACACGTTGGCCTTGGGCCTGTTCTTGTCCTGGAGCGCCCTGACCGTGGAGTCGAAGAGCTTCTGGCGCCTCTCGGAGAGCCTGCCCTTGAGCCCCTCCAGCTCCCTGCGCTGCAGCTCTATCTCCTTGAGGGCGACGACGATCTTGTTCTTGTAGTCCCCGCCGTCCTTCTTCCCGCCGAGTGACCGTATGGAACTGAGCGCGCCCAAGATGCTCCACTAACCACTCTTGAGGCAGTCGGGCGCGAACCGGGTAATCACCGGCTTAGTCAACAATCGGAAACAAAAAACTGAAGGCGCGACGAACCGGGTCGCAGAACCGACTCTCGAGGTCGTCAAGGCGCCAAAGACACTCCCGCAAGCTATCTCAAAGAATTCCCGAAAAAGAAGAGTAGAGAGGGGGTGCCTCCCGCGCGGCACCCGTACGGCCACGCGGGCATGCGACCCCACTCTCGGATTCCCTTACTGAGTCTCTGCGGATCCTTCCACAGAGGGGAGCCCAGAGGGAATCTCTGGGAACTTCTCCTTCATCCTCTGCTCTGCCACCGCCGCAGCCTCCGCAAGGACCTTCTCCGCGTCCTCGTTGGCAGCCTCGAAGTTCAGGTTGTATCCGCCCACCGTGCCCGCATCCACCAGGATGGAGCTGAGCAGTCCGGATATCTCCCCGATCTCTCCTTCGGCCTCCGGGAGTACGCTGACGAGTCCCTGCCGCACGCTGCGGATGACGGACATGGCTGGCGTGAGGGTGACGACGATGTCGCCGAGCTCGGTGATGGTGTTGAGGCGGAGCGTGATCTGTTCGAGGGCAAGCTTGGCCTGCGTGACCATCCTGTTCATCTTCCTGACCTCCGCAAGCTCGTTCGCATACACGGAAGCGTGCTGTGAGTCGTGCTTCTGGATGGATGAAACGACCTTGTTGAAGATCGAGGCGTCCCTCTCCCTCAGCTTCGCCGTGGTCGCGTCCAGCTTGGCGACCTGGACCTGGATCTGCCGGATGGCAAGGTCCAGCCTCGGCTTCAGAGGACCAGGGTTCTTGACGGATTCGCGCATCCTCGTCGTGAGCCCGGTGCTGTTTGACTTCTCCCACTTGCTGCTAAAAGTGCTCATGTTACAACGGGTAGGTCTGACTGGGGATAAATCGCCGGTGTGACCCGCCGGTCCGTCGCCGCGGCGACGGGGTGCGCGGTGACAGACGGCCGGCCGGCCGGCCGGTGTTATGCCCCTCCGCCGTGCACCGCGGCCCGGCGCGTTCTAGCGATTGTTGACGGGATTGTTCAACTGCGATGACCGGGCCGCTTATCGAAGGCTGTTACCAGGATGTGCCTGGTCTCGGTGACAATGGCGCAATCATCATCTTCAGGGGACGTCCATGGCGTCCGCTAACGAGCTCGGCGACGTCTCGGCCGGCCTCCAGGGTTTCGGCCTGACCGAGTACGAGTCCAGGGTCTACGTGGCGCTCCTCTCGAACGGCCCGAGCACGGTCAACCAGCTCCAGTACACCTCGATGGTCCCGAGGACGAAGGTCTACCAGGTCGCCCTCCAGCTCGTCAAGAAGGAGGTGGCCAAGGAGCTCGAGGGCAAGCCGGTGAGGTTCGAGGCCTGCGCGCCCGACGTCTTCCAGGAGGTCCTGGTCGACCGCGAGAGGTCGGTGAGGTCCCTGAAGAGGGCGATGGCCTCCCTCAAGAAGCTCAGGGAGAGGAACATCATGCCCCAGGACTCGGTCGAGGAGAGGTACCTCTCCCTCGGGTCCCAGTCGACGCTCATCAAGCTGAAGGAGGCGATCCTCAGGGCGCAGTCCACGATCAGGTGCTCCGTCGACAGCTGGGGGCTCCACCTCGTCCAGGAGTGCTCGGACGAGCTCGAGGCGGTCTGCAGGCAGGACGTTGACGTGAGGATAGTCGCGTCGGTCCCCCCCGTGCTCCCCACCTTCCCCTTCGCCTCCTCGAAGCTGAGGATCCGCTACGGGAAGCACATGTCCGGGAGGAGCGCGTTCATGATCGACAGCGGGGAGGTCCTGCTCGTCAACAGCCAGACGGGGCGGGGCTTCCAGTTCATGCTCGGGGAGCTCAGGGGCGCGCTCAGCGAGGACCTCTTCGAGGAGTTCTGGAAGGGGTCGACCGGGTCGAAGACCCTCGCCTCGGTCTCCAACTCCGACAGCCTCCCGTTCCTCATAGACGGCCAGACCGTCGGCCGGATCTTCGTCGATGCGGTCACGAAGGTCGTGAAGGACGAGTCCCAGATGCAGGAGATAGGGGAGAGGTTCCTCGAGATACTCGAGGAGCGGGCGACCCCGAAGCTGAGGAACGAGAGCTTCGACAACTCGGTGAAGCTGATCCTGGCCCTGATGCAGGAGGAGCTCGGCGAGGAGGCCACGGCCGAGTACGACACCCTGACGAGGATCTTCAGGCTCGAGCTCCCGAGCTACGAGGAGGGGACCCCGGCCTCGATCTGGTACTTCGCGCTGGCGGGGCTGCTCAAGGCGTCCGGGGTCAGGAACGAGCTGCTCAACGACGCCCCGTTCCCGGAGGCCCGCAACAGGATAATCCAGCGCAAGTTCGCGGCCACCAGCTGACCCCGTCCGGCGGCCGCACGGAGATCCGAGGGAACGGGTCGAGGCGCCGCCGGTCGGCGGCGGGCCGGTCAGTCCAGCGAGCTCCAGACGAGCGCGGTCACGACCATCAGGAAGCCGCCGGCTATCCCGGCGAGGACCGCGTCCGCGATGTCCTGGTTCACGCCGAGGTGCGCGATCAGGCCCGCCGCCGTGCTGCGGAGCAGCCAGGCGAGGAAACCCAGGACGAACCCGAAGAGGGCGAAGCCCATGAGGACCGTCTTCCTTCCCATCTCGACCGTTCTGGCCGAAGGGGCCTGCTCGGTATATATGACTCTCGGCCGACGCGGTGGAGGAGGCGCGATGGTGGTCGGTGGTGGGGCGGGAGGCCGGGCGAGGCCGGGGAGGACCGAGCTCGCGTTCATCTCCGACGTCCACTCGAACCTCGAGGCGCTGGACGCGGTCCTGGCGGAGGTCGGCGAGGGGACGAGGGTCTACTGCCTCGGCGACGTCGTGGGCTACGGCGCCTCGCCCAACGAGGTCATAGCCAGGCTGAGGGAGCGCGGGGTCGAGTGCATAGCGGGGAACCACGACAACGCCGTCCTCACCGGGAGGGCGTCGGGCTTCAGCCCCCGGGCGGCCCTGGCCGTCGCCTGGACGGTCAGGAACGTGACCCCCGAGAGCCTCCAGTTCCTCGCCTCGCTCCCCCGGAACAGGACGGTCTCGGTCGACGGCCGGACGATCTACATGGCGCACGGTAGCCCCGACGACAACCTGGGAGAGTACGTCTACGAGGAGACCCACACCGACCTCTTCGGGTTCTACCTCAGGAGGCTGCGCGCCGACGCCATAGCCCTGGGGCACACCCACATCCCCTTCGTGTGGGCCGAGAGGGGGGAGGGGACGGTCTTCAACCCGGGCTCTGTGGGCCAGCCCCGCTCCGCCGACAGGCGCGCCGGCTACGCGCTCCTGGCCATCGACGGAGGGAGGGTCTCGGTCGAGCTGCGGCGCGCCGAGTACGACGTCGAGAGGGCGGCGCGCCGGGTCGTCGAGGCCGGCCTACCCGAGTCCCTGGCGGCCCAGCTGCTCGACGGGGCCTGAACGGAGGGTGGGAGGCCGCTCGTCGGCGTGCGGCCAGCGCCGACGTCGAGGGGAGGAGAGAGACTAGGAGACGTCCAGATAGATCGGCCTGCCGTCGAGCTCGTCCTCCTCCCAGCGGCCGTCTGCCGGCTTCTCGGCGAGGACCCGGACCTCCTTGACGCGGACCAGGAACTTCAGCTCTCCGGCGAGGGGGGTGAGCAGCCCCACCATCTCCTCGTCCAGCCCCGCGACAGACGCGCCCTCCAGGACCGCGGTCGGCGAGTAGCCCCGGGCCTTCCTGAGGGCCTGGAGCCTCCGGGCCACGTCCCGGAGCAGCCCCTCGGCTATGAGGGCGTCGTCCCTGACCTTCTCGAGGGCTATCATGATGCCGTCCCTGGCGACCGCCTCCCAGTCTCCGGTGCCCTGGAAGCTGAAGATCAGCGTCGAGATGGGGACCTCCACGGTGCCCGAGTCGGTCCTGACCTGGAGCGGCTTGCCGCCCTGGTAGGCCGACCAGGCCTCGTCTCCCTCGAGCCCCCTGAAGCTCTTCAGGACGGCCTGGGTCTTCTCCTTGAAGTGGGCCCCTATCTGCGAGCGGTTGGGCGTGAGCGAGACCGAGACGGGGAAGGAGGAGACGCTGGTCGCCACCGTGACCCTCTTCACGTTGCAGAGGAGGGAGACGATGTCCCTCGCCTTCTCGGCCAGCCCCAACCGGTCCGGCGCGGTCAGGACCCGCAGCTCCCGGAGCGGCCAGCGCCGCTTCAGCTTCGCCTTCTGCCTCGCCGAGTTGCACGCTCCCTCGACCTCGAGCGCGAGGTCGACGACCGCCCTGTCCTCCGCTGCCGAGGGGCCGAGCTCGACCGAGGGGAAGTCCTCGAGCATCAGCGGCCTCGCCCAGGCGCCTGCGAGGAACGCCTCCTGGTAGAGGTACTCGGTCACGTAGGGGGCGACGGGGTGGAAGAGCAGGTCCAGCGTCTTGAGCGCGTGGGCGATCACGGCGTAGATCGCCAGGCGCCGGTCCAGGGACTCGGGGGAGTCGGACCAGAGCTCGTTCCTCACCATGCGGACGTAGCCCTGGGAGAGCACCTCGACCGTCTGGGCCTCGAGCCCCTTGCAGGCGTCGTTGTAGCGCCCCTCGGCGTAGGACCTCATCGCCTCTGACCTCGCCTCCTGGAGCGAGGAGAGGAGCCAGCGGTCCATCACCGTGAGGAGCCCCCGCTGCTGGGCCCAGGCGACGTCGTGGACCGAGGGGTCGAACCCGTCCTGGAGGCCGTTCTGCCTCAGGTAGACGTGAAGGTGGTAGAGCGTGTTGAGTACCTGGTAGGGGCGGCCCGTCATCTCCTTCAGGTCGAGGCTGACGGCGTCGACCGGAGAGGACTTCCAGGTGATGTAGAACCGGAGGAGGTCGACCGAGTCGTTCCTCAGCATCGCGAGGGCGTCGACGACGTTGCCCAGGGACTTGGACATCTTCCTCCCCTTCTCGTCCAGGACGTGCCCCTGGAAGAGGAAGGCGCGATAGGGGGCGACGGGCTTCCTCTGGTAGATGACGTTGAGCACGAGCAGCGTGTAGGCCCAGCCCCTGGTCTGGTCTATCCCCTCGGTCAGGTGCTGGACCGGGACCAGCTCGGCCCTCTCCTCGTCGGTGAACGACGCCAGCGGCGCCGACCCGCTGTTGTGCCAGGTGTCCAGGACGAACGGCTCGCGCTTCGCCTCGCCGCCGCACTTGGGGCACCTGAGGAGGATGCGGTCGATCCACGGCCGGTGGAGCTCGAACCCCTCCCCGTCGGGGAGGGCGACGGCCTGTCGGACGATCGACTCGCGGGAGAAGGCGGGGACCTTCGTCTTGCAGGCGGCGCAGACCCAGATGGGGAGCGGCGTCCCCCAGACCCTCTCTCGGGAGATGCACCATGGAGGCGACTGCCTGATGAACTCGATGAACCGGTTGCGGGGCTGGTCGAAGTAGTACTCGACCTTCTCCGCCGCCCCGACGAGGTCGTCCTTGATCCGGTCTATCCAGTAGAAGTACTCCCTCCTCGCCATCCAGACGAGCCGGTGTCCCGACCTCCAGCAGGTCGGGTACTCGTGCTCGATGCGCCCTTCTGCGACCAGGTGGCCGGTCTCGCGGAGGAGCTCGACGACCATCCCGTCCGCGTCCCTGACGAACATGCGGGAGAAGCTCCCGGCGGCCCTCGTGAAGCGGGCCTGGTCGTCTATCGGGACGAAGATCGGGAGCTTCCGCCTCGTGGCGACCAGGAAGTCCTCCTCGCCGTTCGCCGGGGCGAGGTGGACCAGGCCGGTCCCCGTGGCCGTGTCGACGAAGTCCTCCGCGACGACGAAGTGGATCCTCGCCGTCTTGTCCCTGGCGAGCTTCTCCAGCCCGGGCACGAGGGCGAGGAAGGGGTGGGCGTAGTCGAGCCCCTCGAGGTCGCGCCCCTTGACGACCTTGACCGTCTCTCCGAGCTCGAGCTTGAGCTCCGCCGCCAGCGCGGCCATCCTCTCGACGCCGAGGATCCAGACCTCCTCCCCGACGCGCACGTAGGCGTAGTCGGCGTCGGGATGGACCCCGACCAGCTCGTCGGTGACGACGGTGAACGGCATCGTCGTCCAGATGACCAGATAGGCACCGTCCGAGGTCTTGACCTTGTAGTAGAGGCTGGGGTCCTCCAGGGTCTCGTAGCCTAGGACTGCCTCGGCGTGGGAGAGGGAGGTCTGGCAGCTGGGGCAGTAGGGGACGACCTTGAAGCCCTCCCCGAGGATGCCGTCGTTCCAGGCCGACTCGAGGAACCTCCACTCCCTCTCGATGTACGAGTCGCGGTAGGTCATGTAGGCCTTGGCGTGGTCGAGGGAGAGCCCGAGCAGGTCGTCGGCCTCCTCCCAGGCCAGGAGGTACTTGGATACGAGGCGCTTGCAGGCCTCGACCATCTTCTCCTCGCCGATCGCCTTGAGGTCGTCCCACTTGTTCCCGGAGAGCCCCAGCTCCTTCTCGGCCTGGAGCTCGACCGGTAGGCCCTGGCAGTCCCAGCCGGCCCTGAAGACCAGGTTGGTCTTGTTGAGGGTGCTGAACCGGAACCAGATGTCCTTCATGATCCTGCCCCTTACGTGGCCGATGTGCGGGACGCCGTTGAGCGTCGGCGGTCCCTCCACGTACCCCACGGGCTCGTTCGCCCCCAGCTCGCGGCGGACCTGGGAGAGGACGTCGGCCTCGGTCTTGAACCGCCTCGATCTCGCCTCGACCGACTTCCAGTCGTAGGTCGACGGGAGGGAGGAGGAGGAGGAGGGGACGGATTCAGAATTGTCGCTCGATTTTGTAATCACTCAAGGCCGCACGATGCACCCAGACGCGATTTTAAAAGGATTGGTGGACGCGCCCCGGTCCTGCCTCCCTAGCCGATCGACCCCCGCTTCTCCCGTCCCTCCCGCGCGGGGCGCCCCCGTCCCGCCCCCTGAGGAGACCGGGAGCCTCGGCTCCGGTTCAGTACTCGGACAGGGAGGGCTGGTGGCCCTCGAGGGGGCCTGCGTCGAAGCCCTCCTTCCGGAGGTCCGACGCGAACTCCTTGGTGAAGCCGTGGGTCGTGTAGACCTTCTCGGGGGAGACCCCCCTCACGAGCTCCAGCAGCTCGGGGTAGTCGCAGTGGTCGCTGACCGCGAACGCAAAGTCGGCGCCGATGGCGTGGGCGTACCCGGGGTCGGCGGCCCAGCCGCTGAAGGCCACCAGGGCGGCGCCGTGCTCCTTCCTGAGCCTCTGGGCGGCGGAGCTGCGGGAGCTCATCATCGGGGCGACCATCACCCAGGGGCCGGGCGAGAGGCCCGCGAGGTCGGCCTTCACGACCACCCCCGTCTTGAGGCTGACGCCGCACCTGCCGTAGACCTCGTTGATCTCGGCGACCTTCTCGTGGAAGTAGAAGGGGCTCCAGGAGGCGAAGAGGTGAGAGAGGACCTGGGACTTGCCGAGGGCGTAGCCCATGAGGACCACGGGGCGCCCCCTGTCGAAGAGCATCCCGATCGTCGAGTTGACGTCCTTCACGACCTGGGAGATCGGCGGGAAGACGTAGCCGGGCCGGCCGAAGGTCGACTCGGTGATGAGCACCCGCGCCTTCCTGGTCCTGCACCGGCCCATGAACGCCCGGTCCCTGCCCGCGGCGTCCCCCGTGTAGAGCAGCTCGTCTCCGATGCAGATGGCTCGCGCCCCCAGGATGTGCCCCGAGTCCAGCAGCGCCACCCCCTCGGCCGCCTCGTCGGTCTTGCCCAGGTCGAAGCCCCGCACCCCGGCCAGGAGGCGCGTCTCCTCCGACGCGAGCACCCTGGAGCCCCTCGACGGCTCCTGGACGTGGTCGAGGTGGGCGTGGGAGACGAAGGTGTAGTCCGCCCTGGCGGGTGCCTTGGGGTCCAGGGCGTAGGTCGCGCAGCCGTACTCGACTGCGATGCCGCCGCGGAGCGAGATTTTAGCACGAGCCAAGCGCTAGGACCTTGACCGGCCGAGCCGCGGGCTGGGTTTATGATGTTATCTCCCCGATCGGCCGCCCTGCGGGGCCGCCGAGACGGGCGAGATCCTGAGGGCCGACCAGGCGCCCGGGCCGAGCTCGATGCCGTGGTCCATCCTCTCGGTGAGCCTCCTCCTCTCGGGCGCCATCCACGTCCCGGAGGCCTGGTCGAGCTCGGCGAGATCGGCGAAGAGGGCCGTCGAGAGCAGTGGGTCCCTCGCGGGCACCCGGACCGCCACCGAGACGGGGGAGCCGGAGGCGTTGCCGACGCAGGCGACCAGCGACCCACGGTCCCGGAAGAGCGCTCCTTCGAGCCCCTCGGGCAGCTCGAGCCTCTCGCTCCTCTGGAACGAGATGGCGCCCTCGACGTGCGCTCCGTCGAGGCTCGAGGCGACGAAGCACGACGGCGGAGGGCGAGGAGGAGAAGGGGTGGAGGAAGAGGACGGGGACGGCTGCGCCCGGCCGACGAAGAGGGCGCCCTTCTCGTCGCCGTCTCCCGGCCTGAGGCCGCGGAGGAGGACCCAGCGCAGGCTCGAGGCGCCGGGGACCCGGAACGAGACCCCTTCGGGAGAGGCGCGCATGCCGAGCTCGCCCACCAGGAGGCACTCGATGAGGTTCGAGGCCGCGACCGGGTCGGACCCCGACGACCCCACCCTCCTCCTGTCGGGGTCGAACCAGTAGGGGAACTCGCCGGGGGCCCCGCCCATCCCCTCAGCCCCCGAATGGACGAGGGTCGAGACCTTCTCGAGCTGGGCGCTCCCGGCCGCGGGGTTGCCCGACGCGTAGCAGAGCATCGCGTGGTCCAGCGAGGCCCGGGTCCAGCAGCCCCCGAGCTGGCCCTCGCCGTAGTCGGGGCTGTAGTAGAGGGCGTTCGAGTGGGAGACCGTGCGCGGGCCGTAGCCCGTATCGAAGTCCCTCTCCAGGAGCCTGTGGGCCACCGACGAGGCGAGGTCCCGGTCCATCGCCGAGTAGCGGAGCCCGACCGCCTGGTCGACGGTCGCCTCGGTGTGGAGCCGGCCCCTGGCGTCCAGGTTGAGGGCCAGGTCCCCGGTCTCGATGACCCGGAGCCGCTCGGCGACGGACCCCAGGACCCTCGCCCCGGCCGACCGGAAGGCCGAGGCGTCTTGCGTCTTCCCCAACCACCTCGAGAGCGACGAAAGGTCGGCGAGCGCCCCCGCGGCGACGAGGTTCACCTCGCTCACGCTGCCCGTGGGGAAGCCCGAGCCGAGACGGCGCCTCCAGCCGTCCGGGGACCCGGCCGGCGTCACGATGAGACCCCGGGCCGAGGACGCGCACAGCGCGTTGCCCGCCCTCCTGAGGGAGGGGTACCACCTCCGGGCCAGCCTCTTCCCGTCGCGGGCGAGCCAGAGGTAGCCGCAGGCGCGGATGACGAAGAGCGAGGTCTCGTAGGGGCCCGCCCTGGGAGACCGGGAGTGTGGGAGGAGGCCGTCCCGGCGCTGGGCCAGCTTCCAGGCCTGGAAGTCGGACTCGAAGCGCTCGGGCCTCAGCACGCCGACCCCGAAGGCCGCTGAGAGCCGGTCGAGGGAGCAACCCCCCTCGCGCTCGACCGACCCCAGCGAGTCCCGGGCCCACTCGTAGGCGAAGTTCACGGCCGGGCTGGAGGACCGGAGGAGGGGGCGGCCCGAGCCCGTCTCCTGCGCCCCCTCGCCCCCGCGGGCGATCTCGGCCTTGAACTCGGAGAGGGCCGCCTCGAGCGACGAGGCGTGGTAGAGCGAGACGATCCCGAGCTCGAACGTCCCTCCCGGTGGGAGCTCGGCGTCGTGCTGGGCGAGGACGAGTATGGGACCGGACATGCCCGCGGTCGAGTCGGGAAGCTCCCCCAGCGAGAGAAGCTCCGCGGCCCTCTGCCTGGACCGCGTGAGATAGACCTTGGTCGGAGGGCGCGAGAACCCGACGACGCGGACCCCCGTCGTGTCGCCGACGTCGTCCATGACGACGTGGTCCCCCCGGTTGAACGCGTTCACTCCGATGGTCCCGGGCGGGTCGCGCTCGAGCCGGTAGTTGAGCGAGGTCGGGTCCTGGAGCGTGAGGACCCTCAGCCTCAGCCCCGCGTCCGACCGGTTGGAGTACCTCGCCGAGCGGGCGTAGCCGCTCGCCTCCCGGCCGCGGAGCCCGATGAGGTGGTACGCCTGGACGGCCTCGGGTCCCACGGTCGAGAACGCCACGGACCCGGGCGCCAGCCTGACCCTCATCTCCCTCTGGCGCTGAGAGACGATCACCCCCGCCTGGATCTTGAAGGGCTCGACGGCGCCCCTCCCGAAGAGGAGCCCACCGGCCTTCGCGGAGTGGAGGAACCCCACGCTCCCGTCAGGGTCGACCCTGAGGCTGTCGTAGCCCGAGGCGAGGTAGACCGACCTCCTCAGCGCCGAGCTCGATAGTTCCCTCGCGCCCGCGAGCGGGGTCTCCTGTCGCATCGGGGGCGGGTCGACGAGCGGGAACTAATGGGCGTGGATACACCTAATTTGAGCGATTGTACACCAGTTCTTTACAACGCCGACGGGCCGGCGGGGCTCCTAGGCAGCCCGGTTCCACGAGGTGGTGCCGCCGGGGCGGTCCTCTATCTCCACCCCCTCCTCCTTCAGCTGGGCCCTTATCTCGTCGGCGCGTCGGAAGTCGCGCCTGCGCCTCGCGTCCTCCCGCTCGCGGATCAGGGCCTCGACTCGGGCCGAGACCCCGGAGGCCGCCCGGACCGGCCGCATCACGCCGAGGACCGAGTCGACCCTCTGCAGGGCGTCCGAGACCGCGTCGCGGCCCCGGCTCGTCAGCCCTCCCGAATCGATCAGCGAGTTCACCGACCTCAGGAAGCCGTAGAGCGCCCCGAGCGCCTCCGGGACGTTGAGGTCGTCGTCCATGGCCGCGCCGAAGTCGCGGACGAAGGCGGCGGACTGGGCGACGCCACCACCGTCATCATCGACGTCGGCGGCGGCGGTCGCCCGCTCCCCGACGAGCGCGACCTCGCGCAGCCGCCTGGCGAAGGCGTCCAACCTTGCGATGTTGGTGGTCGCCTGCTGGAGCGACTCGTCGGTCAGGTTGAGCGTGTCGCGGTAGTGGGCGCTGATCAGGAAGAGCCGGATGGCTCTCGGGTCCCATCCCTTCTCGGTGAGCTCCCTGAAGGTCACGACGTTGCCGACCGACTTGTGCATCTCCTCGCCCTTGATGTGGAGGAAGTCCGCGTGGAGCCAGTACCTCACGAACCTCTCGCCCGTCGCCGCCTCTGACTGGGCGATCTCGTTCTCGTGGTGCGGGAACCTCAGGTCCTTGCCCCCCGTGTGGATGTCGAAGGACTCGCCGAGGTACTTCATCGCCATGGCCGAGCACTCTATGTGCCAGCCGGGCCGGCCCTTCCCCAGCCTCGTCTCCCAGAAGACCTCGCCGTCGCCCTCGTCCCACGCCTTCCAGAGGGCGAAGTCGCGCGCCTCGTCCTTCTCGTAGTGGTCGTTGGCGACCCGCGCCCCGGTCTTCAGCTCGGCCTTCCTTATCCCCGAGAGCTCGCCGTAGCGGTCGAACTTGCTGATGTCGTAGTAGTAGGACCCGTCGTCGCCGCGGTAGGCGTATCCCTTCTGGACGAGGACCTCGATCAGCTCGACCATCTCGGCGATGTGATCGGTGGCTCGGGGGTAGGCCTCGGCCCTCTCGATGTTCAGCGAGTCCAGGTCGGCCATGAAGGCCGCGGAGTAAAAGTCGGTCAGCTCCTTCAGGCCCTTCCCGGACCTCTTCATGCCGATGATGATCTTGTCCTCCACGTCGGTCAGGTTC
>JBEKTS010000054.1:0-13704 GCA_049515775.1 Nitrososphaerales archaeon | reverse complement strand
CGACGATCAGCCCGGTCGCGAGGACCGAGATCACGGCGACCCAGAACGTCGGGCCCGGCTGCTGCAGCGTATTGGCGAGGCTGAGGTACGACTGGTTGTTAGTGAGCATGCCGAGGTCGTAGAACATCGGGGAGAGCGACCACTGAGCGATCCAGGGGCTGACCGAGCCGATCGTGGCGAGAGCGAGGAGGGTGAGCGAGAAGTTCACTACGAAGCCGGTCCCCGAGTTGATCACCCTGCTCGTCCAGACGTAGTCGCCGCCGGTCCTGGGCATCGCTATCGAGAAGAGGGCGTACATCCCTGCGACCGGGAGAATGAGGAGCAGGCCGATGAGCGGGCCCACGAGCGGGTTGGCGTCGGGATAGAATGCCGGGGTGAAGACCGTGGCGTTGAAGACGTAGAGCAGCCCCATGCCCGAGAGCGCCATCCCGAGAGCCTCGAAACCGGAAATCTGCTTGGTGAGCCCAGTGGCCTCCCGAACGAAAGTCGCCGGCGATTTCGCCATCGGTCGCCCCCGCCGGAGATGTAATATTTTAATTGTCTGAATTAATGATTATTCGTATAATCATTGCGGCTCGGCGGCCAGACCGAGGCGATCGATCATCCCGTGGCCGCGGCGGAGAGGCGAGGGTCAGAGGCGTCCCCGTGAGACCAGGCTCTTCCCAGCGACGGCCAGCGAGCCGCGGTTCGTCGTGAAGGAGACCCCGAGCACCCGCAGCCCGACGACCCCGGCAGAGTTCGCGTTCTGGCCGTAGCCGTACTTCAGGAGCGGGTTCAGCCCGACGGTCATCGCGGTCGCGCGCCTGGCGCCCTCCGCCGCCGCCTCCGCCAGCTTCGCGAACGCTGGCGCCGACGAGCCGGACCTCCAGGAGGTGACCCTCCCGTCCTTGAACTCGAGGGTCCCGTCCTTGATCATCCCGAAGCGGGTGACGGTCGGCGCGAAGGAGTAGGTGCCGGAGACGGAGCCGGGGTCGACCTCCGCGTAGACGAACCCGGGAGGCATGTAGCAGACGTTGTTCTCGCTCTCGAGGTCCTTCTCGTCGACGATCCCGTCGTCGACCTCCCTGGCGGCTCTCAGCGAGAACGAGAGTTCCGAGCCGGTGGTCTTGAGGACGGCCCGACCCCCGTCGGGGAGCGCGGCCGAGACCCGGTTCGCCCTCCTGCCCACCTCGGCGAAGTCGACCAGGGCCGCCCTGAGCTGGTGGGCGACGATCGAGTCTATCGACCTTCCGAGGAGGGAGGGCGCGTCCTCGCCGATGTACCCGAACGCCATCCGGACGCCCCGCAGTTTCGCCTTGGCTGCGGCCTTGTACCAGGCGTCGCCGTAGGCGAGCGAGGCGACCAGCCGTTCTCGAGGCAGCCGGTGCGAGAACGAGCCCAGGACGGGCCCCGGGATGAAGACGTAGGCGTCGGTTCCCGAGAGGAGCCTGTACTCCTGCTTCCCCATCTTCCCGAGGACGTCGTTCGGGACGAGCGGGACGCCCTCGACGTATGCGTCCTCGTCCTCGAAGACCGTCAGCGGCAGCGCCCCGATCCTCCTCGCCTCGAGGACCAGGTGGCGCGCGAAGCCGAGGCCGTTGTTCCACGTCTCGATGGTCAGCGACTCTGACTTCTTCAGCGAGAGGGACTCCGTCAGGACCTTCCGGGCTACGCTTCTCTGGAGCTCGTCGAACGAGGTGCTCGGCTTCAACGGTAGCGCGACCGGCCCCTCGCTACTTAACCGTTGGCGGGGGGCGCGACGCAAGCCGTCCTTCTTTTAAGGTCGGGTGGGCGCGACGCGGCGCATGGCCGGCAAGACCGGGGCGGGGATCATCGACCTCCACGCGGACCTCCCCGCCGACGTGATCAAGCGGCGGGACCTCGGCGAGCGCGCCGTGTTGGAGACGAGGCACCTGCCCAAGCTCAGGAAGGGAGGGGTCACGGCCCTCGTGGCGCCCATCTGGGTCGAGAGCGAGTTCAAGCCCAGGGGCGCGGTCAAGCGTGGGCTGCGGATAGTCGACGCGTTCCTGGAGGACCTCTCTGAGTCCAAGAGCTTCGCCCTGGCGACGAGCGCGTCCGGACTGGTGGCAGCGGAATCGAGGGGCACGGTCGCGGTCGTCCTCGGGTGCGAGGGAGGGGAGTTCATCGGGGGCGACCTGGGCGTCCTCCGCGACTACCAGAGGCTCGGGCTCAGGACGTTCGGGTTCACCTGGAACCAGAGGAACGCCCTCGCGGACGGGATGTACCACGAGAAGGACGACAGGGGCCTCACGAGGCTGGGAAGGCAGGTCGTAGAAGAGCTGGACGACCGCAGGATGCTCATCGACCTGGCGCACATCGGACCGAAGAGCTTCTGGGGGGTCATCGAGGTCGCGAAGCGACCCGTGATGGTCTCCCACGGGGCGACCGCGGCGCACAGGGCGCTGAGGAACTCGACCGACGAGCAGCTGCGCGCCATAGCGGACGGAGGAGGGGTCTTCGGGATCTTCGCCGTCAACAGGCACGATACTCGGGACCTGGGGGGCTACGTCGACCACGTGATGCACGCGGTCAGGGTGGCGGGAGTGGAGCACGTTGCGCTCGGCCCGGACTTTTGCGACTATCTCCGCGAGGAGCTGAGCACTCCGGGGAGCCCGCACCAGGACATGGTGGGGCTCGAGGATACGACCAAGATCGGGGTGGTCCTCACGGAGCTCTCTAGGAGGGGCCTCTCTGACGAGGAGATACGGATGATAGCGAGGGAGAACTTCCTGAGGGTCTTCAGGAAGGTCGTGGGCTAGCAGGACGGCCCAACCTACCGATCGATCGAAGAGGGGGGTGGCCGGAGGCCGTGCAGGCCCGTCCATCCGCGTCGCGTCAGTAGAGCTGGTGGATCGGCAGCGAGGCCCCCGTCAGGGCCACCAGGACGACCGCGAGGACGAAGGCCACGATCGCGGCGAGGACGGCTATGGCCAGGGCCCCCATCCAACCGACCCTGAAGATCGATCGGTACAGGGCGAGCCAAGAGAGGAACGCCAGCAGCAGGGCGAACGCCCCTCCGGTCCGACCGATCAGCGCTCCGAGGAAGAACGAGACGACCGCGAGGACGACGACGAAGACGATCCCTCCGCCGAGCGTCGCCCACATCGCCTGGCCGAAGGTCGCCCTCCCCGAGGTCACGAGCCTCGCGGCGGCGTAGACCGGAAGGGACAGGACGACCCAGAGGATGACCAGCCCCACGGCCAGAATAACCAGGTCCATGAGCGCGGCCATGGACCGGATATGACGGGGGTAGGATGTTTAAGGCTGCTGGCGCCTCAGAGATAAATAACGGTCCAACCCGAAAGAGGGACGATGCAGCTCCCTTCCAAGATGTTCATCGACGGAGGATGGGTGGACGCCGAGGGCTCCGGGACGATGGCCGTCCTGAACCCGTCGAACCAGGAGGTGCTCGCGACGGTCCCGAGAGGAGGGAGGCAGGACGCGGGCAGGGCCATCGATGCCGCGGTCGAGGCGCGGGAGAGGGCGGAGGCGATGACCGCCTACGAGAGGTCGAGGGTCCTCCTGAAGGTGGCCGGGCTGCTGGAGCAGCACTCCGCGGAGATGGCATCGGCCATCGCGAGGAACGTGGGCAAGCCTATCACCGACGCGGAGGCCGAGACCGCCCGCGGGGTCGTCACGCTCACCTTCGCCGCCGAGGAGGCCAAGAGGCTCTTCGGGCAGACCATACCGCTCGACGCGTACCAGTTTCCGCCGGGGAACCAGAACAGGCTCGGGTTCACCCTCCGCGAGCCCATCGGCGTCGTGGGGGCGATATCGCCGTTCAACTTCCCGCTCAACCTGCTCCTGCACAAGGTGGCACCGGCGCTGGCCGCGGGTAACACGGTCGTGGTCAAGCCTCCCAGCGAGGGCCCCCTGCCGGCGCTCCTGATCGCCAAGATGTTCGAGGAGGCCGGTCTCCCGAGAGGGGTCCTCAACGTCGTGCTAGGACCCGGAGGCGAGGTCGGGGACGAGATCGTCTCGTCCGGGAAGGTCAACGCGATCAGCTTCACCGGCGACACGGATACGGGGAGGGCGATCGCCGAGAGGGCGGCCGCCACGAACAAGAGGGTGATCCTGGAGCTCGGCGGACACAACCCCCTGATCGTCCTGGACGACGCCAAGGTAGTGAACGCCGTCAGCTCCGCCCTGACGGGGACGTTCTCCTATGCGGGCCAGGTCTGCACGGCGACGCGGAGGATCATCCTGAGCGAGAGGGTCAAGGAGAGGTTCCTGACCCAGTTCGAGGAGGCCGTCGGGACGCTCAGGGTCGGGGACCCCATGGATCGGACGACGAGCGTCGGGCCCGTGATAAGCCCTCGGGCGCTGGAGAAGATCGACGGTCTCGTGAAGGACGCGTCCGGCAAGGGCGCGAGGGTGAGGCTGGGAGGCTCGCGGATCACGACCGGGGAGCTGTCCCGCGGCAACTACTACGCGCCCACGATCCTGGAGGGCGTCGCCGGCGGGATGGAGATAGCCCAGAAGGAGGTCTTCGGGCCCGTCTCGGCGGTGATGGAGGCCACGAGCGACGACGAGGCGGTGGAGCTGGCGAACAACACCATCTATGGCCTGCAGGCCTCGATATACACCTCTGACCTGGCGCGGGGGATCAGGCTCGCCAAGCGCATCAAGGCGGGGGCGGTGATGATAAACGACAGGACCAATCTCAGGTGGGACAACGCTCCCTTCGGCGGAGTGAAGAGGTCGGGCATGGGCAGGGAGGGGGTCAACCTGGCGATCGAGGAGCTCACGGAGCTGAAGTTCGTGGTCGCGAACCTGGCGGCCTAGGCGGCCGCGCCGTCACTCGAAGTCGTCCCTGACGAGCTCGAGCTGGTTCTGCGAGCCCACCTTCTTCACCCTGACGTAGCCGAGCTGTTCCAGCCTCTTCGCCTGCCTCCAGGCGGTCGTCCTGGGCGCGTTGAACCGCTCGCGGATCTCGGTCTCCACGACGCGCCCTCCCCTGTCCCTGATGAAGCGGAGCATCTCGAGGTCGTCGGGCCTCAGGGTCGAAGGGTCGGCGCTCCCGGGCCTCACCCCCCCTCCCCCACGCATCCTCACGACGATGAGGGTGACGGCCGCGGCCAGCACCACCACTGCGGCCAGGGCCAGGGGCAAGGTCCACCGTGAGGTCCCTGAGCTCGACCCGGGAGCCGACGACGAAGAGGCGGAGATGGTGGTCGAGGCGGAGGCGGCCGTCGTCGTCGACGACGACGAGGGAAGATGGCCGGACGAGGTCGCGGTCGACGACGAGAGCGAGGACGTGGAGGAAGAGGAGGCGGCCGAGGTCGTCCCGGACGTGGTCGAGGGGCCGCTCGAGGTGACCGATGTCCTGGACGAGCTCGTCGTCTGGGTCTGCGACGTGACTATCGGCAGGCCGTAGCCGACCTCCCAGGACCCCGGACCCAGGACGAGCACGGGGCTCCCGTTCTGCTCGGAGACAGAGACGGGGACCTCGGAGAGCGACAGGATCGTGGACTCGTACGGGAGCTCGAGTGTGGAGCTCGAGTTCCACGAGTAGTCCAGCGTCCACACCGAGCCCTGCTTCGTCGTGAGCGAGTCGGTGTCGTAGTTGAGGTACACCTGGGTGTCGCCGAGCGTGTAGACCGTGATGTTCGCGTTCCCTATCTCGTAGGACACCGAGGAACCCGACTGGTCGACCGCGAAGATGTCGCCCACCTCGGCGGAGAGCAGCGGCACGGTGATGGAGGTGGTGTTCTGGGCCATCGAGAGGGTCTGGTTGACGATTGCTTCGCCGTCGCTGGTCACCAGGATGAAGGTGGACTCGACGAACGGGACGGACGCGGTCGCTCCGTCGGCGTGGCTCGGGACGGAGCCCATGACCAGGAGCAAGAGGAGGAGCAGAACAGCGACCCCCGCAGGCTTGCTCGGATTCAAGGCGCGGACGCCCAGAGCCGAGATGGCGCGGTCAATAACCTTGCGAAGAGGAGATTCGAGAAAATGGGGAGGACTCGAGGGTCTCTCGACCCCCGATTCCACTCTTCCGCTTTCATCGGACTATCAGTGCCGGATGTCCTGCGCGATCTCGTGCAATGCCTTGACCATCAGCCCGGTTGCCTGGGCCGACTGCTCCGTCCCGGCCTTGAAGTTCCCCGCCTGGAAGGACTGCACGGCCGAGGTCAGGAGACCCTGAGCCTGGGTGAGCTGTCCGTCGATGGTCTGGAGCTGTGTGGAGTTGAGCTTGGAGTTCTGCGCGAGCTGCTGGATCTGGGTGAGGCGCGGGTCCAGAACGCTCTGGACGAACTGGACTCCCTTCTCGTCCCTCGCCGCGTTGGTCAGGGTGTTGATGTCGGTGGCGACCTTCTGCAGGTCGGCGCACGCCCCCTGTACGACGGTGGCGATCGCCTTGAGCTGGGCCTCGGTGGAGGCGCTCGTGATCGACTTGAGCATGGTGGTGGCGTTGGTCAGGGCCGCGGAGGCCAGAGCGAGGTTCGACCTGGCGTCGCTACAGGTTGACGCCGAAGCGTTCTGAGCGGCGCACAGAGTGTTAACCGTCGTCTGGTACCGGTTCGTCGTGTTCTGGAGCCTTGCGACCTGGTCCTTGAGGGCCTGGACCTGGCTGGGGATCGTGATGGTGACCACGATCTCCGTCTGGAGAAGCTGGGCCGCCTGCTTGAAGTCCTTCATCGCTCCGAGCGCGTCCTTGGCCGCCTGGGTGTTGTTGGTGCCGACCGCGGACTGGGCCCCGGTCAGCAGCTGGCCGCCCTCGGTCATCAGGGCCTGCGCCTTGGTGGTGTTGACCGCCTGGGCCTGGGCTATCGAGAGGACTTGCTGGGCATAGGCCTGGGCAGCCTGGGCCAGCTGGATCAGCGTCTGGGCGGTGGCTGAGGTCGTCGCCTGACTGGTCGTGGTGGTAGTGCTACCCGTAGTCGTAGTCGTGGTGGTGGTGGGGGTTGGCTGAGCTAGAACGGGGACCATCCCTATCAGGAGCAGAGAAAGCATCACGGCTCCTGCAATGATAGTCGTCGGTTTCGTCTTCATGGGTTGGGTACCCGTGGGCTGGATGTAAAAGGGACAGCCATCGGAACGTGGAACGGTCGTTCCGCCGGGTCCCACCGGGGCTGTCCTTCGTCGATTGAGTACGGCCGTTTCGTCATAGGTCGAATCTCAGCGACGAGCGGAGGTCGCCGGGCGGGTCCGGGCGGCCGAGCCTGCGGGATGCCGACCAGGGCGGGTCAGACGCGCAGGGAGAAGGTGAAGAGGCGGGAGATGACCCGACCCGTCCCGGTGGTCGCGAAGACGTCGACCCTGTACCTGCCCTTCTGGAGGTTCGGGAAGCAGAAGACCACCTCGGCGGTCGATCGGGGCTGGAGGCCGGCGCCCGACGAGGTTATTTGGAGCGGCTGGCCCTTCTCGTCGTAGACCATCGCATAGACCACGGGCAGGAATGGGATCGACGACCTGTTCTTGAACGGGATCGAGAGCCGGACGGGGCAGGCTGGTCCACCGGTCGACCTCTTCGGCCTGCCGGCGACCAGGGATTCGTAGGAGAAGCCGAGGATCCTGAGGGGTGCCGTCTCCTGGAGCGCGCGGTACGTCTCCTTTCGGTGGAGCAGGTCTATCTGGAAGAGACCGGCCCCCACGTGGTCAGGGATGACGAGTTGGGAGTCGCCGCTCCCGTTCGCGCCCGTGTCCAGCAGCCCGGCCGCATAGGGCACGTAACCAGGGGAGACCAGGGATATCCGGTAGCCCTCGTTCGCGAGGAGGCCCTTCCCGTGGACCGCGACCTGGTCGCCCAGATAGGCCTCGCCCGAATCGCAGGAGACGGAGGCCCGGAGCTCGAACTCGGTCCGGGCGCCCTCCTCGTCCTCCTTCCCCCCGTCGTCCTTCCCGTGCTCGGCGGCGGCCTCCACGGCCACCTTCGTGCCGAGCTCCCCGCTGCGCCCGACGGTAGGGATCTCCGGGACGGGAAAGCCGACCCCCTTCGGCAGCGTGCCGGCCTTCGTGGTCTCGAATCGGCCGACCTCCACGCCCGCGATCAGCAACAGATACGACCGATTCTTCGAGAAGCCGCTCCCGCTGACCCCCACGACCTCACCCACCGACCCCGACCCCCGCGCGAGTACGAGCCTTGCCAAGGGCCGGCGCGCCCGAGGGAGCGAGTTTTATCGGTTTTCCTCGTCGGCGCGCGCAGAACGTTGACAGCCGATGGAGGTTAGTTGAGCGCGTGCGCTAAATCCCCGGACTCGGACTGGGAACCATGGAGTCGGAACTCCATCGATCGATGAAGCTGATGGTCCGCTGCGAGCTCGAGTCGCAGCGCTACCGCGTCGTCGAGGAGCCACCCTATCCTCCGACGCGCAGGATATCGTGGACGGCCTACCGGCCAGACCTGCTCGGACTCCGCTCCGAGCCAGGCGTCGAGGAGGTCGCCATCGTCGAGTGCGAGACCCATCCGAGCATGACCAGGTTCGCGGCCAAGAACCACACGAGCCTTTGGTTCGAGCCGGAGATTTTCCGCGAGGGGTCCATACGCAGGATCCTGGCCGTGCCTCGAGGGAGGCTCCACGCAGTGGACCTTAGGCTCAGGAGGCACTGGGAGATATGGGTGCTCGGTCCGACGGCGCCGCTCGAGCGCATCTCCGCGACGGGCTAGCTGTGGGCCTCCCTCGATTCACGTAAACCACGTTGACTAGACATAAGAACCGACGACGCCGGGAAAGCGATCGCAGTCAGGTCGGGATCCGGGGTGTCGGCGAATCCCCGGGCGAGGGGAGAGAGGATGAGGACCGAAGAGGGCGGTCGTTCTGGAACTTGAGGTTCCACAGCGATGAGCTGGATACCGGCCCCGTTCAGGCCGCCCAGGGATGGCCCGACTCCCCCAGAGCGAACCTCCTACGGTCCCTCACGCGCCTCGCCGAGAGGCCTGCGAGGGCCACGAGGCTGGTCGCGGCGGCAACGACGATGAGATAGGAGGAGGCTAGGGAGGTAGAGCTGCCCGACGAGGTCGAGGAGGTCGTCGTCGTCGTGCTGGACAGGGAGGTCGTCGAGGCCTGGCTAGATGACGCCGACGACGACGCGGTCGAGGACGTGAAAGAGTTCGTGGCCACCGACCCGGCGGACGGGAGCGAGTACGGGTTCGAGGCGCTGCCCGGGACCGTCGACGCGTTCCCCAGGAAGACGTAGTTCGGGGTGCCTGCGCTCACCGTCGAGAATCCGTTCCCCGCGTACGCGATCTGCAGGTTGTCGGCCGTCTCTCCGGTGTCTCCGCCGAACGAGTAGTAGGACGGGTACGCGGTCTGCGGCGCTCCCGTGGAGTTGCCGTAGAAGAGCCCGAGTTGGGCGCTCATATGGGTGAAGTTGGTGGACTCGCCGTTCCCTTCGCCTCCGAAGACGAACTCAGTGTCGTAGTAGAGACCGTTGGGCATCGTTGCGTTCCCGGTGACGTCGAAGGACGCCGTCTGCACCGTGGCGTCCTTGATGGTCGCGTTGTCGAACCAGTCCACGGCCTGGACGGGACTGGAGCTGTTCTGGATGACCTGAGCCCCGATCTGGACGAGGACCCCGACGCCGGGGGTGGCGGTCTCGGACATCACCAGCGCCAGCTGGAGCGGAAGCGCGTAGGTCATGTTCGAGCCCTGGTACGAGTAGTAGTATGCGGTCGTCCCGTAGTTGTCGAACGAGTAGGCGTAGCCTCCGTCCGGCGAGGTTATCGTGCTGTTGGAGAGGTAGCCGGAGACCGAGGAGTTCCAGATGTTGTCGGCCCAGGAGACTACGGACGCGTTAGTGACGAAGTCGGGGGTGTCCTGGACCCAGTATACCTGCTGACCGCCTCCCTTCTCGTTGACGACCAGGCCGGCGTTGAGCTGGAGCGTGGCTCCCGAGAGGGTATCATTGTACTGCGCCGCGCTCGAGTTGAACGCCTGGAGGGAGGCGATGTCGGCGACCCCGACCACGTCGCTGCTCTCGACGGTGTAGGCGCTCACCTTCCCCGAGTCGTTGTAGAGGCCGAAGGAGGCGATCCCGGACGGCTCGGGGGCCGTGAGCGGATAGAGGTAGTACGGGCTGATCGGGTAGGTGACCACGTTGTAGGTGATGTTGGCGTTCGAACCGTAGGCCACGAAGACGAGATAGTACACCCCTTCGCTGAGCTTCACGGAGTCCTGGGCGGAGCTCCCGTTGTGCAGGTAGAGGGCGGCCGAGACGTCGGACTGCCCGTTGCCGAAGGAGGTCTCCTGCGCGTTCGTCATGAGGGCCGTCGAGACGCTCACGTTGCTCACCACCGCGAAGGTGAGCGTCGTCTGGGTCGCCGGCGCGTCCACCTCGATCGGCTCGTAGTAGCTCGCGGGGAGCCCCAGCTGATACGGGAGCGGGGCGGAGGTGGTCCTGGGGACCGATGCCGCGGCGATGGGCGACGAGACTATGAGGAGCGCCAGGGGGAGGGCCCAGACCAGGCTGCGCGGGTTCATCTACGATCGTCCACCTCGCCGCCCTATATAGACACCGCAGGTCTTGCCCTTGTCGCGCCCCGGTGAACGGAGGGTCGGCTCCCGCAGCGTCGTGAGGGGAGCCACCAGTCGTGGGCCTCCCGCCGGAGAGGCGGAGAGAGTGGATCGGATGCGAGACGGGCTTCGATCGGTGCCCGCAAGGGTCGTCCGACCGGCCCACCGGTCCCGCCGGTGCGGACCTGCGGAGGGTCAGCCGGGCGCGCTGCCCGGCCCGCGCTCCTTGACCGGAGGGTTGGATTCGATCTCGACGGCCTTGTCGCCGCTCTGCCCGGAGCCGATGTCGAGGACCTGGTCCACGGCGGTCACGAATATCTTCCCGTCTCCGGACGAACCCGTCGTCGCGGCGGCGAGTATGGTCTCCACCACCCTGCCCACCTCCGCGTCCTTGGCGATGATCTCGAGCTTCGTATGGCGGATGTACTCGTCCTCCTGGGTCCAGGTGCCGCGCATGTGGACGGTCGTGACGACCCGCGTCCGACCCCGGCCCTTGACGTCCTCGAGCGTGAGCCCGCCGACGCCTATCTTCTTCAGAGCTTCGTCTACGGCCTCGAACTTCTCTCGCCGGATGACGGCCTCTATCTTCTTCATCCTCGTCGGTCGACCGGCGCCGGACGATAATTAAGATTTCCAGGGGGATTTCACATGGTTGGTCCCATTATACACAGGGTAGGTATACTGGAAGGTAATCGGAGGATAGGTTATCAAATGGATGGAAATGACGCCAGCCACTGGAGCAGACATAAAGAGCGGTGCGGGAGCCCGCGGGCGGCGCCTCGACCGTGGGCCGGGACGATGCGGAACGCAATAATAGTCGAGAAAGACGACCTCCAGAGTCGGCGTGATTCCTAGACACTTCTTCCTCACAAACGGCGTGGGAAGGCACAAGGAACGGTTGCAATCGTTCGAGCTCGCCCTCAGGGACGCAGGCATACAGCACTGCAACCTGGTGGGGGTCTCCAGCATAGTCCCGGCCGGGTGCAAGCTGATCCCGAAGGAGAAGGGCCGCAACATGCTGACGCCGGGGGAGATCACGTTCGTGGTCCTGGCAAGGAACGAGACGAACGAGCCCCACAGGCTGATCGTCTCCTCCGTCGGCCTCGCGATCCCCTCCAAGAAGAGCCAGTACGGCTACATCTCGGAGCACCACACCTTCGGGCAGACCGAGGAGGCGGCGGGGGACTACGTCGAGGACCTGGCGGCGACGATGCTCGCGACGACTATGGGCATCGAGTTCAACCCGGAGACCGCCTGGCGCGAGAGGGAGCAGCTCTTCAAGTCCAGCGGGATGATAATCAAGACGACGCACATAACGCAGTCGGCCGCGGGCGACAAGAACGGTCTCTGGACGTCCACGGTCGCCGCCGCCGTCTTCGTCCCGTGAGCCCGCGGGCTGGTCGACGGTCCGAGGCTGGGCGCTGGGCCTCCGCGGGCCGGACCGACCCGGCCCAAACCTAAAGACGGAGCGGCGCCACCGCCGCGGCGTGAAGCGGGCCACGAAGGCGGCCATCGCCATCATCGTCCTCCTTCTCTCGTCCGCGCTCTACCTCGTCGCCTACCGCCCCGGAGGCTCGACGGCCACGACCTCGGTCGCGTCCACCACGTCGAGCCAGGGGTGGACTGCGTCCAGCTCGGGGCAGTCTACCGCCTCCCCGGGAGCCAACTGGACCACGTACCAGGCCGACGACGCCCGCACCGGCGACGCGCCGACCGCCAACTTTACGGCGGTGGCGCAGGATTGGAGGTCGCCGTCTCTCGACGGGCCGGTCTACGCTCAACCCCTGGTCTACGGCGGCGAGGTCTTCGTGGCGACCGAGAACGACTCGGTCTACGCCCTCGACGCGGCGACGGGCGCGGTCGTGTGGCGGACCCACCTCGGGTCCCCGGTCCCGGGAGGGGACCTGCAGTGCGGAGACAGCGACCCGAGCGGCATAACCGGCACGCCGGTGAGCGACCCCTCGACGGGCGTCCTCTACGTCGTGGCATTCTCCGCGCTCCAGCACACGCTCTACGGGATCGAGACCGCCAGCGGCACGGTCGTCTTCCACCAACCGGCCGACCCGCCCGGGTTCGTCGCTACGGCCCAGCAGCAGAGGTCCGCGCTCTCGCTGGCGAACGGGATGGTCTACATCCCCTACGGCGGCCTCGCAGGGGACTGCGGGCAGTACCACGGATGGGTCGTCGCCCTGGACGCCAACGGGAGCGCCGGGATGGCGGTCTATCAGGTCCCGACCACCAGGGAGGGAGGGATATGGGCCCCCTCCGGCGCCGCCATCGACCCGGCCGGAGACGTCTTCGTGGCGACGGGGAACGGAGCCTCGCTGACGGCCTTCGACTACGGAGACTCGGTCCTGAGGTTGGGGCCGTCGCTCTCGCTCCAGGGGTACTTCGCGCCCACCGACTGGGTCCAGCTCAACCAGGACGACGGAGACCTGGGGTCGACCGGGCCGGCGATCGTCGGGCCGGGCCTCATCTTCCAGGTCGGAAAGGCAGGGGTGGGCTACCTCCTCAACGCGAGCGAGCTGGGTGGGATCGGCGGGCAGCTCTACGCCGGCAGCGTCTGCAGCGGCAGCTATGGCGGGACGGCGTTCTCCTCGCCCCTGCTCTTCGTGCCGTGCAGGGACGGGCTGGCGGAGCTGGACGTCCAGGGCTCGTCCTTCAGCTCCGTCTGGAAGACCTCCGGCTTCGACGCGGGGCCGCCAGTGGTCACGGGGGGGATCGTCTGGACGGTCGACATCTCCACCGCGACGCTCGAAGGGTTCAGCGTCGCGACCGGCCACGAAGTCTTCGCCTTCTCCCTGGGGAGCGTGGTCAACTTCTGCCCGCTCTCGGCGGGGGACGGCAGGCTGTTCGTCGCATCGGGCGGGGGCGTCGAAGCCTGGATGCTTGGATGAGGACGAGGCGGGACCGCGGGGCGCGGGTCGGCAATGTGGGCGGCCCGCCGGGCGTCACTCGATGAACCGGTTGAGGAACTTGTCGTCGGAGGCTCGGTACCGATACTTCCCGACGATGACCTCCTTCCCCTTCCTGACCTGCGCGACGAACTCCGGAGCAGACTGCAGCCCCTCGACGATGCCTCCCTGCCTGTCCCTGAGGAAGGTCCACTCCCCGTCCTTCTTCTTGAATCCGGTCCATTCGAGGAGGTTGAGGGCCTTGTTCAAGGCCTTCTCGTCCAACTCCGGACCGGGCGGCGGCGGAGCGACGACGCCGGCCTGAGCCAATCCCACGGCCAGCTTTCGTCTCT
>JBEKTS010000053.1:0-13835 GCA_049515775.1 Nitrososphaerales archaeon | reverse complement strand
GGTCGAGGCGGTCTGGAGGCCCGACGGCGAGAGGCAGGGGGCCATAACCGATATCAGCTACTTCAGGCCGCTCTCCAGGAGACCGGGAGGGACCGCGGGGCGATGACCATCGAGGACCGGCTCGGTTCTGTGGCGGAGATCAGGCAATGGGCGGACTCCATACCGCTCCGCTACGAATACACCGCCGGGATCGCCGGTGAGGCGTTCCTACGCGGCCTCATCGACGGGAAGATCCTCGCCGGGTACTGCGCCGACTGCGACGAGCCCTCCCTGCCCGCGAGGACCTACTGCGTCAGGTGCTACGGCGCGATCTCGAGGTTCGTCGAGGTCGGGCCCGTCGCCCGCGTCAAGGCGATCACCTCGGCCGGCGACGGAGAAAAGGGAGAGGGGGAGAAGGAGAGGATGAGCCTCGTCTACGTCACCTTCGAAGGCGTGCGGGGCGGGATGATCCACAGGCTGCTCGGGGAGGCTCGGGCGGGTAGCGAGGTCGTCCCGAGGTTCAGGCCCAAGAGCGAGCGCGTCGGCTCCATCCTGGACATCCAGGGGTTCGAGCGCGAGGGCTGAGGAGAGCGGCGGCGGCACCATGACGGCCTGCCTCCTCGCGACCTTCTCGACGGCGGCGTAGACGAGCGGCGCCACCGTCGCGAAGAAGAACAGGTCGCTCAGCTCGTGGGCCACCATGAAGGGCGCGGCGGGGATCAGGAACCCCAGCGCGACCCTCGGGGGGTCGCCGGCGACGAGGGCGGGGGCGGTGTTCGTGATCAGGTCGTAGACGAACGCGCCTATCAGACCCAGAGAACCCCAGAGGATCGACCTCGTGGGAATCCCGGCCCGCGGGTCGAGCGTCCTCCGGACCGCGTAGCCCAGGAGAGCATAGACGGTCTCCGATGCGACGAGGATGAGGAGCATGAGCCCCCCGTCCGGGCCGAGCGGGTTGACCTCGCCGTAGACGAGCCAGGTCAGCGCGCCCACGGAGACCCCGACCTCCAGGCCGAACGCCAGGGCCGAGACGAAGACGATCGAGTCCATCAGCTTGACGTTGGCCAGCGGGAACATGGCGTAGTCGGTGACGACCGCCAGCGCGGTGAACATCGAGATCGCGGCGACCTTCCGGGTGCCGGTGGGTGGAAGGGGGGCGACCAAGACCTGGATGGCTCATCCAGCCACGCTAATAAGCGTGCGACCGCATGGAGGTCTGGGGCCACGGGACCGGCCCCCATGTACCGATCGCATACGACAAGAGGCCAACGAGACCCCCCGCCGAGCGTCGCCGTTATTAGTGGGGTCCCGTCGAGGGTGAACCGAAGGACAATGTCACAAGCGGTCATCCTGTCGGCGTGCAGGACCCCCATCGGGAAGTTCGGGAAGACCCTCGCGAGGGTGCCGGCGGTGCGGCTCGGCGAGGCGGCGGTGAGGGAGGCGATCTCGAGGGCGGGGGTGAAGGCCGAGGACGTCGAGGAGGTCATCGCGGGCAACGTCATCTCGGCGGGGCTCGGTCAGAACCCGGCGAGGCAGGCGGCGATCTACGCCGGCGTTCCGGTGACGGTGGGGGCGGTGACGATCAACAAGGTCTGCGGCTCGGGCCTCAAGGCGGTCATGCTCGCCGCCCAGGCGGTCAAGGCCGGGGACGCCGGCGTCCTGGTCGCGGCCGGGATGGAGTCGATGAGCAACGCCCCCTACCTCGTAAGGGACCTGCGCTGGGGGACCAAGGCCGGCGACTCGAAGCTGGTCGACTCGATGATCAACGACGGCCTGTGGGACGTCTACAACGACTACCACATGGGCATGACCGGGGAGAGGATAGCCGAGAAGTTCCACGTCTCGAGGGAGGAGGCGGACAGGTTCTCCTACGGCAGCCAGATGAAGGCGGCGGCGGCCCAGAAGGCGGGGCGGTTCGCCGAGGAGATCGTCGGCGTCGATGTCGAGGGCGAGAGGGGGGCGCGCGTCCGCTTCGAACAGGACGAGTGCATACGGGCTGACACGACCCTGGAGGGGCTCGCGAGGCTCAAGCCGGCCTTCAAGCCCAACGGCGTGCTCACGGCCGGGAACTCGTCGCAGCTGAGCGACGGGGCCTCGGCGCTGGTCGTCGCCTCCGAGGAGGCGGCGCAGAGGCTCGGGGCGAAGCCCCTGGCCAGGGTCGTCGGGTACCACACCGGGGGGACCGAGCCGGCCGACATCATGGAGGCGCCCATCCCCACGGTGAAGGCGCTGCTCCAGAAGACGGGGATCGGGGTCGAAGAGATCGACCTGTTCGAGCACAACGAAGCATACTCCGTCGCCTCGATAGTGGTCAGGGACGAGCTGGGCATCCCCGAGGAGAAGTTCAACGTGAACGGCGGCGCCATAGCGCTCGGCCACCCGATCGGAGCGTCGGGCGCCCGCGTCCTCGCGACGCTCATCTACGAGCTGAGGAGGAGGGGGAAGAGGACCGGGCTCGCGACGCTGTGCCTCGGCGGAGGCAACGCGGTCGCGATGATCGTCAGGGTCGAGGGCGGCAGCTAGACAGACAGATGGACGGGCCGCCGGGCGCTCAGCCGACCGCGTCGTCACGCCCGTCCGACCGGTCCCGGAGCATCCTGCGCAGGACCTTGCCCACGGGCGTCTTGGGGAGCTCGTCGACGAAGACGACCGAGCGCGGCGCCTTGTAGCTGGAGATCCGCGCCCTGCAGTGCTCGATGACCTCGCCCTCGGTGACGCTCCCCCTCGACTCGGGCCTGAGCACGACGAAGGCCTTCACGCACTCCCCACGGTACTCGTCCGGGACGCCCACCGCGGCCGCCTCCCTCACCGCGGGGTGAGTGAAGAGGACCTCCTCGACCTCCCGCGGCCAGACCTTGAACCCGCTCACGTCTATCATGTCCTTCTTCCTGTCGACGACGAAGAAGTAGCCCTGCTCGTCCATCCGGGCGATGTCGCCGGTGAGGAGCCAGGCGCCTCGAGCCATCACGCGCTCGGTCTCCTCCACCCTGTTCCAGTACCCGAGCATCACCTGGGGGCCCTTCACGGCGAGCTCGCCGACCTCCCCGACCGGGAGGAAGACCGACGGGTCGTCGAGGGAGACTATCGCGGCGTCCGTGTCCGCGACGGGGATGCCGATCGAGCCGTCCTTGACGACGGCCCCCACCGGGTTGACGTGGGTCACCGGGGCGGCCTCGGTCAGCCCGTAGCCCTCGACCAGCGAGGAACCCGTCAGCTCGATGAAGCGCCTGCGCACCGCGATGGGGAGCGGCGCCCCTCCGGAGATGCACGAGCGGACGGACCTGAGGTTGAACCGGCCGACCCGAGGATGGTTGATGACCGCGACGTACATCGTCGGGACGCCGCAGAAGCTCGTCACGCGCCTCTTCTCGATCTCGGCCATCACGGGCTCGACCTCGAACCTCGGGACGAGGACGACGGAGCACCCGACGCTGAAGGGGGCGTTCATCGCCGTCGTCATGCCGTAGATGTGGAAGAGGGGGAGGGCCGCCAGCGCGACGTCGTCCTCGCCGAGCGGGAGCGCGGCCGCGGTCTGGACGGCGTTGACGTAGAGGTTGGCGTGCGAGAGCATGGCGCCCTTGGAGACCCCCGTCGTCCCCCCCGTGTACTGGAGGATGGCGACGTCGCGGACCGGGTCGACGGCGGCGGACCGGCGCAGCGGCGGGCTGCGCGCCACCAGGTCCACGAACCGGACCGTCTCGCGCCTCGCGACGGTCTTCACGCCTCGGAGCCCCGCGAAGGGCTTCTTCAGGGGCGGCAGGTAGTCGGTCACGCTCGCGGAGACGACGGCCCGGAGGGCGGGGAGCTTCGGCCTGCACGCCTCGACGCTGGCGTAGAGGTCGCTCGGCCCGACGCGGTCGCTCGTGGCGACCAGGAACGAGGCTCCCGAGTCGGCGAGCTGGTACTCGAGCTCCTTCTCCTTGTAGAGCGGGCTGCAGGGGACGACGACCCCCCCGGCCTTGAGCGCCCCGAAGTACGAGATCACGAACTGGGGGATGTTCGGCATGAAGAGCGCGACGCGGTCACCCCTCCGCAACCCGAGCGAGAGGAGGCCCGCCGCGAACCGCGACGCAAGGCCGTCGACCTCGCCGTAGTCGAGCGTCCTCCCTTGATAGACGAGCGACGGCCGGCGCGGACTCCTGGCGGCGGAGTCCTCGAGGAGGCGGTGCAGCGGCGACGGGCGCGCCCCGACGGCTCGGCGGAGGTGCTTCGGCCAGGAATCGAACCAGGGGCGAGGGGCTTGCAAGCCGGTCCGGAGCACCTCGATGCGCCCGGGAGCATATGTGTCTTGCGACGGCCGGCGGGCGGGCGAGCGGGTCCGCTCCACGGTCCGCGACGACGGTAGCGCTTAAGTACGGTGCGCGCAGAATCAGCAACCGAGACATGTCGGCGCAGGGGGACAGGCTTCTCATAGTCGCGGTCGACAGGGACGGGGACCTCGAGAGCAAGACCAAGGTCCGCTCCCCCGTCTTCGGCAGGGAGGCCGTGCTCCGCGCCGCCACCCAGCTCGCAGTCTCCGACCCCGAGGAGGCGGATGCCAACTCGTTCTTCGCCGGCGTGAAGGAGTACGACAGGCTCCAGGCGATGAGCGAGGGATGCGAGATAGCCGTCGTCTGCGGCGTCCCCGACAGCGGCGTCGATGCGGACAGGAAGATCCGCAGGGAGGTCGAGAACCTCCTGTCCAGGGGGCAGTTCTCTGGGATAGTGCTGGTCTCCGACGGCGCCGAGGACGAGCAGATCCTGCCGATCATCCAGTCGATGAAGCCCGTCGTCTCGGTCGTGAGGATAGTGGTCAAGCACAGCAGGACGGTAGAGGAGACGTACATGGTCCTCGGGAGGTACCTGAGGATGCTCATCTTCGACCAGCGCTACTCCAAGTGGGTCGTCGGCGTCCCCGGGGTGATCTTCCTCTTCGCGGGCGTGCTAGTGCTCTTCGGGAGGGCCTACGAGGCCGGGATCGCGATCCTCCTCATACTGGGCTCGACCTTCTTCGTGAGGGGGTTCGGCATAGACAGGTCCCTGGCCGCGATGCTGAGCCAGCGCCCATACGGGTACCTCAGGATCTTCTCGGCCGTCGCCGGTACGCTCATCTTCCTCGTCGCGATCTCGAACGGGTACAACAACATGGTCTCGAGCGACCCGATCGGGTTCTCGCGAGTCCAGGCCGACCCCAGCAGCTTCCTGACCCTGGGGGGGACGCTCATCGGGTACTACCTCGAGGGCGCCATCCCGTTCGCCTGGGCGGCCTACGCCATCTACCTGATAGGCGCGCTACTGGCGCACATCGCGAGAGGGTCCCGGAGGGTCTGGAGGGACGGGGTGCTCATGGTGCTGTTGGGGCTGCTCTACCTGCCCGTCGACCAGTTCGCGCTCGTGCTCACCGGGAGCCAGAACTCGGTCCTCCTCATCTCCTACGTGCTGGTGGGCCTCGCGGTCACCTTCGCCATCGTCACCGTCCTCTACGGGAGGATAAGGAACAGAAACCCGATGCTAAAGAGTGACTCCAGTGCTTGATGGGCTGCTCAGGGCTACCGGGGCCTACAGGTTCTACGAGAACAGGCTCAGCTGGCAGGTGGAGGACGGACCCGTCCCCGGCCACATCGGGATCATCCTCGACGGGAACAGGAGGTGGGCCCAGGACAAGAGGTACTCGGTGGACGTCGGCCACGCCTACGGCGCGGACGTGGTCGAGAAGCTCCTCGACTGGTGCCACGAGATCGGGATAAAGTCGATCACGCTCTACGTCCTATCGACCGAGAACCTCCACCGGACCTCCGAGGAGGTCCAGGAGCTCTTCAGGCTCATCGAGGAGCGGCTGACCAACCTCCTGAAGGACCGCCGGATATACGAATACCGGGTGAGGGTCAAGGGGATCGGAGAGTTCGACCTGCTCCCCGCCTCGCTCCTGGCCATCCTGCACGAGGTCGAGGCGAGGACGGTCGGCTACGACGGCCACTTTTTGAACATCGCGGTCGCCTACGGAGGCAGGGCGGAGATAACGGACGTCGTAAAGTCCATCGCGGAGGACGTGAAGAAGGGGACCCTCGCGCCCGAGGCGATAACCGAGGAGACGATAGCGAGCAGGCTCTACACCGCCCACCTGCCGAACCCGGAGCCGGACCTGATCATACGCACCTCGGGCGAGGAGAGGATGTCGGGGTTCATGCTCTGGCAGGGCGCCTACAGCGAGCTCATCTTCATGGACGTCTACTGGCCGGCGTTCAGAAAGATCGATCTGTTGCGGGCGATCCGCACCTACCAAAAGCGGAAACGGAGGCTGGGTAGATGATCGACGCGTGAACGACGCGGTGGGCTCGTCAGCCATCCCTCCGTCGACCGGAGAGCCCTTCGGGATGACGCGATGGGGCTCGGCGACCCTCGACCCGGCCCATGGATCATCTCATCGGTCGACACGGTCGATGACGGGCCGACCCTCCCTGACCGCGAGCGAGGAGCCCCGAGGCGTTCGCATCGGTCTTTCGAAGAGCGACTCCCGCCGTCTCGATCGTGCCTTCATCATGCGTGTCCACCCTCGGTCGAGGGTATCGATGATCGCACGAGCCCTGGGACGGATGCTCGCGGCCATCAGAAAGGCAGACCCGCCTACCGTTGTAACCTACGGCCCTCTCCCCAGCGGCGAGCGCGCCGATCCAGGCGCGTTCCCATCGAGAAGGATCCCTCGCTCTGCCAAGGCCGCTACCCCGAGGGATTGCCCTTCCTAGGTCCCATGGACACCCGCGTCCGTTGGGTCTCCACTCGAGCCTCTTCCCACAGGACCGACCCGCTTCGTGCGATAGTGACACACCAGGAGCGCAAGCGCAGGGCAGGGCCCCGGGGAGAGCGGATGCCTCAGATCAGGTTCACAAGGAAGCCGACGAGGAAGCCGAGGAAGATGCCGGCGTAGGTGAGCCGCTGCGTCGCAAAGTCCGAGTCCCTGAACATCGACTTGAGCATGGGCAGGATGGCGTACAGGATGGCCCCTATCGCCAGCCCGTCGAAGAGGAGGATGAAGGCTCCCGAGCTGTAGAAGAACCCGATCGCCCCTCCCAGGACCGTCGGCAGGCCGCCGAGCGCGAAGAGCGCGGCCATCCTCCGCCCCTCCTTGTCCGCGCGCCCCAGGAACGGGGATGCAATCGGGAACCCCTCCGTGACGTTCTGCAGGATGAACCCGACCAGGACGACGAGAGCGGCGCTGGAGAGCCCGAATGTCACCGAGAGGGCCCCGAAGACCAGCCCCTCCGTGAGGTTCTGGAAGCCTATGCCCGTCGCGATCACCAGGGACGTCTGCGAGGGGCCCAGACCGGTCTTCCTCCTGTGCTCGCCGTAGTAGAGCCCCATGAACCCGACGACGAGCGCCGCAGTGAAGACCGCGTCGAAGGACGGGGAGGAGCCGTAGCCGTAGAGCGAGCCGTTGAACATTATCCCGGCGGCGTCGCCCCAGACGTCGGCCATCAGGAAGACCAGGATCCCTATCGCCACGGCGACCAGGAGCTTGTTCGCCAGGTTCCCGGTCTTCTTGCGCACGACTATGGGGAGCGAGATGAAGATCGAGAAACCCATGACCGCGGAGAAGAGCAGGGTCTCCCCGAAGCCTACCATGGGCGGCCCCATAACATATGTAATATTTAAATACAAACGGTGTTAACGACTGGCGTTAACGATGTTATTAACAGGGAAGCGCAAGGCCGCGCATCCATCCGGGACGGTGGGCCCGACCCCGACGGAGGACGGTCGGACGCCGTCGAACCTGTCCGGGATCAAGAGCGAAGAGAGGCTGATCCCCACGATACGTGCCGCCCTGGCCGAGAGGCTCAGCGCGGCCGGCTTCAAGGTCAAGGAGATAGCCGGGGCGCTCAACGTGACCCCGGCCGCGGTGACCCAGTACCTGAATCGGAAGAGGGGGGCGCGCGTCGGCGCCGGAGTCGAGATGGACGAGCTCATCGGCCCCCTCGCCGAGGAGGTGGCGAGGAGGTTCCGCTCGGGGTCCGGTGCGATAAAGACCGTCGAGCTTCTCGAGACCGCACGCCAGGTGATGGTGATCTCGGCAGGGAAGAGGATGGTCGTCGCGAGGACCATCAAGGACGCGGACAGGACGGGCTCGCTCGAGCTCCTGCGGAAGCGGCTCAAGCTCGAGCTTTCGGCGGCCGAGTCCTACCTCGAGCTGGCGAACAGGACCGGAGACGACCACACGAAGCTCCTGCTCCGCATGATAGCCTCGGACAGCATCAGGCACGCGGACGTCGTCTCCCAGATGATATCCTGGCTCGAGTCCGGGGGCGCCAGGGGGACCGAGCTGCCCGGAGAGGAGCTCCTCCGGTCGATGCTCGCTCTCGAGGACTCGGCGAACGAGGTCAACCTTGGGGAGAGCGTGGACGTCGACCACCCGGTCGCGCGCCTGCTGCTCGAGTGGATAGACATGGACGAGGCGAAGCACGGCAAGATGGTGACCAGGATGCTCGCGATGGACGAGGGGCGCGAGGGCGCAGAGGGCTCCGCGGCCGCCTAGTCCGGCGCCGCGCCTCAGAGCGCCTTCCGCAGGCGCTGGTACTCCTTCCGGATCGTCGCCTCCCTCACCCCGGCCGCGTCCGCGGCCCCCTTCTGGGTGAGCCTCTTCCCCTCCAGGGCGGCCGCGACGTAGAGGGCCGACGCCGCGAGGCCTATCGGCTCCCGTCCGGAGGTGACCCCCGCCTCCTCGGCCCGCTCCAGGATGCGGAGGGCGCTGGCCTGGACCTCGGCGTCCATCCTCGCGCTCGCCGCGACCCGGGGCAGATACTCCGACGGTTCGGCGACGTGGACCCTGAGGTCGAGCCCGTTGACGAGTTGACGATAGCATCCCGCTATGTCCTTCTTTCCGACGCCGCTCGCCTGCGAGACGTCCTCCAGCGTGTTCGGGACCTCCTTGATCCGGCACGCGGCGTAGACCGAGGAGGCCGAGACCTTCGCGGGGGACTTGCGATGGAGGAGCCCCTTCTCGTGCCCCTCCCTGCAGATCCGGGCCGCCTCCTCGGCGACCGCCTCGGAGAGCGAGAGGCTCCGCGAGAGCGCCTCCAGCTCGACGAGGACGGGCCTCAGGTTCCTGTCGACGGCCTCCGGCTCGACGTCGTCGTCTTCACGGCCGGCCCTCATCGAAGGATCACCATCTCCATCTACGGAGCCTCGCCTGGATCGGGCGCGGGCCCGGACCGGCCGCGCCTTGGCTCGGTGACGGTCCGCCTCCCGAGCGCCCAGGACCGGGTCCGGCGAGCGGGCCGAACGGCGGTCGGTCGTTCTCTTGGAAGGCGTCCCTCACCGAAGTTCACTGATGTCGCGGGATGGCTTTCTCTAGTTAAATCGGAGGTAACATCTGCACCCAAAGCGCTTGCAGCGGGCTGGCGCTGACGGTCGCCACCGGCGCGGCCGGAGGCACCGCTGCCCCCTTCGAGAAAGGCCCGCTCGGTCCCCCTGGAGCCGGTCCGGGCGGCCGCCTAAACCGTTAAGGTGCCGGCATGGAAACAGGCAATCGTCCTTTTACTGGGCGTATGGAGACCAAGATAGCCCTCAAGACGGAGGCGGAGATAAAGAAGGCGCTCGAGCAGCTAGGGAACGGGGAGGCGGTACGGCGTTTCTTTAGCTCCTACGGCAACGCCAGGACCAAGAGGGCCTATTGCACCCATCTGGCGAGCTATTTCGCGTGGCTCCGCGAGACCAAGGGCGTCACGATGGACCCCGACCAGCTGGTGAAGGACAATCTCATCAACATCTACCGATCCGAGCCCGAGGACGTCGCATCGAAGAGGAAACACCGGGGGCTCCTGGAGGAGTATGTCAACGAGGAGATGGTCCGACAGGGGTTCGCGGAGATGTCCAGGATGGTTCTCGCGAGCGCAGTCTCCAATTTCTACTCAAAGAACGATTCGCCTCTGTTTGGGAAGGTCACTGTCTCCAGGGGGGCCGCGAGGATTCCCCCGAAACCTCTCGAGGCCTCGGACATACGCACCGTTCTCAAGGCGCTCCCAATCCAGACCCGGACGCCCCTCCTCTGCATGTGGCAATCCAGCTGCGAAATCAACCGGATTCTAGGCCTTAGATGGAAGGACCTGGACGGGTTCGCAACTGGCGCCTATCCGGTCCGGCTCCAGTTCTACGGGAGGAAGAGGCACCGCAAGGCGTACCACACCTACCTCGGGAGGGACAGCGTCCAGGCCCTCAAGCTCTGGGCCGAGCGATGGCGCGAGATCATGGGGAGGGACCCCGCGTCCGAGGACCTTGTTTTCGTGAGCATAGTCCAGACGGGCATGGAAGAGACCTGGCTCGGCCGCGAGATGCGGAGGATGGCCCTGAGGTTGCACAAGCAGGGGCTAATCAAGAACGGGGACCCGGCCAGCTGGCACACCCATTACCTCAGGCACAATTTCAAGACCGAGGCCTCCCACGCAAAGATTGAAGCGGACGCGGTCGAGTTCTTCATGGGGCACCTGGCGGGCATCCAGTGGGTCTATAATCACACGGCAGAGTCGCATGAGGAGGACCTGATCGCTCAGTACGAAAAGCTCGAGCCCTTCGTTAGCCTGGACTACACTGAGACGACGATGCGCACCGATTTCGAGAGCAGAGAGAAGATGTACCTCAATCGGGTCCTGTCCCTCGAGAAGACCGTGGAGGAGTTGAAGAGAGCATTTGCTTCAGCTCCGCGATCTCCTGGTCCAGCTTAGCGAAGAGGGCCTTGATTTCCTCGGGCTCGCTGCTCAATCGGCCTCGACCTCCAAAAGCGGGTGAGTGAGCGCAGTATCAATCTGCACTATCACCCGCTTTACCAGCTGGTCCTTGAGCCCGTGGGGGTTCAGATCAGGGTAGTCTGCCCTGAATCTCTTGATTTCCCTGATCGCCAAGCTCGCCGCGTAGTCGCCCATCACATCGGGAGGCATTCTTTTCTTCAGATACTCCCAGACGTCGCTCAGTACGCCCGTGGTGAGTGGGTCGGTCTTCGGTTCGCTTTCGCGGTAAAGGCGGTAGGCCCTCCGGTTCACTTCTACGGGGTTCTTGCCCTCGGCCTTGAGCCCAGAGGAGAGAACGGAGCGGCAGAGCGAGTGGGTGGTCCGAGTGCCGAGGCCCCGCCCCCTCGGGTCGATTCTATGGACCGGCCAGGACGTCGAGGCGCCCCCCGAGGGGGGCGAGAGCATCGGAAACTCCGCGCCGCACCTCCGGCAGACTATGACCGAGCCCTCAAAGATCGGGTCGTGGATACAGTCAGACATGCTATGGCCGCCTCGGGCGCGACCTCGCACTCGTCAGCTGGACAGTCGAAACGCCCGTCCGACCTGACCACGAGGGGTCCCTGCAGTTAGGGCAAATCAACTTAGGACCCTCGCTGCGTGGTTCCCCAGCGCGAGACACGCGCATCGGTATTCAGCCCCGGGCCGAGCCAAGATGCGGGTGATGCAGCCGCGCCAGCAGGGCATCTTACTCAGGCTCCCTCATCTCGAGCAGTTCCAAAGGATACGGCTTTGTGGTTCGTTCGACCTTGTCGGTCCCGTCGATTACCGTGGGCTCCAGGAACCCACCCGCTATGTCCTCGTCAATGTAGCGCCGGTAGGTCACGCTCTTGCCTATCTTCAGTTCTGAGGGGAGCATGGCCGCGAGCCACTTTATCGAGAACAGTTGGCCCCCGTTCCGCAGTAGCCCCGTCTTTGGGTGGTAGAGGAATTGCCGATAGCAATACGTCATCTTGTCGCTGCGTCGGCCCTCCTCTGTCGTCCATTCCGCAGGTCTCTGTCCGCCGTTCTCTCTCACACCCCCGTGCCCGGATGATGCTATACCGTGCTGTTTCTTTTGATTGAAGTCTGAGGAATTGCACCCGTGGTGAGCCAACGCGAGGTTGTATAGACGGTTATCTTCCGGGTTCTCGTCTATGTGGTGAATGTCCGGAGTCCCGTAACCGAGGGCGAGCTTGCAGAAAAAACAGGAATCGTCTAGGCTCCTGATGTAAGTTCGGGCTTGTGTCTTTGCGTTACCTTTCAGGACGCGCCTTAGCTCCCAGGAGAAGATTACCGGCTGATTCTCCCTCTCTCGGTGCTGTACCGTGCTATCCCCTGTCTCGAGGGGGCGTGTGCTGTCCTGTCCGGCCATAACCGAAAGGCCTCCTGAATCACCGAACCGCGTTTAGGCGGGCGTAGGCGGGCGTTGGCCGCGAAGGAACGCGAGGAGCGCACAGACGACAACGATCTCATGGTCGAGCTCGGCATCGCTGAGCGACGCCATGTCAGGGTTAAAAGCCGACGTTTCTTCTCTCAAGCCGCCTTTCCTCCCTCGTTGGGGTTGCTCTCGGCGTGGGGAGGGGCAGCCACGGGGGTCGCGTCAACGGCTCCCGCGGTATCTTTTCCGAGCGATTTCTCAATCGCCCGGAGGACGAATCTCGATCGCGATAGGTCTCCCTTCTCTCGGTCCATCCTCGCGAGGATCTCCAGAGGCAGACTCACCGTAATCGGCACATTCTGAGTCATGGTTCGACTCTCAGGGGGCGAATACATCTATTTAAGTCTCTGCAAGCTCTATTCAGTCTCTAATCAACGATTTGAATATTAATTTTGAATCAGATTCTAAGATTACCCCAGATTCGCCCGTTCACAGGAAAAGGAGTCAAGATTCGGGCGTTGTCCCGTCTTTGGGTGATTTGAAGCCGGTGCCCCGCGCTGCCAGAACGCCAACCATGACCAAAGAGGAAGGCAAAAGACATGGAGCCATTGTGAGGAAGCATCCGGTGGTTTGGAAGGAGTTGTCGACGGAGCATGCTGAACTCTTCCGGACATTCGAGGGTCCTCAGGAAGGAAGACCTCAAGCCTTGAGGCCTTTCGGCGCCAATAATCCCTAGGCGGGACAGGATACGGGCACGGGCAGGGCATTCTTAACGCATTTCTACTCACCTCTTGAGGCACCGAGCCATGCGACGCCAGGGTTTAGCTAACTCGTTGGTCGCTGTGGTCTTGGTGGTGGGAATCCTGGTCGGTGTAGGCGGCTATTACCTCGTTAGCAATTACTCTTTCTCGATTGTCAAGACCGAAACGGTGACGAGAACGACGACTCAGGAGACAACATCAGTCCAAACCAGTTTCTCGGCCGTCCTCGTAACTGTCACTCAGACCTCGATACAGACTCAAACGTCGCTAATCACTTCGACCTCCACCCGATACTCGACTCAAACTCAAACCTCTCTCATTACCTCGACAACGACGCAAATCGCAACGACGACCACGACAGCGACCGTCACGACGACCACCATGACCTCGATCTATCCTGTTCCATTGAATGTAACGGTCTATGTGGCTCCTTCTGGGCAATTCTTGAATTATGCGATTCAAGCCGGTTCCTACAGCGCAAGTGGGTCCCTTGGAACTCCTCAATCATTCACGGTTAGTCCTGTGTTCCAGAACGAAGCCATCACGATCAACATTTCATTGAGTTGCCCCGGCAGTACCGGGCCTTCAGGGAGCGCAACCCTGTACCTAAACGGCGCGGCCGTCGCCCGTTCCAACGTGGCCTGTGGGGGGAGCACAAACGGTCAAATTTTATACGTTCTGTAGAACCACGCACATCGCATCTCGGCTCGTTAAATCAGGTGTCCGACGACTATCAACAACCAAAACGTAGCAAGAGCGGATACGAAAAGAATTCCCAAAGTCCAAAGAATTCCCCCGAGCCCTTGCCACATGAGTCGGCCTAAACGGTCTCTCAGGTGTCTCTTCCGAACCAAGTAAGTGTAGTATGCGTCCAAGACACCTAGAGCGTTTTTGGGATTGGAAAACCGTGCCTTGAATGATGGGTATAGTGAGACAAAGGAGTCGTTATCATTAATCCAAGTCTCTAGGCCCTTGGCTGTTGGT
>JBEKTS010000052.1:0-13854 GCA_049515775.1 Nitrososphaerales archaeon | reverse complement strand
GACGTTGACCTGGTCGGTCTCCCGGGGGTGCGCGACGCTGAACCCGACGCCGGCCTGGCCCGCGAGGTGGAAGACGACCTCGTTGCCCGCCACCGCAGAGTCGAGCAGGTCCCGGTCGAGGATCGAGCCGTTGACGAGCCTGAACCCGGGCCGCTTCGAGGCCTCGGAGAGGTTCTGCTCCTTGCCGGAGTAGAAGCCGTCGAACTTGTCGTAGACCGTGACGAGCGCGCCCATGTCCAGCAGCCTCTCGGTGAGGTGGGAACCGATGAACCCGGCTCCGCCCGTGACGAGCGTCCTGGCTCCATCGAGGTTCATGCCGCGACCTTCTCCACTCGGCCCTCCGCCGATACCTGCTCGTAGATCTTGACCATCTCGGCGGCCAGCACCGGGTACCTGTGCGCCTCGACCTTCGCCTTGCCCTTCGCTCCCATCTCTCTCGCCATGGCGGGGTCCCCGAGGACCTCTATCACCTTGGCGGCGAGCGCCGGCGCGTCCGCATATTCTACGAGGAAGCCCTCGCGGCCGTCGGTCACCTGGGACGGGATGCCCCCCACCCGCGTCGCCACTATCGGCTTCGCCTGGGACATCGCCTCGAATATCGCCTGGCTCGTCCCCTCGAAGGCCGTCGGGAGGACGAAGACGTCGCAGGAGGAGTAGGCCTGCATCTTCTCCTCGAAATCGTAGATCGGGCCGAGGAACTTGACCCGGGAGCCGACGCCCAGCTTGTCCGCCTGCGACTGGAGCGACCTGCCGTAGCCGGACTGGTCGGGGCCGACGACGGCGAAACCGGCGCCGGGGAAGGCCCCGAGGATGGCCGGGGCGGCCTCGAGCAGGTACTGGGGGCCCTTCAGGGGGTTCAGGCGCCCCAGGTAGAGGATGAGCGGAGAGTAGCCCTCCAGGCCGTGCTTCTTCCGGAAGGCGCCGCCGTCGAATGTCCCGAGGGACCCCTCCCTGATGCCCGAGGGGGTGATGACGATCCTCTTCTCGTCGGCGCCGAGCTCGAGGAGGGGAGGGACGAGCATGGGCGCCCGGACCAGTATCCTGTCAGCGCCGACGAGCGGAGCCTTGCCGACGTAGCTCTCGATCACCTTCATGGGTATCTGCTTGTACCACTTGCGCGGGATCATCGAGTGGACGTCGAAGACCGTGAGCGCCGTCCCGACGTGCGCCTTGTTCCCGGCCCTCACCGCGACCTTGCTGTGCGGCTGCGCGTAGTCGTAGGTGTGTATGACGTCGAAGGACCCGGCGACGAGCGCCTCCTCGAGGCCGGACCAGACCTTGAGCCGGTAGGTCCAGTCTATCCTCAGCGGCAGGCGGTGGACCGAGATGCCCTCGATCACCTCCTCGCTGGGGGCCTTGGTCCCGTTGCACGTGTCGGCCGTGAAGACGTGGACCTCGTGGCCCAGCTTCGTGAGCTCGCGGGACATGTTGTAGACGTACCACTCGGCACCGCCGACCATGAAGGGCTGGAAGAAGACGTTGACCATGGCTATCTTCAACGTCTCGTCCTCCCCTCTCTCTTCATCTCGGCCCGGCGCCGCCCCGCGAAGCCGCCGGCCCGAGCTGCGCGGCGAGCTCGCCCATGGTGCAGAGCGCCATCTGCCCCGAGTCGCTGAGCCGCTTCATGTGGGCGAAGACCGGCTCGAGCGTCTCGACCATCGGGCCCGACCCGTCCCTCATGACTATCGACCAGGGGTGGGTCCAGAGGTGGAAGACCGAGGACGCGCTGGCGCACAGGTCGGCGTACTTGTTGATGAGCGACTGGGCCCCGACCGATTTCTGGTCGACGTAGTAGACCGGCCGCACGTTGTAGAGCCCCTCGCTCGGCGTGGGCGCGCCGACGGCCCTCTCCTTGCCGCGGTAGACCTTGAACCCGAGCTTGCGCAGGACCTCGAAGTGGTTGACCCGGTTCCAGGGGAAGACGAAGGTCGGGGGCGTCGAGGCCATGTGGAGCGACTCGATGCAGCGGACGACGTCCTTCTCGAACGCCTCCGCGTCGACCTTCTGTGCGTCGACGTGCGAGTAGGTGTGGATGCCGAGCTCCTGCCTCACCGGCGAGGCCGCGATCCGGCGGTATGACTCTGGGTCGGCATCGGCGGTCTTCCCGCAAATCGCCCAGGTGATCGGGACGCCGTACTTCTCGGAGAGCGCCATGAGCGTGGCGGTCCCGGCGCGGTTGGGCTCGGCCCTGTCGGGGACGGTCACGTCGAAGTCGACCGAGATGCAGGCCGCGGACTTGCGCCCGCCGGGGTAGAGCGACGGGCCGGACGGCGGGTCGTAGGCTATCTTGATCGGTCCGAGGATCCCCCTCGAGACGAACCCGGCGCCGACGGACGACGAGACCCTGGCGGTCTGGATGGCCGCACCCTTCACCCTCCTCTTGAGGTGGAGCGTCAAGATCGGCTCGACCGGGCCTCTGGAAGGACATGAAGCAGGGAAACACTACCATGGATTTCAAGTTCAGAACGCTTAATACGAGAACTGTCGTCCGTCACCTTGAGTGTGTGGGGGATAGCTGGGAAGGCCCTGCGAGCTGGGGAAAGCAGGGCTTTCCGCACACTCACAAACTTTCTCATCAGCATCTCTCCTCTGGTTGTTGCCGCTACCGTCGGCCCAGGGCTGCGCGAGCGAAGAACGAGAAGAAAGACCGCGCCCGCGGTCACGTTCGCTGCCTCTCGCCGCGGACGGCGACGACCCTCGCGCCCCGTTGCCTTCACTCGAAGAGCCTGTCCCTGAACTGTTTGTACTCTTGGAGCAGCTTCAGGCCCTCGCCCGTCGACTGGTAGTACTTGCCGCCGAGCGTGACCTCGACCTTGAGGAGTCCCTTCCGCTCCAGGTCGTCGATGATGAGCTTGAGCTCGTTGTAGGAGATGTTCGCGGCCTTCATGATGTGCGTCGGCCTCAGCGGGCGGAGCGACGAGGCCTGGATGATGTCGATGCGGACCTCCATCTTCGAGCGGCGCTTGAGGATGATGTCGTCCCGCGGGACGTCGTCGATGCGCCTGATCTCGTCGATCATCAGCTTCACCGGGTTGTCCATCGCCTTGACGATGAGCTGGGCCTTGTCGCTGTACTCCTTGACCTTGTCGGCGTCCATGTAGTCGTGGACGTAGGAGGCGATCTGGCTCGGGTCGGTGGAGTGGGCGATGTATCGGTGGAGCTCGACGACCGGCTTCGAGGCCTCCCAGTAGATGGCGCTGACCGCGGGCTTGCCCAGGACGAAGGCCTCCATCAGCATCGTCTCCGCCGCCCCCAGGGCCACGTCGGCGTGCGCCACCGGGCTGTCGTGGAACGACGAGTCGATGACCCTCACGTTCTCGACCCTCGAGTAGTGGAGCCGCTGCTTCTCGGTGCGGGGCAGGACCGCGACGGTGCACTCGCCGGTCTTGGCTATCCTCTCGACCGACTTTTCCAGGATGGGCTGGTAGTTGGGGAAGAAGCTCGCGAACTCCGGCTCGGGCCGGACGAAGACGACCTTCGTGTCGATGCCTATGCGCTTGAACGGGTTCTCGGTGCCGATGGGCGTGTCCTTAAGGTAGCCGGTGTGGAACCCGTTGAACCAGACGACCTTGTCCAGGTCGGTGACGCCCTGCTGGTAGAGCTCCTGGAATGTGTAGAAGCGGGGCACGAAGATCTTGGAGGCGAGCGGGAAGACCATCTGGTTGACGTGCTTCTCGCGCTCGTCGTAGAAGATGACCCACGAGGGGATGTTCAGCCCGAAGGCGACGCGCACCGCCTCCGGCCACCTCTCGGTGAGCAGCAGGTCGGGCTTCTCGCGCTCGATCATGGGGAGCATCTGCTGTATCGTCGAGGCATAGGCCTCGAGCTTGTTCTCGAGCTTCCTGCCGCCGTGCTTCCCGGCGACGACGTAGTCGATCTTCTTGGCGTCCAGGATCGCCGCTATGCCGTCGTGCTCGCGGGCGGTCACGAAGAACTCGTACTTGCCCTGGAGCTCCTCGATGAGCGGCGCGAAGAAGTTGGCCTGGAAGGGGGTCGACATGGCCACCCAGATCTTCTTGATCTGGCGGGCCCTGCCGCCCGTGGCCGGTGAGGTGCCTGCGTCGAAGCTCATGCTAGTGAAGCCACCACCCCAGGAGCGTCACCGCCACCGCGAGGGCGGCGTAGACGCCCTGCATCGAAAGGACCGAGACGACGAGCCCACTCTCCGTCGTGGGGGACGCCCTCATGAAAGCGTGGACGAGCGCGGGGTATGAGGGAGGGTTTAGCCTGCCCGCCTCGTCGACCGTGGTGTTGCCGTACGAGCGCCTTCCGCCGAACGGCGTCTTTGAGATCATCTTCAAGGTGAAGTCGATCCCCGCAGGGATCCCGACGATTATGGCGGCGAACTCTAGCCCGCCGAGGAGCGCGACCGCGGCGAGCCCGGCGCCGGCCAGGAGCGTGCCCGTGTCGCCCGGGAAGATCCGCGCCGGGTACCAGTTGAGCTTGAGGAACCCGAGGAAACCGAAGACCAGGACCACGCCGACCGCCGCGGCGTAGTAGGAGCCCTCGATCGCGGCGAGGAGGGTCAGGGCGCCGAGCGCGATCGTCGCGCACCCCGCCTCGAGGCCGTTGAACCCCGCGAGCATGTTCGTGAAGTTGGCCGAGATCGCGACCGCGAAGGGTACGACGGCGAGGGGGTAGACGATGCCCAGGGGCAGGGAGCCCACGAAGGGGACGTCGATGGAGCCGCGGTTCCAGAGGACGTACATCAGCGGTAACGAGGCCGCGCCGATGAGGAACGGCTTGTACCGCTGGCGCATGTCCGTGAGGTCGTCGAGGACGCCCACGAGGCCCGAGCCCGCGACCGTCGCGAGCCCGCCCAGGAAGAGCGGGGAGGGGTCCTGGCCCACGGCCATCACGACCGCGGCCCCGACCAGCAGGCCCAGCAGGACGGAGAGCCCGCCCATCTCGGCGGTGACGGGCCGGCCGGGCTTGTGGATGTCGTTGCCGGTGATCCCCATCTTGACGAACTTCACGGAGAGGTAGCGCGCCGAGGCGTAGGAGACCACCACGGCCGCCACCGCGCCGACCGCCACGCCGGCCAGGCTGACGTCGTTCATGTCAGGCAGCTCCTCCGCCGCCGCCGCGGGTTGCCGCCACCACCAGCCTCCAGAACGCCATCGAGCTGCCCCCGAAGGCGACGACCCATCCGAGGATCGCCGTGAGCGACCGAAGGACCTCGGGGAGGCCGTCCCCCAGCGCCCAGACGGCCACGCCCACGGCGTTCGGGACGAAGAACGTGATCAGGCTCAGCGCTATCACGAGAGCGGGCCCGCTTCTCATCGTCATCGTGGTGGTCCGTTCTCTCTAGCCCGTGGGCTGGAAGTACTGGTTGAGGACCTGGTCGTTGACGCGCTCGAAGTCTGTCATCGAGCCGACGTCCGCCCACTCGGCGTCCTCGTAGTATGAGTTCATCCGCTCGCCCCTGGCGAGGAGCGCCGGGAAGATCTCCGTCTCGAGGGACGAGGCCTTCCCCGCCGGGATCTCCGCGAAGATGCGGCTCTCGAGGACGTAGACCCCGGCGTTCGCCATGAAGCTCAGCGTCGGCTTCTCCTCGAACTTCGTGATCGAGGCCCGGTCGTCGGTCGTGATGAACCCGTAGGGCATCTTGACCTCGTACTTCTTCAGCGCTATGGTGCCCACGCCCCCGAGCCTCCGGTGTGTCTCGGAGAGGTGGCCGATGTTCATCGACGTGACGATGTCGCCGTTCATCGCAAGGAACGGCCCGTCTATGAAGCGCTCTGCGGTCTTGAGCTGTCCCGCGGTCCCGAGCGGGGAGTCGGACTCGGCGTACTCGATCTTCACGCCCAGGTCCGCGCCGTCGCGGAACGCGTCCATCACCTGCCGCTTGAGGTAGGCGACGCAGACGACGAACTCGGTGACGCCGTAGGACTTGAGGTAGGTGACCGTCCTCTCCAGGAGGGGCTTGCCCGCTATGGGCAGGAGGACCTTGGGCATGACGTAGGTGAGGGGCCTCATCCTGGTGCCCGGGCCTCCGGCTAGTATCACTGCCTTCATTCGAATCCCTTCTCGCTTCTTCTCGGTGGCCGGCGCGGTCCCTAGGACCTGGCCGTCGGCCAGAACCTGCCGAGGAAGGCGGCGAAGTGGTCGTCGGCCCTCCAGGACCTGGCCGTGGGGTTGCCCCAGCTTACCGCGGCCTCGGAGAGCTCGAGCGCTATCCTGGCGCCCCGGAGCATCTCGCCGAAGGTCCTGCTGGAGACCTGCTGGAGCCTCTTCATCACCGATGCGATCGCCCTGACCAGACCGGAGCTCCTGAAGCTCACCTTCAGGCTCAGGGCGAGGTTGACTATGGAGCGTTCTTGGACGCTCAGCCTAAACCAGGTTCCTTGCCGTTTTGAAAGCGCCATCTTCCCTTTGATAAGGGCACGAATCTCTTGACTGGCGAGACTAGTAGCCAGCTGGGGGAGAGAATCGGTTAACAGTCGGGCTGGGGAACCCACGGCGACCTCATATACAAACATCTTAATATATACTTAGAAACTTCCACCGAATTATCCAATTTGGACAGAATTGGTAGGTTCGATACCGAACATTCAACTAAAGATATGTTCTATTGTATATCATACGTAGTTGCGCCTTTTGAGCCAAATGCGTTAGAAAACGCAGAGGGCAATTAGCATATCCTTGATGAGAAATCTCGTCGTTTTTCCGCCGCTATCGAGCGGGCCGGCCCGTGGGATGACGGGGGCGCCGCCGCCCCGCCGGCCGTCACGAGGCCGGCGGCGAGAAGGCCCTGCGGAGCTCGGCCGCGGCCTCGGCCCTCGCCCGGTCCCCGAAGGGGAGCGTGAAGCACCCGTGGATCGTCCCGTCGTGCCGGGAGACGACCGTCGGGACCCCGCTCGCCCGGAGCCTGGCGCCGTAGGCCTCCCCCTCGTCCCTGAGGGGGTCGTAGCCGGCGGTGAAGACGAACGCCGGAGGCAGCCCCGAGAGGTCCTTCGCCCGGATGGGGGAGGCGTAGGGGTCTCCCCCGTCGGCGGGAGACCGCAGGTAGTGGTCCCAGAACCACCGCATCTCCTCGGTCGCCAGCCCGTACCCGTCGCCGCAGGTCCGATAGGACTCCGTCTCGAACGAGTGATCGATGACGGGGTAGACGAGCATCTGGTGCACCGGCCGCGGGCCGCCCCGGTCCCGCGCCATCAGGGAGACCACGGCCGCCAGGTTCCCGCCCGCGGAGTCGCCGCCGACCGCGATGCGCGATGGGTCGAACCCCAACTCCCCTGCGTGGTCGGAGACCCAGAGGAGGGCGGCGTAGGCGTCCTCGGCCGGGGTGGGGAACCGGTGCTCCGGCGCCAGCCTGTACCCCACCGAGACCACGGCGCACCCGGCCGCGGCCGCCAGGTATGAGCAGGTCCGGACGATGTCGGGGTCGGCGTGGTCGCCCAGGACCCAGCCGCCGCCGTGGAAGTATACCAGGACGGGTAGGAGCGGCGGAGAAGAAGAGGGAGACGCCGGCCCCTTCGGGACGATGATGCGGACGGGGATCGAGCCGGAGGGCGGAGAAGGGGAGCCAGGCGACCGCCCCCCTAGGGGCACGGCCGCGTCCCGCGCCTCGACCTCCGCCCGCGGGTCCCACGGGAACATCTCCTCGAAGACCTTCGAGACCTCCCTCGCCTGGGCGGCCGTGAGCCCCGCGAGGGGAGGGGTGCTCGTCTCGGCGACGCGCCGAAGGTACTCCCTGGCCTCGGCGTCTAGCAAGCGGGCACCTTCTGGCCGATCTCGTCGGCGGGGGCGATCCCCTCGACCACGACCCCCGCGGTCTTGTCCTTGAAGTGGCAGGCGACGAAGTGCCCGGGCGTGACCTCCTCCAGCGGCGGGTCGACCTGCTGGCAGACCGTCTCGGCGTAGGGGCACCGGGGGTTGAACCGGCACCCGCTCGGGGGGTTGATGGAGCTCGGCACCTCGCCCCGGATCTCCACGTTGAGCAGGTTCCTCTTCCAGGGGTTCGCTATGGGCGCCGCGGACATCAGTGTGATCGTGTACGGGTGCCTCGGCCGTGCCATCACGGTCTTGGTCGGCCCGTACTCGACCAGGTGGCCGGCGTACATGACCGCGACGACGTCCGAGAGGTACTGCGCGACCGCGATGTTGTGGGTGATGAGCATGTACGAGAGCCCGAACCGGTTCTGTAGCTCGATGAGGAGGCGCAGGATCTGGGCCTGGACTGAGGCGTCCAGGGCCGAGGTCGGCTCGTCGAGTATCAGGAGCTTGGGGGAGGGCGCGATCGCCCTCGCGATGGCCACCCTCTGCCTCTGGCCGCCCGAGAGCTGCTTCGGGATCCGGTTGGCCTGCTCCTCTGAGAGCCCGACCGCCGAGAGGCTCGCCTGGACCCTGTCGTCGACGGCCCTGGCGTCCCCGCCGAGGAGGCCCCTCACAGGCTCGCCCACGGTGTCTCGGATGGTCTTGCGCGGGTCCAGGGAGGAGTCCGGGTCCTGGAAGACGATCTGGACGTTCCGGTAGACCTCCTTCCGCTTCATCTTGAGCATGTCCTGGCCGTCGAGCAGGATCTCGCCGGAGCTGGGCTCGATGAGCTGGGCGACCGTGCGGGCCAGGGTCGTCTTGCCGCACCCGGACTCGCCGACGACCGCCACGGTCTTCCCCCGCGGGAGGCTAATCGACACCCCGTCGACGGCCTTCACGAACCGCCTCTCGGACCTGTCGAAGGGGTTCAGAGACCTCCTGATCGGGAAGTACTTCTTCAGGTCCCTGGTCACGAGGACGTCGGCCGAGGGGGGCGGGTCACTTGTCATAGAGGTAGCACGCCACCTTGTGTCCTTCGCCGACCTCGATGAGCTTGGGCGGGGCCTTCCGGCAGGCCTCCATCGCCGACGGGCACCTGTCGGCGTAGCGGCACCCGGGCGGAGGGTGGACGAGGTCGGGGACCGAGCCCGGTATGGGCATCAGCTTCGTGTCGTCCTTCGACCCGGTCGGTATGCAGGACAGGAGCCCCTTGGTGTAGGGGTGCATGGGCCTGGAGAAGAGGTCGAAGACCCCCGAGTCCTCGACCACGTCGCCCGCGTACATCACGACGACCCTGTCGGCGACCTGGCTCGCGACCGCCAGGTCGTGGGTGATCAGCATGATCGAGGTGTTGACCTCGGTGATCAGCTCCTTCATCAGCTTCAGTACCTGGGCCTGGGTGGTCACGTCGAGCGCGGTCGTCGGCTCGTCGGCGACCAGCAGCTTGGGGCGCTGCGAGAGCGCCATGGCGATCATGACCCTCTGGCGCATCCCTCCGGAGAGCTCGAACGGGTACCTCTCCAGCACCTGCTCCGGGTCGGCTATGCGGACGAGCTTGAGCGCCTCGACCGCCTCCGCCTTGAGCTCGGGCGTGAGCTTCCTCCGCGAGCGGCCGAACCTGTCCCCACCCTTCCTCTTCACCTTGTGGAGCTCCTGTATCGCCTCCGGGTCGGGCGCGTCGCCCCCGGAGGACCTTCTCTCCCTGATCATTATGGCCTCGGCCATCTGGTCGCCCACCTTGTAGACGGGGTTCAGGCTCGTGAGGGGCTCCTGGAATATCATGGCGATCTCGGTGCCCCTGTAGGCCCTGAGGTGCTTGGGGTCGAGCTTGGTCAGGTCGGTCCCCTTGTAGACGATCGACCCGCCGAGGACCTTCGCCGGAGGCGACTGCAGGAGGCCGATCATCGAGAGCGCGAGAGTCGACTTGCCGCACCCGGACTCGCCTACGACCGCGAGGAACTCCCTCTCGCCGATGTCGAGGTGGATGCCGTTGAGGGCTACCAGCTTCCAGTCGTGGAAGACGTAGGCGATCTTCAGGTCGTCGATCTTGATGAGGCTCAAGTCGACGACTCCTCCAGCGCGTCGCGGAAGCCGTCCCCGAAGATGCTGAACCCGACCACGGCTAGGGCGATCGTCAGCCCCGGTATCACCGGGAGCCAGGGCGCCGAGATCAGGTAGTCCTGGTAGTTGCTGACCATGTAGCCCCAGTCGGGCGCGGGCGGGGGGATCGAGAGGCCGAGGTAGCTGAGCCCCGAGTAGACGAGCACGACCGTCCCCAGGTCGAGGGTCGCGTACACCACCAGGGTGAGGAAGATGTTCGGGATGACGTGCCGGGCGACTATCTTGACCGTGCCCAGCCCCGAGGTCTTGGCCGCCTCGATGTAGTTCTGGTGGGCGACCTTGAGCGTCTCCCCCCGGGAGAGGCGGGCGTAGGCGGGCCACCAGACCATCATGAGCGCAAAGGCCATGGTGAGGATGCCGGGCCCGAGCCTCGCGACGATCGCTATGGCCAGGATGAGCGCTGGGATGGCGAAGAAGATGTCGGTCACCCTCATCAGGGCCTCGTCGAAGAGCCCGCCGCGGAACCCTGCGAAGCACCCGACCGTGATGCCGATGGCGAGGGCGACGCCGACGACGGCGAACCCGATCGAGAACCCGTTCGGCGTCGCCGCTATGATCCTGCTGAAGACGTCCCTCCCGAGCTGGTCGGTCCCGAAGAGGTACTTGGTCGAGGGGCCCACGAGGGGGGGCCCCACCGGCTCGATCGGGTTGTAGGGGGTTATCTGGATGTGGAGGATCGAGGCGATCTCGACCACGACCGCGACCACGACGAAGAGCAGGATTATGGCCCCGCCGATCATCATCTCGGTGTTCTTGCGTATCCTCACGCCGCCGGTGATGAAGCCGAGCGGCCCGACGCGCTTCCGCGCCTTGCGTGCCTGTGGAGGAGTGTCCTGGGTCGTCATCTTAGCTGTACCTTATCTGCGGGTCGACCACGACGTAGAGGATGTCCGCGGAGAGGTTCGTGAGCACTATCAGCGACGCGAAGATGAGCGTCGTGGCGAGGATGCCCGGGTAGTCCGAGGCCAGGAGGGCCTGCACCACGTACTGCCCCATCCCCGGATAGGCGAAGATGTTCTCGACGAAGACCGTCCCGGTCAGGAGGTAGGTCACCACGAGCGAGGAGACCGTCACGACGGGTATCAGCCCGTTCCTGAGCCCGTGGTTGAGGAAGACGGTCCTCTCGTCGACGCCCTTCGCCCGGGCGGTCCGGATGAAGTTCGAGTGCATGACGTCCAGGACCGAGCTCCTGAGGATCCTCGTCACGACCCCGAAGGTCGTCACGGCGAGGGTCAGGCTCGGGAGGATGACGTGTATGATCGCGCTCCTGAAGTAGGCGAAGTTCCCTTCCAGGAGGCTGTCGAGCATCGGTATCCCGGTTATCGCGTGCGGGGCCGGGATCGAGATGTCGGCCGCCCCGCCGCTCGGGAGCCAGTGGAGGAAGTAGACCAGTATTATCAGGAGCACGAGCCCGACGAAGAACGGGGGCGAGGAGTACCCGGCGAGGTAGAACCCCCTGATCCCCGCGTCGAGCGGCTTCTTGTGGTAGAACGACGCCAGGATCCCGAAGGAGATCCCCATCGCCAGCGTCAGGATGATGGCGAAGAACGCTATCTGCAGGGTGTAGGGGAGCGTCTGCTCGATCACCGTGATCACCGGGGTGAACCCCCGCGAAGGCGAGATGCCCAGGTTCCCCTGGGTCAGGCCCAGGACGTAGTAGTAGAACTGGGTGTAGATGGGCGCGTTCAGGTGGTACTTGGCCTCGTAGAGCTTGACGAGGTTGGGGTGCAGCGCCGCGGACTTGCCAAGCCAGGCGTAGATCGGGTTCCCGAAGCTGTGGGAGATGGTGAAGGTGATGACGAGGACCCCTAGGAGGACGAATATTGCTAGAAGGAGACGGCGAGCGATATAACGCCCAATGTCCAAGGGGCCAAACCGGCGGTCTGCATTATTTATCGATATTGGTGCGACGGGGAGACCCACGGCGAACGGCGAACAACGGGCGCGACGCTCCTCCGCCGGCCCGGCGGAGGTCCGGGACGTGGACGGGGAGGGCCTGCAAGTCTTATAACGAATCGGGCCCCTCGGCGCGCCCGCAGATGGGATCGAGCCTTCAGGACAAGGTCACCATAGTCACCGGGGCCGCCTCCGGCATCGGCAGGGGCGCGGCGATGGTCTTCGCGGCCAACGGCGCCAAGGTGGTGGTCGCGGACGTCAACGAGGAGGGGGGGAAGAAGACTGTCGAGGAGATAAGGAGCCGCGGCGGGACGGCGGTCTGGGTCCGGACGGACGTCTCGAGCGCCTCGGACGCCGCGAACTGCGTGGCGACGGCCGTGAAGGAGTTCGGGAGGCTCGACTGCCTCTTCAGCAACGCGGGCTTCAACCCGACAGGGACCGTCGTCGACACCGCCGAGGAGCTATGGGACCGGGTCATCGACGTCAACCTCAAGGGGATGTACCTCATGTGCAAGTACTCGATCCCGGAGATGATCAAGGCCGGGAGGGGGTCGATCGTCTGCACCGCCAGCGTCGACGGGGTGCTCGCCATCAGGAACGAGGCGGCCTACATCGCGTCCAAGGGCGGCATAATCTCCCTCGTCAGGGCGATGGCGCTCGACCACGCGCTCGAGAAGATCAGGGTGAACTGCATCCTGCCCGGCGCCATCAGGACGGCGCTCTACGAGAAGTTCATAGCCGAGAACCCGGGAATCTCCGACCAGGCCGGCGACCACCCGATGAACCGCATAGGGGAGCCGGAGGAGGTGGGCGAGGTCGCGATGTTCCTCCTCTCGGACGCGCCGACGTTCGTGACCGGCGCCATAGTCCCGGTCGACGGCGGATACTCCGCTGCGAAGACCTGACCCACCGGGTCAGACGATGGACCCGAGGCCCCTGTAGCTCGTCCCCGCTAGGGGCGCGCCGGCGAACCTCGAGAGCGAGAACGGCGACCGGTCGAAGGTCGGCCCGGCGGGGGCGCCGTCGAGCATCTCCGTGACCATCACGCCGAAGGCCGGGCACATCTTGAAGCCGTGGCCGCTCAGCCCGACGCAGGCGTAGACGCCGGGGAGTCCTAGGCCGGAGAGCGAGTCGACTATGGGGAGCTCGTCCGGGGTGGTGTCGTACATGCCGTAGTAGGTGCGCTGGATCGTCGCGTCCTTCATGGCCGGGATCCGCTCCATCATGGCCTGGGAGTAGGCCACGACGTACTCGTCCGGGACCTCGGACGGGCAGTCCTCGGGCTCTATGGTGACCCTGTCGAGCTCGGCGTCGATCGACCCGCCGTACAGCAGCGACCGGCCCTCGGGCTTGTAGTAGGCCTTCTTGGGGTAGTCGGAGACTATCACCCTGACCCCGTGGTAGGCCTCGGGGCGGCGGTAGACCACGACGGGGTGTGGGACCGTCCTGAGCGGAGGGAGCTCCCCCCGGGCGAGGCCGCTCCTCGAGAGGAGCCCGTTGGTCCAGACGTTGGTGCAGAGGACGACCCGTGGGAAGTCGAGGATCCTGCCGTCGCCCAGGAAGAGCGAGGTCGAGCCGCCGGAGCTCTCGAGGCGGTCGACGCGGGCGTTCGTGAGCACCCGGGCGCCGAGCGACCCGGCCATGGACGCGTAGGCCCCGGCGGTCGAGACGGGGTCGGCGTAGCCGCTCTCGGGCTCGAGGACGAAGTGGTCGACGCCGGCCGCGTCGACCTCCGGGAAGAGGCGGGCTGCGTCCGTTCTCTCCAGGACGTCCTCGGTGACGCCCACGCGCCTGAGCATCGCGACGGTCTCCCGGGCCGCAGGCCAGTACTCCTCCGAGACGAGGAAGAGCATCCCGGACCGCACGAAGCCCGCGCCCTCGACCCCGCGGAGGGCGCCGAGGGAGTAGAGCGCCATCCTGGCCAGCGTCTCGTTGCTGTAGTGCGTCCTGACGTTCGCCGTCGACCTGCTGGTCATCCCCCCTCCGACCTGCCCCATCTCGAGGAGGGTCACGGGGTGCCCGGCCCTGGCGAGGTGGTACGCCACGCTGGACCCGGTCGAGCCCGCGCCCACGACCGCC
>JBEKTS010000051.1:0-14390 GCA_049515775.1 Nitrososphaerales archaeon | reverse complement strand
GCGGAACGAGGCCGACCGCCGGCCGGGCTCTGACATCTCGAAGAGCCCCAGGGTGTTCGGGACCGTGAGCATCATGCCCGCCGTCCGGTCGGAGACGAGCCCCCGCACCTCGGCCGCGCTGACGAGCCCCCGGGGGTCCGAGGGGACCTTGACCACCCTGAAGCCCCCCATCGCCGCGCTCGCCGGGTTGGTCCCGTGGGCCGAGTCGGGGACCAGGATCTCGTCCCTCCCCTCGCCGCCGTGGTCCCGGTGGTACTTCCTCATCATCAGCACGCCGGCGAACTCCCCCTGGGCGCCGGCAGCCGGCGTGAGCGAGAACCCGCCCTCCATGCCCGTGATCTCCTGCAGCATCTCGGCCAGCTCGTAGAATATGCCCAGCAGCCCCTGCATCGTCTCCTCGGGCTGGAGCGGATGGACCTCCTTCATCCCCGGCGAGGCCGCGATGTACTCCGAGACCTTGGGGTTGTACTTCATGGTGCAGGACCCGAGCGGGTAGCTGCCCGACTCGACCGAGAAGTTCATCTGGGAGAGCCTGTTGAAGTGCCTGAGGACCTGCAGCTCGGCTATCTCGGGGAGCCTGAGCTCCTCCCTGGACCTCCTGAGGCTCGCCGGGATCATCTCCCTTCCGGCGCCCCACGCCTCTATCTTCGGGTCGGTCGGCGGGACGAAGCCGGCCCTGCCCCTCCTGCTGATCTCCTTGATGAGCGGCTCGTCCCAGCGGGCCTGCCTGTACCGCCTGGCCGCCATTCAGGCCGTCGCCTCCCTCAGCGCCTCTACCAGGCGGGAGACGTCGTCCGAGGAGTGGACCTCGGTCACGCAGTAGGCGCCCGCCTCGCCCAGGTCGGGGAACGACCTGGTCAGGGGGTACCCTCCCAGCACCCCCCTCCGCGGGAGGCGCCGGTAGACGTCCTCGGCCTTGGCGCGGCCGTACCTGACCGCGAACTCCTTGAAGAAGGGCCCCTCGAAGAGCGGCGACTCCGTCCCCCCTCCTAGCTCCGCGCCTATCCTCTCGGCCGCGTAGTGGGCGTTCTCGAGTATCACGTCGCCGAGCCTCGAGAACCCGTCCCTCCCCAGCAGGGAGAGGTAGCTCGCCGCGGCGAGGGCCAGGAGCGCCTGGTTCGTGCAGATGTTCGACGAGGCGTGCTCGCGCCGTATGTGCTGCTCCCTGGTCTGCAGGACCATGCAGAACGCCCGCTCGCCGCCGCCGTCCTTCGTGGTGGTCACCCCTATCATCCTCCCGGGCATCGACCTGGCGAGGGACATCTCGCGGACCGCGAAGATCCCAAGGTGGGGGCCGCCGAAGTTCATCGGGATCCCGAGCGGCTGCCCCTCCCCGACGACGACGTCGGCCCGGTAGGACCCCGGCTCCCTCAGGACCGAGAGGGAGATCGGGTCGACGCCGACGACCGCGAGGCCGCCGGCGCGGTGGACCTTCTCGACCGCCTCGTCGATCCCCTCCTCGATGACGCCGAAGAAGTTCGGGTTCTCGAGGTAGATCCCGGCGACGTCCGGGCCGAGGTTCTGGTCGAGCGACGCCCCGTCCAGCCCCCCGGTCCTGCGGTCGAACCTCACGGTCCTCAGCTTCAGGCCCATGGGCTCGACGTAGGTCCTGATCACCTCCAACCGCTGGGGCCCGACGGACTCGGCGACGAGGAAGGCGTCCCTGGACTTTATCCTCGCGACCATGCGGACCGCCTCGGCCGCGCTCGAGGCCCAGTCGTACATCGAGCTGTTGCACGCCTCCATCCCGAGCAGGTCGCACATCAGGGACTGGTACTCGAAGAGCGCCTGGAGCATCCCCTGGCTGATCTCGGGCTGGTAGGGGGTGTAGCTGGTGTAGAACTCCTGCCTGGAGGTGATCGACTCGACCGCCGCAGGGATGTAGTGCGGCCAGACGCCGCCTCCCAGGAAGCAGAGGGCGCCGGGGGGCGTGAGGTTCCGGGACAGCCTGCCGGTGACCTCTCGGCGGACGGCCGCCTCGGGCTGCCCCTCGGGTATGGCCAGCCTCCTGCCGAGCGCCAGCTCCTGGGGGATGTCCGAGAAGAGCTCGGCGACGGACGAGGCGCCCACGCGCTTGAGCATCTCCTTGACTATCTCTTCGTCGAGGTTCGGGAGGAACGGGTGGGGCGGGGACGGCGAAGGCGGTCGTGGTCTTGCCTGCATAATCAACACTCCGGGCCGACAAAAATGGTTAAAATACATATTCAATGGGGCTATGCACTCCCTTGATACGGCGTCTAATGCTGGGGGCGATGGCGCTCTTGCTTCTCGTCGCGGCGGCGGCCGCTCCGGCGGCGTCTCAGACGAGCGGGACCCCCGTGGTCACGCTCACCCACGAGTACATCATCACCGAGTTCGGCTTCGGGATCCTGAACGACACGTTCACCTTCCAGAACAACGGGACCTCGTCGCTCCAGGTCCCCTCGTTCCAGCTGGGGATTCCCGACACCGTGGCTTCGCACGCGGTGACCTACATCGTCGAGCCCGCGTCCGGCTACTCCATCTCGCACGCCGACAACGGCACGCTGACGACGGTCTCGGTCACCCCGACCTCGCCCTCGCTCGCAGCGGGCGCCAAGACCTCGGTCGTGGTCGAGACGTACCTCTCCGACGTCCTGAACATCACCGCGGGCTCCGCCACCCCGTTCGGAGCGGACTTGCTTCTCTCCCCGAGCACGAGCCTCCAGCTCAACACGCTCAACCTGATAGTGCAGCTCCCGGACGGCGGCTCGCTCTCCCCCGCCCCGAAGGGCTTCATCCCGTCGCTGAGCACGTCGCCTCCGACCTACTCCGTGACAGACAAGAACACGACCGCGACGGCCTCGGTCCAGTGGTCCAAGCTGAAGGCGAGCGACCAGGCCTTCTTCCTGCCCGTCCGCGTGACCAGCGTCGTCGCGACGGTGATCCCGGGCAGCGGCGGGCAGCCCCAGGTCCAGGACCTGGTCACGCTGAGGAACCTCGCCAACTACTCGATAAGCGACCTGCCTCTCTCGCTCCTCTCTTCGAGCGTCTCGACGGTCACGGTCGTGCCGTGGTCCACGACCCCCACGATCAACCCGACCATCGTGACGCTCACCAACGGCGCGCTCGCGCTCACCAGCGCGCCCTTCACGGCCGCAATCCAGGGGGGCGACAACTTCACCTTCGCGCTCCAGTACGCGGTGCCGGCCTCGATGGTCAAGACCTCCGGGTCGACGGTCACCGTCTCCCTGCCGTACATCCTCCCGATCGAGGGCGTGGTCGATGACTACACGGTCCAGGTCCAGCTCCAGTCCGGGATCCACGCGGTCGGGCCGGCCTCCACGAGCGTCGCCAACGCCACCCCCATAAACCAGGGGACGGTCGGCGTGAGCTACTCGGTCAGCCCCGGCTGGGCCGCCGACCAGGCGATCCCCGCAGCCGCGCTGGTCTTCGCGGCCTGCTTCGTGGCCGTCGCGCTGAGGCGCCCCGAGGCCAAGGACGAGGAGGAGGCCGAAGAAGAGGAGAGGAAGACGGCCACCGACATGCTCCCAGACCTCATCCAGGGGCTGGAGGACAAGATCGCGCTCTTCAGCCAGTTCCAGACCCAGATCGCCGGCAAGTCGCAGGGCTCGGTCCAGAGGGCCGAGTTCAGCAAGGTCCGGAACGAGGTCGACGCCCTCAAGACCAGGGCGAACAACAGGATCAACGAGATCCGGCAGACGGCCGGGTCGAAGCGGTTCATCGACCTGCTCAACCAGATGCAGGACGCCGAGCGGGAGGAGGACCGCGCGGCCAAGGACCTCCTGAACCTCTACGACCAGTACCACGGCAAGAGGATGAGGGAAGACACATTCCGCAGGCTGCTCCAGAGCTACAAGAAGCGCTGGGACGCCGCCACGAACCGCCTCTCCGACCTCATCAACCTGGCCCAGAGGGAAGGCAAGCAGACCTAGAGGTCCCGCTCCCTCCCTCCCTCTTTCCTCCCTCCCTCCCTTCTCCGTCCCCCCGGCGCCATCGACGCCCCCGTCCTGTCCGCTTCGGTCCGCGGACTCGGACGGAACGATGGAGGGCCGAATAGCTTTATCAAGCCCCCCGGGCCGCTCCGGCCAAGGACAGCTTTCCTCTTGGCAGACGCGAAGACAGAGAACGTCATCATCATCGGGTCGGGACCCGCCGGGCTGACCGCCGGGATCTACGCCGCCCGCGCGGGCCTGGAGCCGCTGCTGTACATGGGCTCGCGGTTCGGAGGCCAGCTCATGCTCACGAGCGACGTCGAGAACTACCCCGGCTTCAGGGACCCAGTCCTCGGGCCGGACCTGATGGAGCAGATGAGGGCGCAGGCCGAGCGGGTCGGGACGAGGCTGGTACAGGACGACGTCACCGAGGTGGACCTCCGGACCTACCCCTTCGTCGTGAAGACGCCCCAGGAGGAGAGGCGCGCCCTGAGCCTGATCGTGGCCTCCGGGGCCAACCCGCGGAGGCTGAACCTCGAGTCCGAGATGAGGCTCATGGGGAAGGGCGTCTCGAACTGCGCGGTCTGCGACGGGTTCTTCTTCAGGGGCAAGAGGCTGGCCGTCGTCGGCGGCGGGGACACGGCCCTGGAGGAGGCGACCTACCTGAGCCAGCTCGCCTCGTCGGTGACGGTGATCCACAGGAGGGACGCGCTGCGCGCCTCGAACGCCCTCCAGAGGGAGGCCTTCGCCGACCCGAAGCTCTCCTTCATCTGGGACTCGGCGATCACCGAGGTGACGGGAGAGAGGAGGGTCGAGGGGCTGAGGGTCAAGAACCTAAAGTCGGGCCAGGAGTCGCTTCTCCCCTTCGACGGCCTCTTCGTCGCCATAGGCTACGACCCGAACACCGAGGCCTTCAGGGGGCAGCTCGAGATGGACGCCAACGGCTACATCGTCGCGAGGAACGAGACCGAGACGAGCGTCCGGGGCGTCTTCGTCGCGGGGGACGTCCGGGACTTCCGCTACCGGCAGGCGGTCACGGCGGCCGCCGACGGGTGCAAGGCCGCCCTCGACGTCGAGCGGTTCCTCAAGGAGTCCAGGACGGACGCGGCGCTCAGCCGATGACCGGGAAGAACCGGCGTCCCCTCGCCGACGGGCTCAGCGGCCCGACGATCGGGGTCTGGTAGCCGCAGGCCGCGCACCTCCCGTTCCCGTCCAGCGCGTAGGCGCCGATCTCGTAGCCCGCCCGCTCGATGAGCAGCGCGCCGCAGCCGGGGCAGTAGGTGTTCTCGGCGGGGTGGCCGGGCACGTTGCCGATGTAGACGTAGTTCAGGCCCTCCTTCTTCGCCACCTCGCAGTGCCTCTCGAGCGTCCTCACGGGCGTGACCTCCGAGCCCATCATGTGGTAGTCCGGGTGGAACCTGAGGAAGTGTATGGGTACGTCCGGGCCGAGGTTGTCCACCATCCACCTGGCGAGCCTGCGGGCGCTCTCCAGGTCCTCGCCGACGCCCGGGACGATGAGGTCCGTGACCTCCAGGTGGATCCTCGTCCTGCCCTTGACCTCGAGCATGGTCTCGAATATGGGCCCGGCGTCGGGGACGTGGACCACGGACCTCAGGAAGCCGGTCTCCCCGGAGCCCTTCAGGTCTACCGTGAGGCAGTCCAGGAACTCCCCCATCGCGCCGACCGACTCGGGAGTGTCGTAGCCGTTGGAGACGAAGACGTTGAAGATGCCGCGCCCGTGGGCGAGCCTCCCGACGTCGCGGGCGTACTCCATGAATATCGAGGGCTCGTTGTAGGTGTAGGCGATGCCCTCGCACCCGCTCTCCTCGGCGAGCCGGACGACGCGCCCCGGGCTCGCCTCGACCCCCTCGACCTTCCTGCGCTGGCTTATCTCCGAGTTCTGGCAGAAGCGGCAGAGCCAGGAGCAGCCGGTCGTCGCTATCGAGAATATCTTCGACCCGGGGCGGTAGTGCACGACGGGCTTCTTCTCTATGGGGTCGACCTGCCCCGCGATTATCCTGCCGTAGTTGAGGAGGTAGAGCCTCCCCCCGACGACGCCCCTCACGCCGCAGAGCCCCACCTGCCCTTCGCCGATCTGGCACCGCCGGGCGCAGGCGGTGCACTGGACGCGCCCGTTCGGGAGCGCCGAGCAGAGATCCGCCTCCTTCCCGGAGGCGACCTCCAGCCTGGATCTCGCTTCGGACATGCCCTTCCGGAGGCCCTTCTGCGCTTTATCCTTTTCCGGGCGCCCCGAGGGAGGGCGGGCCTTCGCCGGTCGGCGTCAGAGCGGCATGTAGATCGGGGACCCGCTCTTGGACGACGCCAGGACCGCCTCGGCGACCCCTATCGTCCTGAGGCCGTCCTTCCCGGTGACCAGGGGCTGGCGCTTCTCCTCGATCGCCGCGATGAACTCCTTGAGCTCGAGCGTGAGGGGCTCCTTGAAGACGTGCGCCGGGATGCGCGTGCCCGCCTCCTCGTGCACCTGCATCTCCTGGGTGATGAAGTCGACCGTCACGACCCCCTTGGTGAAGACCGCGTTGAGCTGCCTGACGCGCATGGGGGTGACCCAGTTCGTCGTGATGAAGGCTGTCCTCTCGTCCCCGAACCCCAGGAGGATCGTCGCGATGTCCTCGTTCTTCCCCTCGACGCTCCCCACCCGCGCGTAGACCGTCCTGGGCTCCTCCCCGAAGAGCCACCTCGCCGTGTCGATGTCGTGGACCGAGGCGTCCTTGACGACCCCGACGTCGGTGATGCCCTCGCCCCTCCTGTTCTCCCGGTGGTACTCGAAGAGGATGGGCCTCCCGAGCGTCCCGTCCTTCGTGATCTTCTTCAGCTCAGAGATGGCCGGGTTGAACCGCTCGATGAACCCGACGGTGAGTATCTTCCCCGACTCCTCGGCGACCGCGATCAGGTCCTCGCCCTCCTTGACCGAGCTGGTCATGGGCTTCTCGACGAACGAGTTGATCCCCGCCCTCAGGGTCTTCGAGGCGACCGCGAAGTGCGTCGAGGCCGGCGTCGCGATCGTGACGCCGTCGAGCTGCTCGGTCCGGAGCATCTCGTCCAGGTCGCTGTAGGCCTTGACGCCGTACTTCTTCCCGTTGAGCTGCGCTCTGGCCTTGTCGAGGTCGCAGACCGCGACGAGCGCGCCGAGCTCGCTGAGCACCCTGACGTGGTTCTTCCCCCAGCCTCCCGTCCCGATGACCGCCAGCCTTGTCAAGCGTCTATCACCGGGCCGGATGCCCGGCGGCAAGTCCTCTTAACGGTTCTGCAGCGGCCAGGGCCCTGGCGACGAAGCCTGGCTCTCCCCGGGCCTCCCGCCCGCCCGGGGGTGGGCGCGCGGATGGATGGCCGGGCCTAGCCTCTCTGGAGCGCCGGGGTCGCCCTCAGGAGGGACAGCTCCGAGGCCCTGGCGCCGGTCCTCAGCCCCTTCATCCACTCCAGGTCGCGCAGCGAACAGACGACCGCGACGTTGTGCTTGTAGGTGTCGATGACCTCCTCCTGCTGGGCGGTGATCTGGGCCTGCTTCACGTCCGTCACGTAGTCCCTGAGCCTCTCGACCAGGTTCTCGGCGGTCCTCGCCCTGTCGGCCCGCATCTCGTACCTGTCGATCGACCACGCCACGAGCACGCGGGTCCGGCTGGCCTTGAGCTGGAGCTCCCTCAGCAGCTCCCTCGTCTCTTCGACGGTGTAGCGGACGTGGTTCTCCAGGGACTTTATCGCGGCCCCCGCCAGGTACGTCAGCGGCTCGCCGACGTCCTCGCTCGCCTGGATGGCGGTGAGGTCGTAGACGTGGGCCGCCAGGTCGTCGATGTACGTCTCGGCCGGCCGACCGGCGATGGGCCTGGCGACCTTCGCCCTCCTCATCAGCTCTATCTCGGTGGCGATCGAGGTGGTCTCCTTCAGGACGGAGGAGACGTAGGCGAGCTCGCTGGCCGTGACGTCCCCGTAGGTCGTCTTGATGCCCAGGTCCTCGATGGCCTGCGAGTCCTTCGTCTTCTCGAAGCAGGAGACGACGACCGGGCCCTCGCCCGGCCTCAGCGGGCAGTACCCGTAGTTCAGGCTCTCGCCGAGCTTCAGCCCGGTCTGCTTCTCGATGACCGAGACGTTGTCGGCGTTCCCGCCGATCCCGACGGGGAGGTCGTTGACCAGCGTGGTGCCCCTCACGACGTGCCTGGCTACCTCCCTGAGCTTCCCGTTGGCCTCGATCATCGACTCGTCCCCGGTCTTCCTGAGCTTCGGGGCGAAGAAGATCAACCTCGCCTCGGTGAGCACCTGGGCGACGGGCTTGAGCCCCATGAGGGACTCCCCGCCGACGAGCTCCTGGAGCGTCCTGTTCGCCCTGACCGTCGCCGGGTCCAGCTCCATGGCCATCTGGAGGGTGTCGTCCACTATCGTGACCGAGGCCCTGTCGACGAGCCGCGAGGCGATGCCGTACCCCTCGGTCGTGAGGCCGTAGACGGCTACCTTGGTCTTCTGCAACTCGATGAACTACTCTGCCTCACCTTCGACCCGGTAGCTCATATAGGCTTTCAACCCGGTCGTGCGACGAGCGCCGTGGGCCCGTGCGGGCGGAGGAATAATATTTAACGGGCCGCGCCCTGGCGACCGGTCCTCTTGCGACTCTGGCTAGACGTACTGACCCCGAAGCAGCTGCTCTTCTTCAACCCGGTCGTGCAGGAACTCCGGGGGAAGGGGCACGAGGTGCTCGTGACGTCTCGGCACTATCGCGAGGTCGAGCAGCTCGCGTCGCTCCTCGGCGTGGAGTTGAACTTCGTAGGGGCGAGAGGGGGGAAGGAGACCGTCGACCAGCTGAGGGCGTCCCTCGAGCGGATGAACGCCCTCCTCCCGCTCGTGGCGGCGTTCGAGCCCAACGCCTCGATGTCGGTCGCCTCGGCCGACTGCGCCCGCATCTCCTTCGGCATCAGGGTGAAGCACATAGCGGTCAGCGACTCGCCCCACTCGGTCATCGCTGGCAAGCTCTCGCTCCCGTTCTCCCACCACCTGCTGACCCCGTGGATCATCCCCTACATCGCCTGGTACCGGTTCGGGCTGCAGAGGTCCGAGATCACAAAGTACCACGCGCTCGACCCCGCCGCCTGGCTGAAGAGGGACGCCCGGCCCGCCCGCCCGGAGGTCCACGTCCAGGCCGGCAGGCCCACGATCCTGGTGCGCCTCGAGGAGTCCTACGCCCCCTACATGATGGGGACCGACGAGTCATGGACGGTCAAGGTCCTGCAGCGGCTCTCGGACGAGTTCAAGGAGTGCAACCTGATCGCGCTCTGCAGGTACCAGGACCAGCTCGAGATGGTCAAGCAGAGGTTCGGCGGGTCGATCACGGTCCCGGAGCGGGTCGTCGACGGCGCGGGGCTCATCCGGCAGTCCGACGTCTTCATCGGGATGGGCGGCACCATGACGACCGAGGCCGCGCTGATAGGCGTCCCGACCATATCGGCCTACCAGGGCTCCGGACTCTACACCGAGAGGTACCTCCTATCCATGGGCCTCCTGCTCAAGACGCACAAGCTCGACGCCCTGACCCGCCTCGTGCGCAAGTCTCTCACGAAGCAGTACCACGACCACTGCCAGAGGAAGGCCCGCAAGCTCCTCGACTCGATGGAAGACCCGGTCGACAGGATCGTCGGCTACCTCGTGACGGTCGGCGGCCGCTGAGCTAACCCAGACCGTCCCCCGCACCGGTCGTTCATTCGTCCCGTCCCCGACGCGGCCCGCGGTCGATGACCGTCATCCTCCTCCTGCTCTCGTCACGCTGACGCAAAAAGCTGATAGACCCGGCGAGCGTGGTTGCCGCTGCCGTGCCCCCGACCGAGATAATCATAACGGCGTTCCTCGCGACCGCGCTCGCGGCCTCGATAATCTCGGTCAGGACGAGGGTCCCCTACACCGTCGTGCTCGTCCTGGTGGGGACGGCGCTCGCGGCCCTCTCGATCTCCTCGGTCACCGGGGTAGACACCATCTACGACGACCTGTCCGGGGGCGGCCTCTTCGTCGGGCTCGTCCTGCCGCCCCTGCTCTTCGAGACGATGATGAACGTGAAGCCCGACGAGCTCCGGCCGATCCTGAGGCCCGCCCTGACCCTCGCCACGGTGGGGGTCATCGTGGCGACGGTCGTGGCGGCGGCGCTCCTCTGGGTGGTCGCCCGGGTCCCGCTCTACTCCGCCTTCCTCTTCGCGGCCATAATCTCGCCCACGGACACCGCGACGGTCCTCGAGGTCTTCCGACGGGTGAAGGTCCCGGCGAGGCTCTCGACGATGATGGACACGGAGGCGGTCTTCAACGACGCCACCGGGCTGGTCGTCTTCACGCTCATCCTCACCTCCTACGGGACGACCACCTTCGACCCGCTCTCGGTCGTCCTCCAGTTCCTCTTCGTCTTCGGGGGCGGGGTGCTCATCGGGCTGGGGGTCGGGTTCGCGGCCGACAGGCTCGTCAGGCTGGTGAGGGACGACATCTCGGAGTCGATCCTGACCCTCGTGGCGGTCTACGGGTCCTACTCGCTGGCCAGCTCCCTGGGCGTCTCCGGGCTGATAGCGGTCGCGACCGCGGGCATAAGCTACGCCTTCTCCTCGGCGAGGACGGAGAGGCCGGAGCGCCAGATGTACATCAAGAACTTCTGGCTCGTCCTCTCCTTCTTCGCCAACACCCTGGCGTTCCTCTTCATCGGGCTCGGCACGAACCTGGGGCAGCTCTACTCGTACGCCGGGTCGATCGTGATCGCCTATCTGGCCGTGATGGCGGCCAGGCTCGCTTCGGTCTACTCGATCCTGGGGCTCGTGAAGGTCGGGCGCGACCGGGCCTCGGGCACGTGGAAGAGGACCGCGACCCTGGGCGGGATGAGGGGGGCGCTCTCGATAGTCCTCGCGACCTCCCTGCCGGTGACCCTCCCACAGAGGAACCTCATAGTCACGGTCGTCCTCGGCGTAGCGTTCATCTCGATCACGATGCAGGGGTACCTCCTGGAGCGGTACGCTAGGGCTTCCTTCCCCAGCAAGCCGGAGCAGTCGGCCTAGGCCGGGACCGGCCGGCAGAAAGCTAAAGTAGAGTGGCGGGAGCGCTCAGGCGAAAAGCCCGGTGGTGTAGTGGTCAAGCATACTGGCCTTTGGAGCCGGTGACCTAGGTTCGAACCCTAGCCGGGCTACTCTCGTGGCTCGGCGGCCCCAAGGTCCCGTCTCGGTCCATCCGTCGACGCCGCCTCCGCCGCGCGGTCAGAGGACTATCGTCTTCCCCTTCTTCGGGAGGACGGCCTTCCTGGAGAAGCCCGCGAAGAGGTCGGGCCTGTCCGTGTGCACCGGGATGACCACCCCCGCGCCTATCGTCCCCACCAGCTCCCTCACCTTCTCCATCGGGGCGTGACCGGAGGCGTGTATCTGGTGATACCCGAACCCGAAGTGGCCGACCCAGTTCCTGATGACCTGCTCGTCCCGCTCCCCTTCCTCGTTGAAGGCCTCGGTCGTGGCGTGGATGTAGGCGCCGCCCTTCTCCGGCCTGATGTCGATGAGCTCCGGGAGGTACCACTGGTCCAGGTGGAGCAGGAGCTCGCCCTGGTGCTTCCTGACCTCCTCGGCCGTGAAGCCGTGGTCGAGGAACCTCCTCTCCCACTTGTAGTAGTCGGCGTCGTCGTAGCCGCCCTTGCCCTTCCTCCTCAGGTAGACCGAGACGTCCTTCCCGACGCGAGGCACCTTGAGCCCCCTGTCGCCGGAAAGCGCCTCCAGCAGGATGGCGACCTTCATCGAGACGACCAGCCTCCTGCCGCTCGCGGTGCACGCCTCGTGGAAGGAGAGGACCCGGTCGATGTCGTTGCCCCTGAACGACGAGAAGACCAGCCCCCCGTTCGAACCGAGGAGGCGGGCCGTCTCCTGGGCCACCTCGGCCTCTCCCATCTCCCTCCTCTTCCCCTTGCCGGCCGCCCCGGACGCGACCCTGGTGCCCTCGGTGATCAGCGCGGTCGGCCTCGCCCCGCTCGCCTCGGCGACAAAGTCCTGGGTCATCGACCCCATCGGGCCGTGGAACCGGAAGTCCCCGGTGTATGCGACCGGCCCCCTCGAGGTCTCGAGGATGAAGCCGTAGGCGCCGGGTATGGAGTGGTCGACGTGGACCGGGCGGACCTCGATGGCCCCGACCTTGAACCTGTCGCCGGTCCGGAAGGTCCTGACCTCCCGACCGTCGAGCGGGGAGCCGCCCGACTCGCTGGCCGCCCCGTGGATGAGGGAGGTGGTCTCACCGCAGTAGACCGGGATCTCCGGGTCGATGAGCGAGATGCGCCCCATGTGGTCGGAGTGGTAGTGGCTCAGGATCACCGCGTCCACCTGGGGGGCGGCGTGCTTGACCCCGGTGTTCTGGAGCGCGGCCTCGGAGTAGAGCCCGGGGATCTCCGGGAGCAGCCCGAACTCGAAGTAGTCCCCCGCCCCGTTGACGTGCCTCGGGGCGATCCCGGACGAGTAGTAGTCGAGCCCCTCGGAGAAGCCGGCCCCAAAGTCGAGCAGGACCTTGGTGTCCCCGTCGGAGAGGAGGATCTTGTTCCCCCCGATCTCCCCGACGCCTCCGTAGCAGGTGACCTTCACCGCCATGACGGGCGGCGCCCCGACGTCACGATATAAGGTCGCACGGGCCGGTCGAGGCGCCCCGGGGCCTGCAGGCCCCGACCCGGCGCCGGGCCTTCCAGGTTTATAGCCCGGGGCCGTCCCGCCGGCCGGCGATGGTGAACCGCAGATGCCGGGCAGACTGACCGTCGGGGCCGACGCCCCGGACCAGGTGAACGTCGTCGTCGAGATCCCGAGGGGGAGCAACGTGAAGTACGAGATCGACGAGGAGACCGGGTACGTCTTCGTCGACCGATTCCTCTACACGCCGACGTACTACCCCTTCAACTACGGGTTCATCCCGGAGACCAGGGGCGAGGACGGGGACCCCCTCGACGCGCTCGTGGTGACCGAAGAGCCGGTCTTCCCGATGTCGGTGATCCGCTCCCGCCCCATAGGCGTCCTGATGATGGAGGACGAGAAGGGACCCGACGCGAAGATAATCGCGGTCCCGGCGCGCCACGTCGACCCGAGCTACTCCGAGGTCGACTCGATAGAGCAGCTCCCGGAGTTCACGCGGCGGCAGATCGAGCACTTCTTCCGGTACTACAAGGAGTCGGAGCCGGGCAAGTTCGTGAGGATAGCCGGGTGGAAGGGTCGGAAGCATGCGATGACCCTCATCGTCGGCGCCCTGGCCCCTTCGTCATCCCCTCCGGCCTCCTCCTCCCGACCGGCTAGACGACGCCCCTCGCGAGCATGAGCGATATGGAGTAGGAGACGGCGAACCCTATCGCCGGGCTGTAGATCCAGCCCAGCACTATCCCCCTGAGGACCTTCCTCCTGGCCCCCATCGAGGCCAGCGCGGCGACGATGGTCTGGTTCATCGATGCGTTGACGCCGAATAGGTTCAGCGCCGATATCACGAACGACTTTGTCAGCTGGGCCGACGCCGCCTTCCTGAGGTCCATCTGGACCAGCTCCTCGCCGACGGTCTTCGCGAGACGGGACCCCCACGTGACCATCCCGACCATCATGGCGACGCCGCAGACCAGCTTCGCGGGGAGGACCGCCACCCCGGAGACGACGAGGCTCGCGGCGGCGTTGGAGACATCGTTGAGCCCGAGGACGAGCGCCGAGTAGAGCATGGCGCCTAGGATCAGGAACCGGAGGTTTTCGGACTGGGGGATGTAGCGGTAGACCGTCCTGCCCAGGGCGTACCCGAGGGTCGGCGCTATCGCCCACGAGACGACGATCACGCCGAGGGTCGGATAGCTGATGGCTGTGCCCGAGGCGAGCGCGGCCCCCAGTATGGCGAAGGTGTAGAGCTGGATGGTCGAGGTCGGCACCTTGAGGTAGGTCGTCACGTTCGACATCAGCACGAAGGAGAGGAGCACCACGACGCTGTAGTCTCCCTCGACCCTGGCGAGGTTCGCGTAGGTCTGGACGACGTTGCTGAGGACGGCCCCGAGGATGACCAGGAGGCCGGAGATGAGGAGGCCCCTCGAGAGGGTTATCGACCTCGACCCGAACGCGGTCCCGACGACAGCCCCCGAGTAGTGGTGGCCCATCGACCAGGCGGCGACGAGGGCGAGGACGAGGATGAGCTCGTCGACGGGGCCCATGGCCGAGGTCGCGACCCGCGGCATATCTCCGTTGCGCCCTCTCCCCGCCGGGGGCGACCGAGGAAAACGACTTTAACTCCCCCCGGGGCGAGACGGCAGACCGAATTGAACGAGACGAGCGGATCAGCGCACGAAACCTCCAGGAGGACGCGCATCAGCGACGACAACCTGCACATCTCCGCCTTCGCCATCGTGGGCGACGGCAAGGGCTCCATCCTCCTCGTGAAGGCCGGGGAAGGGCACGCGCTCTCGTTCCGGAGGGGGAAGCTCCTCCTGCCCGCGACCATGCTCCAGTTCGGCGAGTGGCCCTACGCGGC
>JBEKTS010000050.1:0-16891 GCA_049515775.1 Nitrososphaerales archaeon | reverse complement strand
AGACATCGGTGGGACTGGCGAGATTCGACCAGCATCCCTTCGTTCGATGGACTTGCGCTGCGCCCGTCGAAGGAAGGTCCTCACCCCGCAAACCCTTATTACATAACTTACGTTTTCTTAAGACTCGTGCCTGTTCTCACGACCAAGGATGGGACGACGATCTACTACAAGGACTGGGGGTCCGGACAACCCATAGTCTTCAGCCACGGCTGGCCTCTGGATGCGGACGCCTGGGAGGACCAGATGCTCTTCCTCGCAGGCAAGGGGTACCGATGCATCGCGCACGACCGGCGAGGCCACGGCCGCTCCAGTCAACCTTGGAATGGGAATGACATGGACACGTATGCAGACGACCTGGCGGAGCTGACGAACCACCTGAACCTGAAGGGCGCGGTCCACGTCGGTCATTCCACGGGGGGCGGCGAGGTCGCGCGCTACATCGGTCGTCACGGCTCCAAGCGGGTCGCCAAGGCGGTGCTCATCGGCGCGGTCCCCCCGATCATGCTGAAGACTCCATCCAATCCCGGCGGGCTCCCGATCGAGACCTTCGACCAAATCCGCGCCAGCGTGCTCGGCGACCGCTCGCAATTCTGGAAGGACCTCTCCATCCCGTTCTACGGGGCGAACAGGCCCGGCTCGAAGGTCTCGCAGGGCCTCCGCGATTCCTTCTGGCTCCAGGGGATGATGGCGGGGCTCAAGGCCTCCTACGATTGCATCAAGCAGTTCTCCGAGACCGACTTCACCGAGGACCTCAAGAAGATGGACGTCCCGACGCTCATACTCCACGGCGACGACGACCAGATAGTGCCGATAGCGGATTCGGCGATGCTGTCATCGAAGATGGTGAAGGGCGCGAAGCTGAAGGTGATCCCCGGAGCCCCCCACGGGATGTGCTCCACCCACAAAGACCTGATCAACGGCGGGCTGCTCTCGTTCGTCCAGGGCTAGCGGAGGGGAGTAGCGACCTGGGCCACCACCTCGACTCGCCCCTCGCCCGGCAGGACGTCCGCCTCGACATCACGGACCTGTACGTCTTCAGGGGACAGACGGGCACCGTCTTCGCGATCAGCGTCTGCCACTCCATCTTCGGACCCGTCCCGGTGCCCGGCTACCATCCGGAAGGCATGTACGAGTTCAAGATCGACACCAACGGCGACGCGGTGGAGGACGTCACGTACCGCCTCACGTTCGACGAGCGCGACGGGGATGGGAGGCAGAGATTCGTGCTGCGCCGTATCACGGGCGCAGACGCGGTCGATCCACACGCTCACGGGAGCGTCGTCACACGGGGCACGACCGAGGAGTCGGTGACCACCGCATCGGGCCTGGGCGTCTGGGCCGGCAGGGCCGGCGACCCGTTCTGGATCGAGCCCGACGTCCTGCACGCCGTCGGTCACGCGTTGCAAGACGGAAAGGTGGTGGACCTGTCCGGGTGGGATGCGAGCCGGGCGAAGAACCTGTTCGCCGGTCACACCGTCTATTCGATCGTCCTGGAGGTCCCCGACAGCGAGCTGCTCGCCGCCGCTGCCGGCAATCGCCAGATAGGCGTGTGGGCCGTCGCAAGCCTGGCCACGGACGCTGGCGGATGGTGGCCGCACAATCGGGCAGCACTTCCGATGATCCACCCCCTCTTCACGCAGTTCAACGAGGACCTCGGAGACCGTCTCAACGGCGGTCGCCCCGCCGACGACTTTGCCACTCACGGAGAGATCGTGATGAAGGAGATCGCCGCCGTGGTCTCGGCCTACGGGACCGCAGAAGACCCCGAAGCCTATGCGGAGAAGGTCGCGCACAGGATCCTCCCCAACATCGTCCCGTACGAGGTGGGGACGACAGCGTCGTTCAGCTTCGCCGGATGGAACGGACGCTCCCTCACCGACAACGCGCCGGACGTCATGTTCTCCATGGCCGCGAACACGCCCATCCGCCTCGGGATCGGCAAGGACTCCGTCGTCTCAAAACCGAGGGCGACGTTCCCGTACGTGCCCGTCCCCCGCTGACGGCTCTAGCTGCCGAGCACCTTCCGGAGAGGCCGTTCTCGCCGAAGGCTAGACGAGACCCTGCCGGTGCTTCAGCCAGGTCGTCGGGACTTACGGGGATGATGTGAGGCCCCTCGCCGAAGGCGAACCGAACGAAAGGCCCTGACACCAGAATCGAGGAGTTCGATCTCAAAGGTCCCGTCCGTCACCTGACCCTCTTGCCGCCATGGCCCGGGTTGTCGGGAGTGCCCTCCTGGCGGAGCCGGTCTGCCTGAACGATGGTGCGCGCCGACGTCTCACTTCTTGGGGGCCCTCGCCGTAAGGCGTTGTAGACAGACCAGGAGCACGACAGCAAAGTAGAGCCAGCCCAAGAACTCGATCTGATTCACCCAGAGGACCGCGTTGTAGATCGACGGCACGACCTGATAGTTTGGTAGCTTTGAGAGGACCGAGACCGGGAACCCGAGAGCCAGCCACGCCGAGAGGAAACAACCCCAGGCCACCGTCACGACCACGAAGAACCTCGCCGGGAAGTGATAGACGAGCACGAGTACCGCGATGGTCGCGAACGTCGTCAGGGTGTCCGGCGCGTTTTCGACGACCCAGACGCGCCAGTCTACCGTCGAGTGCCAGGCGATGTAGTAGGGGATCTGCCAGAGGCCCTCGTGCATCTCGAAGGCCAGAACCTCGATCAGGAAGGCCGGGATTGCCGACCTGAGCATCACGTAGGCGATCGGGAAGATGGAGAGGAAGATCAGGTAAGTGGTCGCGTGGCTGGCCGTGGCGCCACCCACTCTGGCCAGAAAGAGGTCGAAGGTGAGATTGCCATCGTAGTCCTGGCTCCGCAGGAGCCCGAGGAGGTAGACTGCCCAGACGAAGACCAGGCCGAGCTCGACGAGAGGCTTCAGAAGCTCCACGAGTCTGGCTACTCCGCCCGATCCCCTGGTGAGCCTGATGCTCATCCCACGGTCAGATCCCGATCTGACGCATCGTCTTCTGGAGCGCGCTGCGACGGAAGCCTGTCGCGGGATGGTTGACGATGCCGGACGCCTGCATCCAAGCGCAGACGAAGAACGGCCCTGCGGATTTGAACCCTCTCTTCAAGACCTTCCAGAGCCACTCGGAGAGCAAAGCGGTGACGGTCATCCGGCCGGTGTTCTGAATCGGCTCTCGGCCGGCGGCGTTCCGGATGGAGGCTGAGGCGATGCGTGGTCGTTGCTCGGACCTCCCGATGATGGTGGGCTGATGAGAATCGACCGCTTCGGCTCTAGCGGGTTCGATCGGCGAAGGCACCGCCATCCCCCTAGCCAGGAGTGCCTTGACCGTCGCCGAGCCCGACTTCGATTCGGCGGTTTCGCTGCGAGGCCTCGGCGACCGTGTGGGCCGGAGGGTTGGCGGTCCGTCGGGGGTCGTCGGTGTCGCCGTGACGCTCCGAGGGACCGAGTCAGACGAGCTGGGTCAGCGAGGGAGAGATGGGGTCCTCGAGGTGCTGCAGCGCGTAGATGCCCGTGTGGGGCTTCACCCCGAACATGAGGACCGTGCCGTCCCTCACGAAGAGCTTCGCATAGCTCGAGCTCATCGACAGTATGCGCGACCTGATCGGCGAGTCCTTCGGCAGGAAGAGTATGTGCGCGTCGTGGGACTGCTGGAGGGTGATGATCTCCTGGGACGTGACTTCGAGCAGGGAATCCAGGTCGGAGGCGAAGAGGTTCTCGAGGGCGCTCACGGACTTCACCAGCAGCACCGACTTGTCGACCGATCTCTTCCGCAGCTCCGTCGTCTCGTTGGCGACTATCTCGTGGATCTCCTGGGGCGTGGCGCTCTTCGGGAGCGTCGCGGTCTCGAGGTCGCTGGTCCTCAGGATGTTGAGGATGCGGAGCCGGTCGTTCACGACGCCCTTCCCGACGGCCTTGGCCAGGATCGAGTTGATTATCTCGTCGTTCGCGCCCGGCAGCGGCAGAAGGATCGCGCTCCTCCCCGTCGAGAGGAAGTTGATGATGGGGGGGTACTCGATCGCCCTGAGAGCGGAGTAGGGAACGTTCTCGTCGTACTCGATGGACAGCGTGCTCCCCGGGATCATGCCCCCGAAGAGCCTGTCCAGGGCGCCGCTCCCGAAGGAATAGGATTCGCCGATGTCGGGCCTCTGGGCGATCCTGCTCATCTTCGTGTAGTCCGGGATGGCGTATGGCCCGAAGAACGTGAACTTGCCGTCCAGGAGCGTGAAGATGTACTTGCGCTGGGGTATCTTCGTGCCTCGCAGCTTGTGTATGATGAACTCCCTGACCGTGCGGTCCTGCTCTTCGACCGTCACCAGCTCGAGTATGCCGTCGACCAGATAGTCTATCGTCGTGGCGCCCGGCTCCTCGCTCACGAACACCAGCTGCGCGCCGGAGTTGTGCGCCAGGGCCATCAGCGTCTTCTCTGCCCTGAGCCTCTCCGTCTGGTCCAGTTCCTTCGCCAGACCGTCCCAGCTGTCGAAGACGATCGTCCTGAACTTCTTCGGCTCGGTCAACTGCATGATGAGGTTCAGCACCGACGACGCGTCCTCCAGCCTGACGTCCAGGAACTCCTGGTCGTGGAGGGTCTTCTTCATGGCCGGGATGTGCGTCTGCAGGAGCTCCTTCGGGACGCGCGAAGACACGTATGCGCCCCTTCCCTTGCCCGCCGCCTTCAGGATCTCCAACGCGACCGTCGTCTTTCCCGTTCCAGCGAGCCCCTTGATCAGCAGCGTCCTGATGGGGCCCTGCATGAACTGCTTGAGCCCGAGCACCGAGGCGATCCTCGTCTCCATCAGATCCTCCGCGCCGGAGCCGGCCGTCCGCGGCGCACGCTCCCGCTGGACCGGATCGTCCCCCGCTTCTTCCTTTCTGGTCGTCAAGCCTTCACTCCCCTCTCCAGGGCGCGCATGGTTGCGCTGAAATCGAAGCTGTCCTCTATCTTCAGGACGGCCAGCGACCACCTGAGACGCATCGCCAGGTCCTTGACTATCGCCCTCTCCAGCGAGAGAGTGCCCTGCGCACCGAAGAGGGCGAGCAGCTTCTTGTGGAATTCGGCAGGGTCGGGCAGGTTGTCGGTCATCTTCAGGTGCATCAGGACGGCGTCGGCCCCGCTCTGGCCCAGCACCTTGTCCAGTCCGCCGTGCACCGACGTCCTGAACGTGTCTGCGAAGTCTTCCCCCCGCGAACCTGTTGGCAACGATTTCACCATGATCGATGAACTACCTCACCTGGTGTCCCTTCCAGACGTACCTGATCGAGATGAAGTACACGATCGGATAGGTGACCACCGCGCCCACGAGCGTCCCCAGGAGCGGCGAGACGGCGAGGGCCGTCAAGAGGATGAGCTGGGTGATGACTACTCCCGTGTTCCCCACTCCGCTCACGACCTGGAATTTCAGGAACCTCCTCAGCCGGTTCCCGGATTCCTGGGTAGCTCTCCGGACCTTGACGGTTATCCGTTCGTTGATGACGAAGGATGCCGAGACGCCGACCACGAGCGACAGGGCGTCCAGACTCAGGAGTTCCAGCGAGGAGAAGCTCGCATGGGGAACGGTCAGCCTGCCGTAGCGCACCAGGAGGCCGACGGTCAAGACCGCCTCGGTCACCCCGAAACCCATCACGCCTGCGATGGCGAACCTGAGGGTCTTCACGACGGGATACTTCGTCTCGATCCTGTTGACCTCCTTCTCGACCCCGGCGGTGGTCAAGCGCGTATCCCCTCCAGAGCGACCCCGGGGGCGGCGTGGCGCGATTGCGCGGTGGCCTTGCGCATGAAGACCAGGAAGACGACGCCGGTCACCGCGAGCATGACCTGATAGGTGGCGATTCGCCACAGCACGATGGGCGCCCACGAGGAAAACCCGTAGACGGTGGTGAGGTAGGACTTCATCGTGAGCTCGGTCACTCCGGCGCCGCCTATCGTCACCGGGATCTGGGCGATGGCGACCACTCCGTAGGCGGCAAGGGTCGAATAGAGGAGGTCGATCTTCAGGCCGGAGGCGTTGAGGACGAGCCAGAGGGCCGTGCCCGCCAGGAAGTCCTCGACGATGGTCAGAGCGACAGCCTTGACGACGACCGGCAGCGCGCCCCTGCTCACGATCGCTCGGGCCGAGAGCGAGAAGTTCAGGGAACCGACGACGGCTCTCAGGTAGAGGTCGTCCGCCCTTGGTCCGCCGATCAGGTACCGCGAGATCGTGAATATGAAGTGGGGGACCTTGATTCCTCTCAGGGCCGGGACTATGAAGATCACGGTGTATCCGACTATGAGGACCGTCGCGACGACTATGATGGTGGAGCCGATGACCACGGCCCCCCTCGTCAGGGCATAGAAGGCAGCGAGGAGGGCCAGGCCGGCCCCGACGTATATCTCTATCAGGACCTCGAAGTAGCCGATCGAGAGGGCCCTTCCCCCGTCTATCCCCTTCCCCTTGAGCCAGGCCGTCCGTATGAAGACGCCCATGCTGGTCGCCGGGGTCGAGAGCGAGACGAACTCGCTGGCGACCCTGGTGAGCGCCAGCCCGCCCAGATTCGGCCTTGGGTCGCCCGCCAGACCCAGAGTTATCACCCGGAACCTGACTATCTGGACCAGGAGCCGGGACGCGGAGGCAGCGGCGGCCAGACCGAACGTCAGGTACCCGAGCTCCGTGAGGTCCGAGAACTTCACTCCAGAGAAGACGGAGATCGCGATGACGACCGCGGAGCTGAGGACGAGCCCGAGCGCCGCCCACTTCAGCACCGATTTGGGGAGCTGATACTCGCTCGTCGACACGCCGGGGCCTCCTCCACTAGCGCCGTACGAGCAGGATCAGGACGAGGCCGACGAGCGCGGCGATGAGGCCGACGAGCCCGAATGCCAGCCCGCTGAACATGAACTGTGCGAGGTAAGACGCCGTCCCGTAGAGCATGAAGACGAACCCAACCCCCAGGAAGGTCAGCCCGACCATACAGAGGATGAGGACCTTCATAGCCCGGCGGACGGCCTTCCTCGTGTATGCTTCGAGCGAGTGCTTCAGCTGGACAGAGATTTCGTCAGACACCAGCCGAAGGACGTCGTTGAGGATGGACAACTAGTCTTTGCACTTTCTTCCGAGTAGCATTCCGACGACGACGCCAACGAGCACCGCAACCCCGACCGCCATCAGGGGCTGCTTCTTGATCTCCCTCCGTCCGACTTCCAGCTGGTCGTCGATGCTCGCGTGAAAGTCACCCAGGCGGTCCTCCAGGTCCGCCTTCAGGGCGTCGAGGGACGCCCCGATCGCCGCGGCCGCCTCGGGCCCCTTCTCCTTCAGCTCGGCCTTGATCTGGTCGATCTTCTTGTCCAAGTCCCTTCTGATGTCGTCCAGTGACTCTTCCGTCGCTGCCTCGATGTTCTTCTCCCGCTTGGTCAAGTCGGTCGATTCTTGGGCTAGAGCTCTTCACTTAAGTGACAGGTATTTTTTGTATGAAAGTGTAACGGCGAGCGAGAAAGTCGGAATCCGGCGGTCCGGTCTCGCGGCGTACGGCGGCCGGCGTCCCGGGGGTTCTATCCGAGCCCGTTGTTGCTTCGGTCGACCTTCCTCTTGATCTCGGCCCTCGTGGTGACGTCCGAGTCGTACTCGATGGATATCGTGTCGAGGATGTAGTTGACCTTGACGTCCATGACGCCGTTGAGCTTCTCGAGGAGGAGCCTCAGCCTCTCGTGCTGCCCAGACTCGTTCCGTCCCTCCAGCTTGAAGAGAGCCGTCGCTCCGTGCTTCGAGTCTGACATTGGAATCGCAGAGACCGATACGGCGCGGCTCTTGAGGCTATGGTATTTTCTGTGCCTGATTGTAACGAAAACGCCCGACCGTCGGTCGTCCGGGTCGGACGCGCGCTCTACTCGAGTTCGAAGAGCACGGCGTGCTCGTCTGCCTGGAACCTCGGCCTCTTCCCGATCTGCGCGAAGATCGCCAGGACGTACTGCTGCAAGAAGAGGCTCCCCTTCTGGCCAAAGTCGTGCGTCAGGGTGACGCTGATCTTCCCGTCGTGCATCATCTCGCTGTATTCGAATAGCGCGGAGTAGTTGCTCATGTCCTTGAGGTAACCCAGGACGTTCTCCGGGGTGACCTCGCCTGACTTGGCGAGGATGGCCGTCTTGGGACCGTCGTTGCCCGCCAGGTCCCCGGCTCCGACTATGGTTTCGTCCTTCGCGGCCTGGAGGATGTGCCTGAACGTGGATCCCGACACCTTCACCATGTGGAACCTCTTCATCGGCCGGTCATAGTTCGCGTAGGTGAGGATGAGCTGGTTGATCAGAGTGTTGACGCTGATGTTCTGCTTCTTCGCGTCCTCCTGGAGAGCTGCCAAGGCGTATTCGTCGAGTCTGAAAGAGGCCGTCGCCGTCTTTGGCTTCACCCTAGCTCGCCGTCTTGCCGCTTGGAGAACTCTTAAGCTTAGCGTTGTCCCGTGGGGGTTCGCGGGCTAGGTCCAGGGCGGGGTTACAAACCGGCACAAAAGATACGATTCTGCGCGGAAAATACGGCGGATAGTTATACCACGAAGCGTCGCGTTGGACCATGTCAGTCATCACAACAACCGATGAATCGGGGAACGAGCGCATGAGCGTGCCCGAATCGAAGCGCGGAGTCCTGGTCGTCGAGGGGACCGTCGAGAGGCTCACCGGCGGAGGCAAGTTCGTCGTCTCTCCCGTGAGAGAGTACGCGGACGTCGATGTCGGGAACCGCGTCATGATCATAGTTCTGGACAAGCTGCAGCCTGAGGTCTTCCTCGAGACCTTCAAAGAGCGGGTCACCCTGCCGTTCCCCAGCAACTGGGCCATAATCGTGAAGGGCAACAGGTACGTGGAGAGGTGCCGGCTTTCGTACAACGGCACGCAGCTCAGCGCCCTGGACCCCGCCGGAGTTGCGAGATACGAGCTGCCCCTGCCGCGCGACGGAGTGCTCAACTTCCGCATCCCCGAGACCGTCAACCTGGACAACGAATCGACGGTGGAGGTCAAGGACGGGGAGAGGTCGATAGACGTGGAGAAGTTCGGGTCGATAGCGCTCATGCCGACGAAGGAGGCCTATCCCACCGTCACCGTCTCGGGCCGGTTGCTCCCCGTGAACAGGTTGGACTCCTACCCGGCGAGCGTCGAGTTCACCAACACCGCGACGGGCCAGAGGTACTGGGCGGTCACGACCAACAGCGAGTACTCGGTCCAGCTTCCGAACCGTGAATCGTACCGGGCGACCGTGTCCTGGACGATGATCCCCGGAAACATGACCGGCACGGCCGAGGCCGGGACGCTGACCCTCAGGGCGGACGACACCTCGTCTACCTTCGACCTCAACTGGTGATCGCCATTGGTAGATCTCTTCTGGACGGTAGCCATAGTCCTCGTGGTCCTCTGGCTCTTCGGACTGATCGGCGGGATCGGCGGGGAACTGATCAACGTCCTCGTGGTAGCCGCGGTCGTCGTGGTGGGCTACAGGCTCTACGAAGGAAAGGACGTCGTCACGGGCAGGTAGGAAGAGGTTCGAGGAAAAATAGGCGAGACTGAGCCTTGACAACACCGCTCGGGCTCGCCGTCCTCTTCCTGACGATGGCGCCCGTGGCCTGCGTCCTCGGGGCGAAGGGAGCGGCAGGGTTCTCCTCGGGGTCGCCAGGATGCTGGCCGTCGTCTTCGTCGTGCTGTCCATGATCTCCATCCTCCTCGGAGTCTCCTACGACGTGACGGCGAACCGGTGATCAGAGAACGAGAGTGCTCCATTGTGCTTCCGCTGAGGCCGTCGAATCGCTCCCGGAAGGCGAAGCTCGTCGGATGCCGAGCGGGGGACGGTCAGAAGGGGAAGGGAAGAGAATACGGAGGTGAATCACAACAATGGCAAAAAAGAGCAGAGGCGGTAGAATGGAAGCAGCGAAGAGGCGTGCGGCCAAGACGCCCGGTGGAAAAGGTCCCGTCAGCAAGCGTGCGGTGGGCCGCAGGATAATGAAGACCTAGGGCCTCTTGGCCCGCACGCGGCCGTGGGCGGTGGGCAGGCGCGGTAACCATCCTCCCCGGCCGCGACCCGTCCGCGTCTCCGGCGAAGGTCGCGTGGTCCGCGGTTGGGTCTGACCGAGGTCCCTCGGCCGAGATCGCGGGGTACGCTCCCGGCGCATCGACAGCGGCGCCGCGGCGGCTGGAGCGAGCCCTCGTCCCACCGCTCTCGTCGGCCGATCCCCATCGGGCTCGCGTCACGTCGCAACCTGGGCCTCGCCAGGGTGCAGGAAAACGGCGCGCCGTCAGTGGCTTTGCCCGAGAGATTGCCGGACCATGGCCTTCCCCTTCCTCGTCAGTTTCCAGCTGTCGGGGGTGGCGTCGGCGATGAGGTCGGCCTTCTTGAGGTCTGCCAGCAGCGAGCGCAGGTCTCCTCGGTGAGAGACCATCATCAATTGCTGCGAGATCTCGGACTCGCTCATGGGCCAGTTGAATTCGTAGAGCAGGGAAAGAATGGCGCCAAACCGCTCGACGCGCTCGTCCTCGTTCATGGATGCTCGGCTCATCTGCCTTCGACCCGCCTATTAGCGCATCGACGTGTGACCGCAGGCGCCGAGACGCGTCCCTCACCCTCCATTGAATCCGCTGCAGAAGACACCCATGTCCGCACGCCCGTCCGGGGACCATGCACTGGATCAGAAGCGACCCTGAGAGACTCCCGCGTACTTGGCTGGGCCTCTTCTTTCCCTTACGATTCATTACAAAAAATACAGCCGATTCATATGGAGGGCACCTAGAACGGCCACCGTGTTAGATATGTCAACGGACACAGAGAGAGAAATCGAGAGGGAAAGGAAGACCGACACAGGAAGGGGGAGTTCGAGGGCGGGCAGCGGCAGGGGGAGGGCTACGGTCTTCAAGTCCAAGACCGGGGTAGAGGTCGTCGAAGCGACCGTGGCGAGGCTGACCGGGGGCGGGAAGTTCGTGGTCCAGCCGATCGGTGGAGAAGTCGGCGTAGAGGTGGGCGACCAGGTGATAATCTTCATCCTGAACAAGAAGCTGCTCGGCCGCAGCGCGTTGCTGGAGACGCAGACCGAGGCGCACACCTGATCGGTGCCGTCGGCACCGATCGCGGCCTGAGATGGTTCCGGCGGGTGCCATGAGCGCAACTGACAGAGTAGACAGGAGCGTCAGAGACACCATCAAGAGCGTCGAGGACTACATCGAGAGCACGAAGAAGTCTTTGCAGGCAGAGCTCTCCAAGACCACGCCCAAGATCGAGCATGCCCTGGACCAATCGATGGACGAGGCGGGACGGGCGCTTACCAATGCGCTCGAGTCCGTCGACAAGAAGACGAGCCGTGAGCAACTTGAGGTGCTCAACGGCTACAGGACGTTCTTGCAGGGACAGATCGCATTCGTCGAAGAAAGGATCAAGACTATAAGGAAAGGCTGAAGCCGGCCGAAGCCCGGCGTACGGCACGAGTCGAAGTCGGGCGAGTCCGCAACGCCTCTCGCCGTTCGGCACCCCGGCCGGAGATCCGAACTCGAAATGGGGGCGACCCGTCAGTCGTACAGCCTTTCCTTGATTTCCTCTCCCCCGAATGCGAACAGCCTCGGCTTGCCCGCCTCGAGCCGGACGTAGGTGTTATGAATCGCCGCCGTCGTGACCCACGAGCCCGTGTTCGCGACGTTCTCAGCCTTGTTGACGAAGGGCCTGTGAGTGTGGCCGAACACGAGGACCTCGCCGGGCTGCACGCTCGAGATGGCCTTCTTCTCGACGCGGCCCTCCTCGAGCCTCTCGAGGGGGTCGAGCTGCAGAGCCTCGGTCGTCTTACGGATGCTCCCGCGGTTGAAGAGCATCGTGAGCGCGTATCCTATGTCCCCCTTGTCTCGGGTCAGAGCCGCCCAGACGTGGTCGTCGCGGTCGCCCTTCTTGTCAGACATCGCATGGCACAGGGACTCCATGAAGTGCTCCCTCTGCATCTCGTCGAACTCCCACCCGTGCATGAACCTGCAGGTCACCCCGTCCTGCTGCAGGGTGAGGTTCCTCACGAAGCTCAGAGGGTAACCCGGGCCCTGTAGCTTGAGGACGTGGAAGTCGTGGTTCCCCGCTACGTAGTAGACCTTCATCCTCTTCTGCAGGGTGATTACCTGGTCGAGCACGTCCTTGTTCTCCAGGAAGACGCCGGAGGCGTCGCGCCGCCACATGTCAACGACGTCCCCCAGCAGGACCAGGTCGCTGACGCTGGCGTCCGACCCGACCTGGTTGAGGAAGCGCATGAAGGCCGCCTTGTCGGCGGTCTCGATCCCCAGGTGCTGGTCTGAGACCGCAACTATCGCCAAGTAGAGCCCTTCATGATCAGATTGTGGCTGCTAGTTAGCTCTTGCCGCGCTGCCCGACGGCGTCGAGGGCTCGGCGGAGTGCGCGCACCTCCGTGACGACTTTGGTGGGGCCGGTGGGCACCCGTCATCCTTCGAGAGCGGGTCCTCCTGTCGAAACGCCGACCGGGACCGGCAACGCCGGGACGCGTGCCTCGGACCACCCCCGCGATCGACGCGGTCCCGACGACGATCGCGCCGGCCCGACGCTGACCCCGAGTCGCACCCCTGGACGAGGAAGCGACAAGAGCGAGCCCCCGGGCGTGGCCGGAAGAGGACCGGTACGGGCGACGAGGCGAGGCCGGAGCTCGGCCAGAGATATAAGAAAGGCCCCGCCAGCGATGAGGTCAAGAGTTGGCCCGGGCGAGTTCCTCTAGCTTAGGCCGGCTGCTGCTCCGCGGTCAGACCTGGCTCAGGAACGCTCGACACTACCTGCTCCTGGTCCTTCTCGACCTGCTCTTCTTCAGCGGCTGGTCCGTCCTCACGGGCATCGCTCCAGCCGGCGATATCCGGGCGCACATCTTCCGGACCTTGGAGTTCGCCCCAGGGTTGCTCGGGGGTGACTACACGTCGATCCAGTATCACGGGTACGCCTTCCTGGCCGGGTACGGAGTCGGGTTCTACACGCTGACCTGGTCGATCTACTCCGTCCTCGCAGTCTTCGTCGCGGGATTCCAGGCTGCGACCATCGCGTGCAATGCGATGTGGGTCCTGACGCCTCTCGTGCTCGCGTTCTCGGCGGTGGCGCTCGCCGACGAACTCGGGATGAGCGGGTCGAGGCACCGGAGGCCGATGCAGGCGATGCTGGGTGCGACCATCCTGCTCTTCCCCGGGGTGGTGGGGGCCAGCCTTTCCGGCGCGGACCCGTACATGCTCAGCTTCGCGTTCTCCCTCTTCGCTCTGACGTTCGGTCTGCGATCGAAGGACGGAGGGACCGCGCTCCTCGGTCTCCTGGCCTTCTCGGCACTGTCGATCTACATGGAGAGCTTCGGGTATTTCTTCGTCGGGACCGTCTTCCTCGGTCTGCTGGCGACGCGAAGGCCGGTCCTCAAGGTCCTCCCCCTCCTCGCGGCGGTCACCGCCTTCTCATGGGTGCAGTTGTCGGAGGTGTCGAGCTACATGTCCCCCTACATCGAGGAGGTGCCGGTCCTTGGGGTCAGCTTCCTCACGATCTTCGGCGTGACGATCCTGGCCGTCTGCGCCTATTCCCTCGCCTTCTTCCTCCTCAGGGGTAGGCTCGGCGAGAGCCATCGGGCCCTCTTCATCGTGGTGGTCGTCACGGTCCTGGCGGCCGGGGCGGCCGTCGCCAGGGGTTCCTTCGGGCTGGACCTCGGGGCGCTGAACGCCCTGGTCGACAACGTTCTCCCGTGGCGCCTCGTCTTCGTCAATCTCCCCGTCCTCCTCATCGTCTCGGTCTACGTCTGGAGCGAGGACGAGGTACGGCTCCCGGGCTTCCGGAAGGCGCTGGGCGTTGCTTCGGTCATCCTGATCTCGGCCCCCATCTTCCTGGGGACGTATCCCATAGCCTTCGGACCGATGCCCTCGGCGGGACAGTACGAGTCCTTCTCAGGGAACCGGCTCCTCGTGACGGGACCGGCGCTGCTGGTCCCTTCGAGCCCGGTCACCTACTCTCCCGCCTTCGACTACTCGACCGTCAGCGGGGCGTTCGGCCAGGGCGATCCCTCTTTCTTCTCTATCACGGCCTACTACGAGTGGTCGGACAGCCTGGTCCCCAACAGCGTGGTCGCTGACAATCTCATGCACATCACGGGAGCCAACGAGATGGTGGCGAATTTCACGACCGCTCCAGCGCACGGCGACTCTTCCAACTCGACCATCGAGTGCAGTTGCTCGCAGGCCGAGGCGGTGACCCCCATCCTGCTGGAAGCATCGAATTCGACCGAAGCGCTGGAGTTTGCGCTCTTTGTCAACCTCCTCGGGAAGGACGGATTCATGCTCGACTTCGTGACGAGCCCCGCCGCCATCGAGACCTTCGGGGCCATCGTGCTGCCGGGATATCGGGGCACGACTCCGGCCGGCCTCCCGACCTACTCCGTTCAGAACGACTCCTTCGAGGCCTCGGGTCTGGGCGCGCCTCTGGCCGAGCCGTTCCTCACCCCCTCCCTCGAACTGGACGTCCCGGCCACCAACGCATCCATCGATGCCGCGTCGTCGATGGCCGACTCGCTGATCTCGTTCTTCCATCCCGCATACGACCCCCTTACCCTCGGCGCGGGGGAGGGCTACTACTCCGTCTCGTCCAACTCGTCGCTGCCCATACAGATCGCCGTGAGCTACTATCCCTATTTCGAGCCCGCCAACTACTCGCAGAACGTCTATCACTTCATGCTCCTGCCGGGACCGGAGAGGATCTACTGGCACCTTCCTTACTTCGAAGCCGCCGCGACCGTCTCTCTGGTGGCCGCGCTGGCGTGCGCCCTCTTCGGTCGGAGCTTCGTCGAGAAGAGCCGGTCGGCCCGACCCGTGCCTGGCGCCTAGCCTTCGGGCGAAGCTGGTGCTGCTCTCGGCTTCTCTCGCGGAGAGGAGACGACCCCGTGAACCCGGATGCGGCGCCCCCCTTCCCATTGGAGAGCCACTCAAACCACAGCCCCGGGGCGCCTTCTACGTTCCAGCGTGCGACGGGGCCGCCGATCGAACTCTTGGAATATGGTGGGGCCGGTGAGATTTGGCCCCATCGGGGCTGATGAGGTCAAGCAACGAATGTTCTCTATTCTGTCTTCCTTCAGTCTCTGATTCGCTGTTGATTCCATCTGCAGTCGCGTGATACCACAAGTTTCGATTATTTAAGAGTTTAACGCTAATATATGCCTTAGTATTACCAATGTACGTATGCCACTAAAACTTGAGGCTGGAATAATGAAAGTTGGGAATAGCAAAGTCTTACTTCTGCCGAAGGCGTTAGGCGATTCGTTTGAGATTGAGAGCGGAACGAAGGTTTACAGAAATATGAGTGATCTAAATGAGCAATCAAGAAATCGAGACAAAGCTCATTCTCTGTCCCAACTGCGGCCACCGATTCGAAACTTCAGTGGCTGACGATATACACACCACCGTCAGTCTAAATCGTCCTACAAATTCGTCGATAGAATACGTAGGCACAACTCACGAGTGCGAGGATTGCCACTCCATTACAACTCTCTACTGGACCAGAGGTAGAAAGTTGGGTCAGACCAAAGTTACGCCTGAACAACGAGCGGCGCTCTTTAGACACTGGAATCGCCTCAGCCAGAACGTCTTCATACCTCTGAGAGACTTCAGGCTGCATAATCTGGCAACCTACGGAGGGGGGTCTCAACGGGCTGATTTCAAATGCTACTTCGACATGTCCCGCATCATCTCATCCCCTTACTTCGAGGACGCCTCGGAGCACTTGAACATCGACTTACCCATCTATCTAATGCAACTCGATGTGATAAAGGCTGATGTTGAGAACCTTAACAGTAAAGTGGATAAGTTTTGGTCAGACTTTGAAAATAGCCTTCAGCTTGAGCTATCACTGATAGCCCCATCAAACTCTGAGATTGTAGAATCGAACTCGACATATCTACATAATTCGGTTACGCTCATAGCAGGTTATTGGTTTCGTCCGGTTATTGCCTACCTTCAAGAAGGCAATAGACAAAGCTTGGACACCCTAATTCAAGGGCTTGAAGATTTCAGACTGAGCCCAAGAAATCCAAATCAAGTCCCGCCACTCCTCAGCATAGATGGTGTACCTGCTGCTCATTTGCCCAGCGGGGAAGACGATAGACAGGCAATCGAAATCATCAATAGATACGCGCATGATCGTAGACTTATCAGGCGAATCCTTCGTTACAGTCGAGAGAAGCGCGCCCTTGAAAATACGCTCAAGTCAGAGCTTCCTCTATTAATTGACCGAAAGGTCATTCACCCGATTCGTGACGAGCAATACCGAACACTCGCTCCATGTTGCGAGCGGGTACTGTCTTCGATAAAGATTCCAAGACAAAGATAATTGGCCACGGAGATTATTAGCAAGCGCCGCTTAACGATGGGCCAAAGTAACAAGTGTCGGCCTTACTGTTGGCTCAATTAGCAACTACCACGAAGAAGAGCGCAAGGTAATTGGATTTTATCGAACACTTGTTCCTAGTTCCCCTCGTACCTTAAGCGCTCCGGAGGTGCGCGGATGGCTGTTTGTTGGCTGGGAAGGACTGATTTATGGGTAGAAATCGCACATAAAAGCCCCTGGTCACTGTAGATGGAGCCGTGGTTCAGCTTTTCTTGGACGCCCAGTCTCTCGGGTTAAGACCCTACCTCGAGAGAGCAGGCATCACTGTCAGGGACCTTACTGAGATCCTAGGCAGCAAGGACACAAGCAAGAGTGTACAAGACAAGGAGATCCAAGAATATATTGTCTCCCATCCGGAACTGATACTGGTCACCAAAGACAAACAGTTTGGCAAACGAGCAAGAAAGGAGGGAGTAAAGGTGATCTTCATCGACGAGTCAGAGGCTGTGGCTATTGAGGTGCTCCGTCAGCTTGCGTTGGTCAAGTCCTAGGACTCTCAAGCTTCGATTGGACTTGAGCTCAGACCGAGTACATGCATAGA
>JBEKTS010000049.1:0-15482 GCA_049515775.1 Nitrososphaerales archaeon | reverse complement strand
TCAGCACGGACTCTCCCGGCGAGATCCGCGAGTTCCTCGTCAGCGCGTTCAGAGCGACCGAGAGCGGCTCGAGGAGGGCCGCCTCCTTCAGCGGGACCTCCGGTGGGAGCCTGTGGACGATCCCCTTCCTCACCCTGACGAACCTTGCGAACGCGCCGTCCGTCCCGTAGCCGAACCCCCTCCTCTGGGGACAGAGGTTGTACAGGCCGGTGCGGCAGTAGCGGCACTCGCCGCAGACGATGGCGTGGGTCTCGGAGGCGACCCTGTCCCCGGGCGCGACGTTGGAGACGTTGCGGCCGACGCTCTCGACGGTCCCGGCGAACTCGTGCCCCATGATCACCGGGACCATGTAGCCCTGGAATCGGTCGTGCAGGATCTGGATGTCGCTTCCGCAGATCCCCGCCGCCTCGACCCTCAGTATGACGCTGTCATCGTTGAGCTCCGGTTCCGGGACCTCCGATAGCTCGACGAAGCCGTCTCCCCTCGCGCGCTTGACGACCGCTTGCAACGAGACGCCAGAGAGTCGGCATTACAAAAAGGATGCTCAGTCCGGGGACTTGTCAGGGCGCCCTCCACGGGGCGGGCGCTGAGCGGCCCAGCCTCTGACCTCCGCGGACGTCGTCGGCGGGGCCGACCGAGGCGGGAAGGCGCGTGGTGTCTCGTGGCCCGTTCGACCATCGAGCCTTCAAGCTTCACCATAGAGCTCTCCGGACCGAGTCACACGCTACGCCGTTTCTCCTCTTTGACGACGACCGCGCCGAGGCGACGAAGCCGGTCCAAGGTCTGGACGGCGCGAATCTCCTTTATACTCTCTCGCCCTTCGCAAGACCCATGACCAAATCCAGTTTCGAGATAGGGGAGAAGGAGAAGCACACCCTCACCGTAGATCACGACTGGGCGACGAAGCACATTCACATCGAGCTGGACGGAGAGAAGCTGGCCGACGAATACTACTACTCGCTCGCCGCGAAGACGTGGCCTTTCGACGTGGGAACCTCCGAGGTGCACAAGGTCCAAGTCAGGCTGGGAGCGGCTTTGCCCCTGATCGCAATTTTCAAGAGGAGAGATCTGAAGGTGCTCGTGGACGGGAAGCCGGCTCGGAGTTCGAGCACCTGAAACCGAGGATACGGCCTCTGGCGCGTGACCCCATCGCGGACGGCAATCGGGACGGGCCCGTGAGATTGAGACGCGCGGTCGCCCGGCCACGTCGCAATCGGGGGCGTAGCGAATGGAGCCGATGCTGGTCGAATCGATCGAGCTCGTCCACGAGGACAGACAGCCGGGTCCCGCACCGATATCCGGAAGGGCGTCTTCCGGTCCACCGCCCACAGACGGCTTGGAGCGAGTTCCGTTTGTCAAGCCAAGCAACGTTCGAGCTCTTTCGGAACCCCTCGTAGGAGCCAGGAATCCGAACCATTGGCCCAGCCGGCGATCCCTGCCCGGTTCGACCAACGAACTCGGGAGGACGGGACCGAACGGGCTGGTAGGACGGATGAGCTTCGACCGGTAGGCCCCCGTTCTTCTCATTTGGATCATCCATCAGGGATGGACCCGCTCGCGGTCGCTCGTTGTTTCACGCCCCTGCGACGACGTCGTCGGTCGACCCAGGCCAACGAGGCGAGATACAGTTATATATTGATTAAATATTTAATCAATACTGAGAGGATTCAGCTGCCCCGAACGGAACAAGCCAACAGGCAGATTCGAGAGGAGACCACGGAGAAGATTCTGGCCGCGGCGAGAGAGGTTTTTGCCCGCAAGGGCAACGCTGCCAAGATGTCCGACGTGGCCTCCGAGGCTGGCATCAGCCCGGGACTGGCATATCATTACTTCCCGAGCAAGGACGCGATCTTCTTGGCCCTGGTGAGGCAGTCGATCCGACCCACGGACGAGCTGCTTGCAATCGTACAGCGGATACCGGGCACGCCAAGGGACCGCTTGAAGCGGATCGTGACCTCGATGCTCGAGCGCAGGCGGAAGGACCCCGAGTTCTACCGCTTCTTCTATCAAGCGGCGAACAGCGACAGCCTTCCGACGGACCTCCGCGAGCAGATCGAGCGGCAGGGCCTGTTCTTTCGCGAGTTCATGCGGGGGCTCATCGTCGAAGGGCAGGCAAAGGGCGAGATCGCGAACGACGACCCCGACAAGCTGGCGAGCGCGCTCCTGGCGTGCGTCGACGGACTGTCGAGGGTGGCGCAGCTCTCTCCAGAGGAAGTTGAGAAGCAGATGCCGGACGCGGGCATACTCCTGCGCATACTGGGACCGGAGCCGAGGTGAGCCTGGGTTGAGACTGAAGGGCGTCTGCTACGACGTCGGAGCGGTCATGGGCTTCAACTGGCGACCGGTCTTCGACCCGAAGATCGTGCGCCGGGAGCTGGAGATAATCAAGAGCGACCTGCACTGCAACGCGGTGAGCATCGTCGCCCGAGACGTCGGTCGGATCGAGACCGCCGCGGCGGCCGCGCTCGAGGAGGGGCTCGAGGTCTGGCTCTCGCCCTGCCTGTGGGACAAGAGCGAGGACGAGACCATCGCGTACATGGCCAAGGCGGCCGGGCGCCTGGAGGCGCTCCGCAAGCAGTGGCCCGACAGGGTGGTGCTGAGCGTCGGCGGCGAGTCCACCCTCTTCATGCAGGGGATACTCCCGGGGAAGAACCTCATGCAGCGGGTCAAAAGCCCGAGGTTCAGGGCGAGCATCATGTCCGGCGAGCACAACGCGCCGCTCAACGCCTTCCTGGCCAGGGCCGTGACCGCCGTCAGGAAGGAGTTCAAGGGCGAGCTGACCTACCACGCCCTCACCTGGGAGAAGGTCGACTGGAGCCTCTTCGACCATGTCGGGGTGGACCACTACCGAGCGAAGGACATCGAGGACAGGTACGTCGAGCTGCTGAAGCCGTTCCTCGCCGCCGGCGAGCCCGTGGTCACCGAGTTCGGGAACAACACATACCAGAGCGACGGGAAGCTCATGAAGGTCATGCTGGGAGGAGGGGACGCCGACTTCTTTTCGCAGTTCTTCCACAGCTTCCCGGCCGTGGGAAGGTTCGTCCGTCCCAGGGTGAGGGTCGTCCACCCGCGGGACGAGGCCTGGCAGGCGCGCCAACTCGTCGAGACCCTGGAGATCCTCGACGCCGCGGGCGTGGACGGAGCCTTCGTGTCGCAGTTCGAGTCCCAGACCAACCCCTTCGACGAGGACCCGAGGTACGACCTGGACACGACGAACCAGAGCCTGGTGAAGTACTACGAGCACGGCAGGCACGGGACGACCTACCCCGACATGCCGTGGGAGCCCAAGGAGTCGTTCAAGGCCGTGGCGGATTACTACGCTGGATCCCGGCCCGCACAGGGCAAGGATTCGACCGGAGCCCCCCAGACATGACGCCGCCGTCTATCCTCATCGAGAACCTCTCCAAGAGGTACGGAAAGTTCACGGCGCTCGACCACCTCGATCTCGACCTCGAGGGAGCCAAGTGCGTAGGATTCCTAGGTCCCAACGGCGCCGGAAAGACGACCACTCTGAAGATGGCCACCGACATGATCTTCCCCACGGAGGGGCGGGTGCTCCTGAACGGCGAACCCGTCCGTGAGAACAGGGAGCGAGCGCTGTCCTACTGCGGGGTCCTGATCGAGTCCCCTGAGATATATCCCTCCCTCTCACCACGGGAAGCACTCGAGATGGCGGCGGACGTCAGGAACGTGCCCCTCGGCGAGCGGAGGAGACGCATCGACGACGTCCTCGCCGAGGTCAAGATGGCGGACTGGGCGGACAAGAAGGTAGGCAGGTTCTCCAAGGGGATGAAGCAGCGGATCAACCTGGCGGCCGCCCTCGTCCACGACCCGCAGATCCTGATCCTGGACGAACCGGCGTCGGGCCTCGACCCTCGGGGGATGGCCGAGGTCAGGGACATCGTCCGCGGGTTGAAGCAGCGGAACCGCCTGGTCTTCATGAGCAGCCACATCCTCCAGGAGGTGACGGACGTGTGCGACGAGGTCGCCCTCATAAACCACGGAAAGCTCCTCTTCTACGACACCCTGGCCAACGTGACCTCCAGGTTCTCGCACGGAAAGTCGACGGTCGACGCCGCCTTCGCATCCTCGGTCGAGACGGCCACTTCGCGTATCGGGGCGCTGGAAGGGGTCGAGCAGGTGGATTCGCTCGAGCCGAACCGCGTGCGCATCCAATTCAGCGGAGGTCTTGACACCCAGAAGAGGCTCCTGAAGGGTCTCGTAGCCCTCGACCTCGACATCGTCAGCTTCCGGGAGTCTGGAAACTCCCTCGAGGAGATCTACCTCGAGCAGGTCACGAAGGGGGATTGACTAGCGTGCAGGACCCTCGCACCGCGGCGACCGGCACAAAAGAGGCTCCGCCGGCCACCGGCGGTCGGCTGGACAAGGTCCTCAAGCTCGCTCGCTCGCAGTTCAAGGAGTACCTCCGCTCGCGGCGGTTCGCCTTCGTGATCGGCGCGGTCGCGGCGATCGGGGTCATCGAGACGTCGGTGCTCGCGTACTACCGTCCCGCCTCCATCATCTCGAACCCCGTCACGTTCTACTCCGGAGGCTGGGGAGGTCCCATCGACTACCTCGTCCTCTTCGCTGCGGTGATATTCGGAGCCGACGCGATCGCTGGCGAGTTCCAGAACAAGACGGGGTACTTCCTCATGAGCCTCCCAATTCGGCGGTCCACGATCTATGCCGGAAAATACGTCGCGGCCCTGGCCGCCTCGACCACGATGATCGCGCTTTACCTGGCGATCCTGGTCCTGAACGGGGTCTACTACTTCGGAGGGAGCGCCTTCCCATGGCAGCTTGGTGCATCCTTCGCCCTCTCGATCGTGTATCTGCTGGCGGTCCTCGGGTCGGCGTTCCTCTTCAGCTCTCTCTTCAAGACGAGCACCTACGCCGTGCTGGTGGTCGCGGTCCTGTTCCTCATCGGGTTCAGTATCCTTCAGGCATGGATCACCGACCTTGTCAAGATCGAACCTTGGTTCATGATTTCGTACGCGAGCGGCATCCTGGGGGACGTCTTCCAAACCCCGTATCCGCCCCACACGACGACGACGGTCGTCCACGGCACCATTACCTCGGTCACGCTCACGGTCACCTCGTACACTCCGACGATAGTCGAAGGGCTCGCGATAATGGTGGGATACTTCCTGCTCAGCACCGTTCTGGGGATGCTCCTCTTCGAGCGCGAGGAATTCACCTAGGCGATGCGCGGTGACGACGGCCGTGGCTTCCCGGGTCCGCCGGGTCGGACGATGCGGAGCTCAACCGGGCGTCGCAGCGACGACCTCCACCACCGACCCCGTCGGGGGTGACTGAGGAGGTTGCGGCCCGAACTACTGCTTGGCCAGGAGCCACCCCGACGAGGAGGGTCACGGATCCTGACACGCCGCGGGAGCCCAGGGAGTCGTTCATCGCTCGCGACCGCTCCGCCAGGAACGAGGGAAGTGCCGGCAGATTCACTCCCCAGCGACAATCTGCAGGTGCCTCGGGCTCGTCCCGAGTCCTCTGATTCTTGCATAGCAGATTGTGGTGAACCCCAGCCCCAAGCTCCCGGGCGGTCTGCCGATGAGCGGGGTTCCCGATCGACGGAAGAAGGGCCGTGTCGGCCCTCGGCGCCTCGGTCCATCCCCGCAGCGTCGGGTCCCTCTAGATTCGGGTCGGTGCGCCGAGGGGATCTTGGCGATGACCGACGCGCCGTCCGGACTGTTGAAACGGATCGGTGCCCGCGTCTCGAGCACCACGGGCCGACGAGTCGAGCCGTTTTTAACCAACCGCAGATGGATCTGGAGAGCAAGATGAGCGTCATCGACGACGCGGTGAAGGCAAACCTCAGCTACGCAAAGAGGCACGACCCAAAGCTCGCGGGACGACCAGCTCCCAAGATCGCCGTCGTGACGTGCATGGACCCCCGCCTCTCGAATCTGCCAGAGTTGTTGGGGTTGCCGCACGCCGATATGGACGTCATACGAACCGGCGGACCGGCGGTGACCGAAGACGTGCTCGGGGAGCTCGTCGTTTCTACCCACGTCATCGGTTCGAAGGAGATCATGATACTCAACCACACCGGCTGCGGCTTCACGACGTTCACCGACGACGGGCTGAACGCGAAGCTCGCCGCCGAGACCGGCGACCCGTCGCCCTCTCCGATGCGCCTCTTCGCCTACGAGGACCCCGTGCAGAACACTCGCGAGCAGATCAAGAAGGTCCGGTCACATCCCTGGATCGCGAAGGAGGTCCCGGTGCGGGGCTTCGTGTTCGACATGAAGACCGGCCTCTTGAGCGAAGTCGACGCGGCGCCGAAGCAAACGACCGCCTGAAAGACGACGACCCACCGGAGGAGTTCGCGGTTCGCTCCGACACCGCGCCGGGGGGGCGCTCTCGGTCGGGGAGCTGATCTGGGCTGCTCGAAGCCCCGGCGTACACCGTGCGGCCGGATCTCACGATGGAGACGAGGGGGAAGCGGGGTCCTGGTACAGTGTACTGTAAGAATAGACAAAATCTCTTAAATCGCTGCATGAATGTTTCCGTCGCTGAGGTGTCTTGGGGCAGCCCACCGTCTACCGGACGACCAAGGCAGACGGCCTATCGATATTCTACAGGGAGGCAGGACCGAGGGATGCTCCGACGATCCTCCTCCTGCACGGGTTTCCCGCCTCATCGAGGATGTACGAGCCTCTCTTCTCCCGGCTCTGCGACCGTTATCACCTCATTGCGCCCGACTATCCGGGGTTCGGGCACAGCGACTGGCCCGACCCGAAGGAGTTCGCCTACACCTTCGACCACGTCGCTTCGGTCATCGGCGCTTTCACTCAGGGCATCGGTCTGTCCCGCTATACGCTCTTCTTGCAGGACTACGGGGGCCCCGTGGGTTTCCGATTGGCCCTCTCACATCCAGAGAGAGTGCAGGCCATCATCATCCAGAACGCCGTCGCGCACGCCGAAGGGCTGGCCCCGTCTCGGAAGTTTCTCCAGTCGTTTTGGGACGACCGTGCTGGCGATGAATCCTCGTTTCGAGCGAATTTCTTCGCGGTTGAAACGACGCGCGGGGGCCACGTCGGGAAGGACCCGAACCCCGAGCGGTACGACCCCGACCTGTGGACCGACGAGAAAGCGTTCCTGGACAGGCCAGGTCAGGCGGACATACAGGCAGACCTGGCCTACGACTACCGCACGAACGTGGACGGATACCCCAAATGGCAGGCCTGGATGCGCGAGAGGCGGCCCCCCTTGCTCGTGACCTGGGGCACGCTGGACCCCATCTTCGATTCCGGCGAGGCGGAGCGATACCGTCAAGACGTGCCCGGGGCGGAGGTCCATCTCATCGACGCCGGTCACTTCGCTCTCGACACGAGGGCCGGCGAGATAGCGACGTTCGTGGGCGACTTCATGAAGAGGACGACCGGGGTCTGAACCGGAACGAGACTCTCATCCGTCAAGAGCACCGGGGAGAGGACGCCCGCCGAAGGACCAAGATGGTCCCGTCCGTCAAGGCAATCCGATCCGGGCGAAGCGGAGCCTCCGGTTCGTCGCGGCGGTCCACTCCGGCGCTCTCGGTCGGTGCGTACATCCGACCCCGATGGACGTTCCGGACTCGGATCCAATCCCCCATCACGGCAGCGCAGCACGCCGGACGGGTCCGAACCGACCGGCCTTGGCGAGGGATCTACGGGTCCGAGGCGGCGCCACCCCTGTCGGCCCGTCGGGTATCCAGCATGAGACGGACGCCGATGGCCGGTGCCCCGACCAGAATCGGCGCGACGATGAGCCACTCGATCGTGCCCGTTCCCACCATCGACGATCCGAGCCCGAGGCCGTCGAGGGTGAGCGCAGCCACGCCGACCGCCCCCAGAGCCTGGATGAACCTGCCGTATCCCAGCCGCCTGGGCGCGGCCGACACGGTCCTCCCCATCTGGATCAGGCCGAAGTTCGCCCCGAGGAAGGCGACGAGCGCGGTGACCGCGTCTCCGGACAGGGTCACGTCCTCCGGCGTGAAGGCGTTCGCGATCGCGCCCAGGCCCGCCACGACGAGCAGCCCCACCGCCACGTCCCTCCGGCGTCCGCCGGGGAGCGCTGGGCGGAGCATGAGGCTGCCTGCGATCACCAACAGCCCCAGGAGGGCCACGGAGAGGTTGGCCAAGGCGTGCAGCGGAGAGCAGACCTGGGCACCCTGGAAGAGACCGCAGTTCACGGCCTGGAGGTCGCTGATCGTGTCCGTCACGGGGTCGTAGGCGGGCGGCCCGTAGTAGGATGCGGTCACTGCGATGCAGACGACGAACTGGACCGCGGCGACGATGTAGAGGGCTGCGCCGCAGAGGGCGAGCTTCCTGCCGGACGACGGCTGCGCCCGCGGCTTCCCGGCCTCGCGTCCGACTCTCATGGCGAGGGCCTCCCCCGGCCCAGGAAGCACGGGACCACGACCGTCGGCTGCATCGAACTTCACGCGCACGAAGATCGTCCGGCTCCCCTAGACCCAGCGCCGCACCATCTTGCAGTACCGCCCGTAGCTCTCGCCGAAGGTCCTCCGCAGCTGCGATTCCTCGAACGGGATCACGACCCGGCTCAGGTAGTAGAAGACGAAGAGCAGGCCGGCGACGGACCAGACCTGCGCAAAGGCACCCGACAGGCCGATGAAGAAGAGGAACAGGCCGACGTACATCGGATTGCGGCTGAACCTGTAGGGTCCCCAGGTGACCAGGCTCGAGGACGTCCCGTTCGGGTCGGTCGTCGTGCGCTCCCTTCGGAAGATCCATTGGGCCCACGCCGCGAGCGCCACGCCGAGCGCCAGCGACAGGACCCCGGCCGCCCTGATGGCCAGGCTGAGGGCTTCCGCGCCGACGGAGACCGGGACCAAGAGCTGGACCGCGGCACCCGCCAGGTAGGCTCCGGCGAAGACCCACGGGACGGGCATGCGCAAGAACGGGTGAGGCCCGCCCCCGTCTGCTCTCATTTCATCCTCTCCATATATCTCAGCATCTTGATTACTTAGCGAGTAAGATATATGCTTTTAAAGTTACCTATGGTGCATGCAGAAAGGGAGCGAGGCAGAAGCTTGATGGACCACGACTCGCCTCCCGGGGTCGACCTGGGTCGGGAGTTCACCACGTCGCTGGTGCTCTTCCAGGGGGCGATCGCCGCGAGGCTCGGGCTCAACGCCACGGACTACCGGTGCCTGGAGGTGATACTCAGGAAGGGCCAGATGACGGCCAAAGCCCTCGCCGAAGAGGTGCGCCTCACGACGGGCGCCATAACCGGCGTCGTCGACCATCTCGAGAAGGCGGGCTATGTGGAGCGCCTGGAGAACCCCAGGGACCGCAGGAGCGTCATCATAAGCCCCCTCATAACCCACCAAGGGCTGGCGGAGAAGCTCGGCAACGCGATGGTCGACTACAGGGCCGCGATGTCCGAGCTCTTCGGGAGATACGACGCCGCTCAGACCGCGGTCATCCTCGACTTCCTCGGGGAGTTCGTCCGGTTGCTCAAGGTCCAGACCTCCAGGCTTCAAGACGGTCCAGACGGACGGTAGTCCGGGCCAAACGCCTCCTCGCCGCTGCCATACGCGTGACCTCCGAGCTCGTCTTCATCCTCAACTCGGCGAGGCTGATAAGGTACCGGCGGGGGAAGACGTAACCATGGCCGCCTCGGGTGGGGGGTGGAGCGTCTAGGTTGAGCCCGCAGAGAAGGCTGCTCGCGTCCCTGCTGATAGCCACGGGCGTGACCCTCCTCGAGGTCGCCGGGGGGATACTCAGCAACAGCCTCGCCCTCCTGGCCGACGCGGGCCACCTTGCTACGGACACCCTCTCGCTCGCGCTGGCGCTCCTGGCGATGAGGCTGGCGACCAGGCGCCACACTGCGGAGTCGAGCTACGGGTACCACAGGGCGGAGGCCCTCGCGGCCCTCGTCAACGGGACGGCGCTGTTCCTTATCGCCGGGTACGTCTTCTACGAGGGATACGGGCGGTTCTTACACACCTCCCAGGTGAATCCCCAGGTGCTCCTCCCCGTGGCAGTCGTGGGCCTCGTGGCGAACCTGTCGATGGTCTCCCTCCTGAGGACGGGCGGCCGGGCCAGCATCAACGTCCGGGCCGCCTTCCTGCACGTGCTCGGGGACACGATGGCGACGGTCGGGGTCATAGCTGGAGGGGTCGTCATAGCGCTGACCGGATTCGCCGAGGTGGACGCCGTGGTGGCGTCCCTGATAGGCGTCCTGATCCTCGGCAGCGGGTTCAGGGTGGTCAGGGACTCGCTGAGGATCGTACTGGAGCAGGCGCCCAAGGAGGTCAGGCAGCCGGAGATGACGGCGGAGATGATGAAGGTCGAGGGGGTGAGGTCCGTCCACGACGTGCACGTCTGGAGCCTTACCTCCGGCATGAACATGATGAGCTGCCACGTCGACGTGGACGTTCACCAGAGGGACCACGTGGTCCTGGAAGCCCTGCAGGAGGTCGCGAGGAGATACGGGATCACCCACACCACGATCCAGATAGAGCACCACGAGGACCACGAGGGCTCGGTGAGCGTCGACTTCGAGGGCGACTAGGCCGGGACGGAAGGGCACGCCCGTCCGTTCGTCGGGGACTCCGCGGGAGGCGGTTTCGGGGATCTCCTCGTGGAACACCACGTCAGCGTCATCCCGACCATCGTCGTGCCGCTCAATGCGATGATCGGGGAGCCCCCGCTTGAATCGCTGTTGGCAGACGACCGATTGAGACCGTTCATCGACGTGCTGGCGCTCCATCCTTGGCCGAACGGGCCCGAGCTGAACCATCGCCGCCGGGGGATGAGCGAAGCGATGGGCCGGATGATCGCGGCGCGCGTGCCCATCCTCGCCGGAACGGACGCGGTGCCGCCCATCACGGGGATCCCCTGGGAGGCCTCGTTGCATCGAGAGCTCGAGCTGCCAGTGGAGGGGGATCGACGCCTGCGCAAACGCTGGCCGCTGCGACGTCGGCGACCGCCCGGGCGTTCCGACCGACGGACCGAGGTTACGCCCGGCCCGGCCCGGCCTGCGAGGCGACCTGCGGCTGGTGGAGGGCGACCCAGCGACGAAGATAGATGCGACCCGCGACATCAGAGGCGTCTCGAAGGCCGGTCTGCCCGTCCACGGGACAGGGGGGCTCTTGCTAGGACGCAGGGAGATAGAGGTGCTCCGTCCAGCATCCTCCCGTTGGACGGGTCCGGACCATCGAAGAAGAGCGACGTCTCGCCTGGGTGCCGCACCTCAGGCGCTCGCGGACAGCTTCAAGGAGGGACAGAGCCGGCTCGCTACCCTCAGGGCGGCTCGCTCACCCGTTCTTCTTGGAAGCGTTGCGAGCGACCGCAGCCCGTACGAGGTCCTTCAGGGCCGGCTCGTCGATCTTGTCCCCCTCGTGGAAGTCTATGGCGCGCCATCGGTTGCCTTCCAGCATCGAGTTGAAGAGCTTCTTGGGGTCCGGAAGGGGCGCGCCCTCTGCGAAGGTCAGCTTCACCTTGCCGTTGAAGGGCTTGAACAGCACGACCACGCCGTCGTGGGAAAACACCGGCGTGCCCTTCCATTTCAACTCCTCGACGATCTCGGGGTCGGCCTCGTGGATGACCCTGCGAATCTTGGCCATGGTCTCTCCGCGCCAGTCGTGCAGGGCCGCGATCTGCTTGTCGATGATCTGGGACGGACTCGACGGCATGCTTCGCCCGGAAGGTCCCGACGTTCTTAAGTGTAATCTCGAGGATGCGACCGTCGTTCCTTCCCCCCGTCGCCTTCGGATTCTTCTCGGTCTTCGAGCCCCGGTTCGTTCCAACCGAGCGAGCGGCACCGATCGCGGACCGATTCCCCTAGCTGGCGTCGTCCACGGTCTCCTAGGCGGCCGGACACGGGTCTCCGGGTGGATCGGTCCAGGGAGTCCTAGGGCTGTCCCTTGTTGAAGATGGAAAGACAATGCGAAACCATGAGCCAGAGGTCTCCGGCGACGAGGCGGCCACAAGTCGGCTCGAAGCGACGACGACCCAACTCGCCACCGAGAGGCTCGATCTCGTAAGCCCGTCCGGCCTGGGAGCCGCAGGCGTGAACCCTGCTGCGGTTGGGCGAGTCGACCCCACCAGGCAACCCAGGCCAGCCGAGCCAACGGCGACGAGGGCGACGTCGAGCCCTTCCGCAAGCCCGTCACGTGGTGATGATCTCCCCGTACACGCCGTTCTCGGCGTGTCCTGGGTAGGTACAGAGGTACCAGAGGTTCGCCGCGCCTGGGAGAGCGACGGTGTAGGAGTAGTAGGCCGCCCATCCGGCCGCATAGTTCGCAGGGCTCAGGACGGGCATCATGTAGAGGAATCCCTGGAAGCCGCTCGCCGCCATCATCCCCGTGCCGTACCCGCTCCAGGTCATGTACTGGGCCATGGTGGACGGGAACGGCGGCCCGACCGTGGAGAGAACGAGGTCGTTGTACATCGCATCGTCCACGTTGACCACGGTGAAGGCCACGCTGGCGCCGGTCGGGATGTACAGCGTCGGATCGACCAGCCCGCCTATGACGAAGACGTCGCCCCGAGCGTACGAGGGCGGTTGCATCCCTGTCGAGCGAGTGGCGTTCTCCTGGGTCACGGCGAGCGCCGTTGTGCTGATGTCGGACGAAGGGGTGAAGATTATCGAGTCGCTGCTCTCAGAGCCGCTCGCGCCCGTGAGCGGGACCCGCATGAGGGCCATGGCATCGCTGATGGAGATCGCTCCGTTCGGTTGACTCGCACCGACCGAATTGGTGCTGGAAGTCGTCGCGGCGCGGCTGGAGCCCGTTCCGCTACTAGATTGGGTGCTCGCGCCGGTCGCCGTCCTGGTGCCGCCGCCTCCCAAGGAATAGGCCCCGTAGGCGGCGACCGCAGCCACCGCGACGATTATCGTGATCGCTACTGCAGAGACCAAGTTGGCGATTCCAGACTTCGTTCTGAGAAGCCTTGACCGCGTCCTCGAGACCCCAATGAGCTTCACTGCCCGTCTCCCGTCGTGCACTCGCCGCTTGTTCCCCGCAGAAACTTCGGTACGCCGCTAATCGCGCGCACGAACCTAAGGGTGTTCCCGCATATTCCTCTAGAACCGCGAGGGCCGGCCTTCGGAGAGGCAGTCAGGTCGAAGACGCATTCGAGCATCGTCGCAACGGCATCTGGCTCGGTCGGTCCCGATTCCTCGGCGATGATCTTCCGCGGGCACGTCCTCCGTACCTGAAGGCCGCGAGGATCGACCTGCGGTGGCCCTTCCCTTGAATCTTGATTCGATGGCAGAAGCGGAACGGTGGTTGGCCCACGCACGACGACCTTGGAGGGACGGGCTCGACGATCTCGACAAATCGTTGGAGGCGGAAAAGGAGAAAGACCCCTGAAATGAAACTGGTGAAAGTATGGCGACAGCAAGAGCGATGCTGGAAAGGAGGAGAAATGAGCTAGGGTTTCATGAGATTGGGAAGGTCCACGGAACATCGATATACGTGTCAAAGGAAAAAGCAGACGCTTCACAGTCGGCGATGCGCACCAAGGGTCCTAGATTGGCGCTGCCCACCTACCAGTTCATGCTCTCTGCCTTCGCTTCAGAAAGCTCACTCAAGGACGAATTCAACGACAGCGGAAGGAGCGATTGCTCCTTCTGGATCGCCGGAATCGGTAAAGACACAAACCACCTGATAGACGAATCCCAAGAGTCAGAGATTACACCCGCTCAGGAAGCAGAGGCCGTGAAGCTCGCCGAATCGGGCATGAATTACAGGGACATCGCCAAGAAGTTGGGCGTCACTGCCTTGAGCGCATACTACGCGCTGAAGAAAAAAGGGAAGACCAAAGCAAGAAAGTCGATAAAGCCAAGAAGCTCGGCTCTTTGCACCTTTGATAAGGAAGGAGACCTTGTCGTGGGCAAGGGAGACTCTCTGGAAACTACCGTTCGCGTATCCAGAGGCGCTGACGATGACCCGTCGTTGTTCTTCGTGCTTCGTGACAGCTACTCCAGGGTGGGCGGTGCGCGTTTCGTGATCGCTGCGTGCAACGGACGGCAGTTCACTGCAGCTACCTTGGCCAGAGTGGTAGTGGGAATCCCACAAGAAGCCTAGGCCCGGCGGTACTGCGGCAAACGAACCAAGAGAGGGACTGGCAATAACTCGGACCGTCGATGCGCCGCGCAGTCTCGCAGATCCGAGGCCAGAACGTCGCCCGGGAACGATCGACTCCCCGCGGGTGCGAGCGGAGGCCGCTCAGCGAAGGTATTCCACGCCGGGCAGGTCCTTGAAGGCCGTGTCGCCGGTCAGGAACTTCACCCGCTCCTTCTTTGAGATGTAGTAACCCAGGGCGTCGGCGTAGGAGAGCCCAAGGTCGTTTAGCCGGCGTCGCAGCCTCATCGCCCCCTCGACGTCGGACGACGAGAACTCGATCTCGTAGGTGGAGTAGGCCTCCAAGACCCGGTGAGCCGCCCTGATCCCGTGGATCTCCAGGATGGCGGAGTGCACCTCCATCAGGTTCAGCCTCGTCAGGACGCCCGTGTTCTTCTCGAAGTAGGTGGAATAGCCGGGGCTGTCGCTGAGATATGCCAGCACGCTGTAGCTGTCGTAGAAGAACCTAGTCACGCCAGCCCTTCCTCATCCCTTCTTTCGCTGCCTGAAGATTCTCTACGGGGTATCTCCCCCTCAGCTCCGTGATATCGCTCTGCTTGGTCAGTAGTATCTCGACCTCGTCTCCCACGCGCAACCCGTTCTTGTCAGCGGCCGCCTTTGGGATGACTATGCCAAGCGAGTTTCCCCACTTCTTGAGCCGGGCCTTCGCCTGGACGACCATTGGATTGTATAAGGATATTCTAATAGTTAAAGATTTATCCGATGGTTAAAAAATTAAACCGGCAGTCAGAGGATTGCGCTGGAAGGCGGTGCGAGTCATGAACGGGGCCCAGGACGACGTCACCATGCTCCTCGTCCGGAAGAGACGCCCCTGGAACGCCGTCGGGCCCGCGGCCGTGCGGGGGGTCCCTCGCCGGAGCGGCCAGCTCTATCCGGGGACCTGTACCACCGACTCGCTGAACGAGCTCAGGAACGGCTGAAAGTCCGACGGGCCGAGGATGAGGTAGGTGCCGCTGTCGAGCACCACCACCAGGTTGGTGTCTCCGGTCGTGAGGACCTCGGCCTTCGCCCCGTTGGAGAGCGTGAAGTAGCCCGAACGGTACGAGCCGAGCGCCGACCCATCGGTCCTCGCGCTTATCGAGACGTTCCAGCTTGAGAAGTTCACGACGTAGGCCTGGGATATCTGGCCGGAGGTGACGTTGACGGTGAAGTATGATGTGGAGACCCGGACGGAACCCGATCCCACCGCTATCGAGTCGTGGTGGGAGGGGTTGGAGACGAAGAATACGCCCCCGCCTGCCAGGAGCAACACGACGCCGACGGCGAGCAGCTTCAGCCTCTTCTCCCTCCCGACCATCAACGAAGACAAGACGAGCACGGCGCCGATGATGAGCAGCACAACGACCACCCCGTAGACGAGGTCGGCCAG
>JBEKTS010000048.1:0-25683 GCA_049515775.1 Nitrososphaerales archaeon | reverse complement strand
ACAACTCCGATGACAACCACCTCGTCCTCCACAACTCCGATGACAACCACCTCGTCCTCCACAACTCCGATGACAACCACCTCGTCCTCCACAACTCCGATGACAACCACCTCGTCCTCCACCACCTCATCCACTACCCCGATGACCACCACCTCCTCCACCACCATCAGCACGACCCCGACGAGCACTACCAAGTCGACGTCATCGACCACCACCTCGAGCACGACGACCTCTTCCACCACCACGAAGTCTTCCACCACTTCGAAGACCTCCTCGACAGGCTCCACGGCCACGACCACCTGCCCGACCGTTACCACCTCCACGTCTACCACTGCGGCGACGGAGGACGTGATACCGCTGCTCAGCGCCTATTCGGCCATGACCATCGAAGCCAACGGGACCAGCTCGAGCTCCGGGACCTCATCGTCTTCTCCTACGACCTATAGTTTCAGCGAGTCGTACAACGTCGTCTACGCAAGCTCCACCACCTACAAGGTCACGATCACCTCCTCCGTTGTGGGTCAGACCATCACGGAGACTGTTTGGATTCTCAAGGACGGGACCGCCTTGGCCATCAGCATCGACGGACAGAACTTCACCGGTTCAGAGGCTCAGGGGACCGTCGTGGGCGCCTTCGCCGGTTTCACCCTACAGGTCCAGGCCGATTCGGAGATCGGTCTCTACACGACGACGAACTACTTCCACCCCACCGGGACATCGACCACGTCGATTGGGCCTACCAAGGTGTCGGTAACCACCTATGCCGCCAATGCACTTCCAGAGACCGTGACCGGCTGCGATTCGACCCCGACAACCTTCACAGCCTTCTCGTTCTCCATAGGGACCCCTCAGGGGGCGAGCCTTCCGCTCGTAACCTACGAGAACATCGCGGGCAGCGACGTCGTGAACGGTCAGACCACGAGCTTCAACTACGTGCTCCAGGTAACCTCGATCACGATCGCCTGATGAACGGCGGCCCACGAACGGACTGCCGTCTCACGGTGTCCCGTCTCGAGGCCGGGCATCGACCATGTCTCCAAGGTCGGAGCCGTGGGGATCGCGGTGTGCCCCGACTCTCAGTACCGTAGGCGCGGCGCGCGTCCCACATCGGCGCTTGGGTCTCGCCGGGCGTCGAGGCTGAGAGTCACGCGCTCGAGCGAAGGCCCGGCCGATGGCTCATTGAGACAAGGCGGCGATCTCACCGCAGAGCCTTTCTGCGTATGGCGCGTCGTGGGGCATCAGGAAGTTCACCTGACTGGCGCCCGACTCGAACCACTTCTCCGCCGCAGCCGCTATGTCCTCGGCCGTCCCCAGGAGTACCGACTTGTTCGAGATGTACTCGGACGGGTCCTTTCCTATGCGTTCCGCCCAGATCGTCGCGAGCTTCCTGGCCTCCGGTATGCTCTTGGCGAGGATCGGCGTGGCGTTGACGGATATCCTGATGGACCTTGTGTCTCTGCCCACCTCGTGGCAGTAGCTCTCGAGGCGCGCGTACCTTTGCTGGAACGTCTCGAACGTGCACGGCCCGGTATCGACGTCCCATCCGTCCGCCTCGTCGGCCGCGATCCTCATCGCGTTCTCGGAGGACCCGCCGATCACTATCGGCGGACGGGGCTGCTGCACGGGCTTCGGGCTGAGCATCCCTCCCTCCACCCTGTAGTGCTTCCCGACGAACGTCACCTCGTCCTCGGTCCAGAACCGCTTGATCAGCTGGACGCTCTCTCTGAGCATCTCGAGTCTCTCCCGATACGGCTTCCAGGGCACTCCGTAGGCGAAGCACTCGGTCCTGAACCAGCCCGCCCCGAGCGCGAGTGTCATCCTGCCGTCCGAGATGAGGTCGAGTGTCGAGGCCATCTTCGCCAGCACCGCGGGATACCTGAAGAGGTTGCAGAGGACCACATTGGTGAGCCTCGTCCTTGTGGTGATCGTGGCCAGCGACGAGAGAGTCGTCCACGCCTCGACCACCCCGTCCCTGAACCTCTCCGGCATCTCCTTCCCTCCCGGCGCCGAGCCCTGTGGATTCAGGAGGTGGTCGTGGACTCCTATCGAGGAGAACCCGTACCGGTCGGCCGACAGGGCGATGTCCCTGATGACCCGGAAGTCCAGGTGGACCTGCTCGCGCGCGTACGACCGCCCGGAGACTGGAAGGTTGATGCCGAATTCTCTCCTAGCCATGCTCTCCCGACGCGGGGTCCGGAGCTTGAAAAACGCTTTCCCGTGCCGGAGGCCGCGGGGCACCCGACGAGAAAGGACGGCCCCTCCTTCCCCTCCCCAATCCGTCGCCCGCCCCGGCCGTCACCTCCACTTGGTCAGTATCTCCTCTCTTCGGAACGTGGCCCTGCAGACCTCGAGCAGGACGACGTCGATGGAGAGGACCAGCGCGCAGACCAGCGCAAGGCTCGTCGGGTCCAGAGAGGTGAAGTTCGTCTCCGCCAGGACGAAGACCCCCCCGAACGGGACCGAGGCCAGCGTCCCGAGCTGCTGGGACGCGCGCAGGTCGCTGACGAGCGAGGCTATGACGACGTTCGCCTCGACGCTGAAGACGCAGGCGAGAGGGACCGCGAGCAGCAGGACCGCGCCCATCGTCTCGTTGGGGAAGTAGAGGTAGCCGAGGCGGACGCGGGTCAGCTCGTCGACCAGGACCATGAAGACCGTGGCGCCGAAGTAGGTCACCCCCAGGGACGGGATTAGCGCCGCCAGGCACTTTCCCAGCAGGAGCTCTCCGTCGGTGGCGGGGGTCGCGAGCAGAGGCTCGAGGCTCCTCTCCAGCTTCTCCCCCTGGAAGCTGTACGAGGCGATCACGGTGGGGACGAGGGTAGCCAGTATCGCGAAGAGGAACGAGAAGGCGTCCAGGAGGACGTCGACCCCCGTCCCCGAGACCTCGCCCCTCTCCAGCGCCAGCCAGACGACGATCGGGAGCCCCAGCGACATGACGACGGGGAGCCCGATCAGCGAGTAGAGCGTGTACCTCTTCCTGCCGAGCACCTCGAGATCGTTCGCCGCCACCGTCCACGCCTTGGAGAGCCTCACTGCCGGTCCAGCTCCCCGCCGACCAGCCTCAGGTAGACCTCCTCCAGAGTCGGCGCGGTCTCCGAGACCGACCTGACGCGGCCTCCCGCCCCGACGATCGCCTCCACCAGCCTGGGGTTGTCCTCGGCAGGGTCGGTGACCCCGACGACGACGCGGTCGCCGTCCACGACGACGTCCCCGAGCTCGAGCGCCCTCACGGCGGCCAGGACCGCTTCGTCGACGCGCGTGAGCAGGACGACCGTCCTCTTGCCCGCGGTCGGGTCGAGCAGCCGGTCCGTGGTCCCCACGGCGACGAGCTTCGTCTTCAGTATCCCCACCCTGTCGCAGACCTTCTGCGCCTCGTCAAGGTTGTGCGTGTTGATGAAGACCGTCTTCCCCTCCTTCTTCAGTCCGAGGATAAAATCCCGGACCGCCTTCGCCGACCCCGGGTCCAGGTTCGCCGTCGGCTCGTCGAGGAAGAGCACCTGCGGGTCGTGGACGAGGGCGCGGGCGATGGCGAGCCTCTGCCTCATCCCCTTCGAGAAGGTCCCAGCGGGTGAGTCCCGCCTCTCCCAGAGGCCCAGCGTCCTGAGGAGTCCCTCGATCCTGGACCTCCTCTCCCCCTCGGGGCGGTCGAACATCCGCCCATAGTAGTCCAGGTTCCTGTAGGCGGAGAGGTCGTCGTAGAACCCGACCGACTCGGGGAGCACCCCGACGAGCCTCCTGATCCGCTGCACGTCCGACCCCCTTCCCACCTCGTACTCCCCGACCCTCGCCTCTCCGCTCGTCTTCGAGATCAGGCAGCAGAGCATCCTCACGGTGGTCGTCTTGCCGGCGCCGTTGGGTCCCAGGAACCCGAAGACCTCGCCCTCCTCGACGCGGAGGGTCAGGCCCTCCACGGCCGTGGTCTCGGCGAACCGCTTGGTCAGGTCCCGGGTCTCGATCAGGGCAGGACCACCGTCGACGCTTCCGGGCGCAGACGAACCGGCATCGGGGCCGTCAACCGACGGCCACCGCCTCCGGTCGATTAATGAACCTGATGGGCTCGCCGAGCGGGGCCGCTCTCGCGAGGGCCACCCTCCCTTCTTTCCCCCCTCTGTCTGGAGATGAGGAAGACCGACGTCTCGGCCCTGAGGTTGGGGAGCAGCCTGACCCTGCCGCGCCCCAGGAACGCCGACCGCTCTATGGCGATCGACCTCTTCTCGCAGTACTCGAAGAAGTTCGAGACGCTGAGGAAGTGCAGGTTGGGGGTGTCGTACCACTCGAACGGGAGGGACGGGGTGACGGGGACCTTCCCGCCAAGGAGTATCTGCAGACGAGCGCTGTAGTGGGCGAAGTTCGGGAAGCTCACGATCGTCTTCCTCCCGACCCTGAGCGCGTCCTGCAGGACCGGGTCCGGCTTCTTGACCTGCTGGAGCGTGCCGGCGAGGATGGTGTAGTCGAAGGACTTGTCCAGGTACTCGGAGAGGCCGGTCTCGATGTCCTGGTGGACCACGTTCAGGCCCTTGGCCACGCATTCGTAGATCGCCTTCTCGTCTATCTCGACCCCCTGGGCCCTGACGCGCTTCTCCTTGACCAGGGCCGCGAGAAGGTCCCCGTTGCCGCAGCCCAGGTCGAGCACCGCCGCCCCCTCCTCGATCCACCCGAGGATCGCCTCGTGTTCGAGCCTCAGGCCTGGCGCACCTCTGGCTAGTTCCTGATCCCGCCCAGGAAGTGCCTCAGCAGGTGCGACTCCTCCTCGACCTCGAGCAGGAACGCGTCGTGTCCGTAGGTGGAGTTGACCTCGCAGAAGGAGGCCTCCACGCCCGCCATCTTGCAGGCCCTGACTATCTCCTGGGACTGGTAGGTTGGGTAGAGCCAGTCCGACTTGAACGCTATGACCATGACCCTCGCCCGGAGCCCGCTGAAGACCTCCGAGAGCTTCCTGGAGGAGAGGAGGTCGAACCGGTCCATTGCCTTGGTGATGTAGAGGTAGGAGTTGGCGTCGAACCTCTTGACGAAGTTGTCCCCGCGGTACCTGAGGTAGCCCTCGACCTCAAAGTCGGCGCCGAACTTCTTCGTCGGCGCGCCCGCGTCGGGCCCACCCTGGACCGGCTGCTGCTGCCGGCCGAACTTCTCGGCCATCGAGGCGTCGCTCATGTAGGTGATGTGCCCGATCATCCTAGCCACCGCGAGCCCCCTCGCCGGGGGGACGCGGCCGTAGTAGTCCCCATCCCTCCAGTTCGCGTCGGCCATGATGGCCTGGCGGCCCACTTCGTCGAAGGCGATCTGCTGGGGCGCGTGCTTCAGCGCGGTCGCTATCGGGATGGCTGACCGCAGCCTCTCCGGGTACGAGACCATCCACTGCAGCACCTGCATCCCCCCCATCGAGCCGCCCACGACCGAGAGCAGCCGCTCCACGCCCAGGTGGTCCATCAGATGGCGCTGGGCTTCCACCATGTCCCTGATGGTGACGGACGGGAACCCGAGCGCGTAGGGCCGCCCGGTCCGGGGGTCGACCGAGGAGGGCCCCGTCGACCCCTTGCAGCCCCCGATCACGTTCGAGCAGACCACGAAGTACCTCTCCGTGTCGAGCCCCTTGCCGGGACCGATCATGTCGTCCCACCAGCCGGGGGCCTTCTCTCCCGGGTGGTACCCCGCAGCGTGGGCGTCTCCCGAGAGGGCGTGGGTGACAAGGATGGCGTTCGACCTCTCGGCGTTGAGCTCGCCGTAGGTCTCGTAGGAGAGGGTGACGGGCCCCAGGGTCTCGCCCGAGTCGAGCCTCATCCCGTCCGGAGGGCGCGCGAACTCGAAGAGCCTGGGCTCGGACTTCCCGACCGACGCCCCGGAGCTCCCCCCCGTCGTGACACTCATCGCCATCGGCGACCGTCCCCTTCCTGGACCATAAACCTGTGGGCGGGGAGAGCCGCGCGCGCGGAGCGGTCCCCCCTCCTCCTCCTCTCCCCCTCTCCTCACTTCACCGCAGCCTTCAGGGCCTGGTCTATGTCGTCCCTGAGGTCCTCGAAGTCCTCGATGCCTATCGAGAGGCGGATGTCGTCCTCGGAGACGCCCGTCTCGCGCTGCTCGTCGGGGGTGAGCTGCGAGTGGGTCGTCGAGGCTGGATGGATGACGAGGCTCTTGGCGTCGCCGATGTTGGCCAGGTGCGAGAGGAGCTTGACCGAGTTGATGAACTTCTTTCCAGACTCCAGCCCGCCCTTGATGCCGAACCCGACTATCCCGCCATAGTTCTCCCCCAGGTACTTCGTCGCGAGCGCGTGGCTCGGGTGCTCGGGCAGCCCCGGATAGTTCACCCAGTTGACGAGCGGATGCGTCTTGAGGAACCGGGCGACCTTCAGCGCGTTCTCCGAGTGCTTCCTCTGCCGCAGCGGGAGGGTCTCCAGCCCCTGGAGGAAGAGGAACGCGTTGAACGGGCTCAGGCACGCCCCGATGTCCCTCAGCAGCTGGACCCTGACCTTGATGATGAACGCGACGTTGCCGAGCCCGGGGAAGTTGCCGAAGACGTCCCAGTACTTGAGCCCGTGGTAGGTGGGGTCGGGCTCGGTGAACTCGGGGAACTTGCCCTGCCCCCAGTTGAACTTGCCCGAGTCGACGATGACGCCTCCGATGGAGGTGCCGTGGCCTCCGATGTACTTGGTAGCGGATGAGACGACGATGTCGGCGCCGTGGTCGATCGGCCGCACCAGCCCGACGCCGATGGTGTTGTCGACGATGAGCGGTATGCCCGCCTCGTGGGCGATCCGCGAGATCGCCTCAAAGTCGGGGACGTCGAGCTTGGGGTTCCCTACGGTCTCGGCGTAGATGGCCCTGGTCTTCGGGCCGATGGCCTTCCTGAACTCCTCGGGCTTGGTCGAGTCGACGAACTTGACGGTCCTGCCGAGCTTCGGGAGGGTGTAGTGGAAGAGCTCGTAGGTCCCCCCGTAGAGGTTGTTCCCGGAGACTATCTCGTCCCCGAGCTGCGTAATCGCGAGCGTCGCCAGCGTCTCTGCGGCCTGGCCCGAGGAGACGGCGAGCGCGCCGCTCCCCCCCTCGATCGCGGCGATCCTCCTCTCGAAGACGTCCTGGGTCGGGTTCATGATCCTGCTGTAGATGTTCCCGAACTCCTTCAGGGCGAAGAGGTTCGCCGCGTGCTCCGTGTCCCGGAAGACGAACGAGCTCGTCTGGTATATGGGGACCGCGCGGGCCCCTGTCGTCGGGTCCGGCGACTCCTGGCCGGAGTGCACGGCTATCGTGTCGAGTTTCCTGCTTGGCATGATGGCCCGGCATTATTCCTGTGATATATAATCCGTGATGCGCGATTTATGCTATGAAGAATAACGCCACGGTCGCCGGCCGCGGACGAGCGTGACCCGGTCAGGCTGGCTAGCTTTCGGGGAGCTTATCGACCAGCTTGATCATCTCGGCGTAGTGGTGGTCGATTATGCTGGAGCCCGCCGGGCCCATCATCGAACGGGCGTTGGTCTTGCAGCGATCGATGGCCGTGAGTATGCCGGCCTTGCTGGGGTTGTCGAAGCTCACGCCGCAGCTCTGGAAGACCCCCGTCACGAACTGATTGACCTGGGCCCTCACGGCGGCGTCCGTCGCGGGCTGGTGCAGCACCAGCATGAACTCCTTGTTCGCGCTCTCGAAGCACTTGAGCAGCTCGTCCCTCACGAAGACCGGCGTCACTTGTTCGGCTGGCACGTCCGGCGCCTTGTATCCTGTCATCTTTCGACTCCATGAAACCTGGGTGAGATTTAATTCCTGTTGTGCGATTTATTCGCAATGTACTATTCCCAGAAATCATAATGGCGTCCCGTCCGAAGCCCTCCTTGCGCACCGAAAGTCGAGCCCTCCCAACCGCTCGTCGGTCCTCGCTCCGTTCCTCCGATGGGAGGCGGATGGCCACCCGCCTCTCATCGCCTGGACGGCGTTGACGGACGCCACGACGTACCGAGGGTCATCGGACTCGTCCCGGCTCGCCCGATCCGTTCCCCCGATCCGTTCAACCATGGTGGCGACCAGCTCGACCTTCAGCACGTTCCCGTTCTCGAGCCGGTGGCTGATCCGGTCCTCACAAAGAGGCGTGAACCCCTCGTTGACCCTGGCCTTCTCCTCCGGACGGGTCGCAGGCGGTCGCTCCCCCTCCTCCCTCTCCGCTTCGAACTCCATCCCGGTGAGGTCGGGCGAGCTCATCGCCGAGAGAGCGCGGCCCGCGCTACATAATCCCCTGAGGGACTTGTTCACCACAGAATCCCATTCCGTCGGGCATGGGCGGCCCGGGGCGTGCGTGCGTTGGTCCCCTTACCTAGGCGGCGGGTCTCACCAGCGCCGGAAGGGGCCTGCCGCTCTGTTGGGCCAGGGCCGAGATCCCTCCCTTCAAGCTCTGGGCCCTCACGCCACCCTCCGAGAGCGTCTGGGCCATCCTGACCGAGGTGTTGCCTGACATGCAGACGAGCAGCACCCTCCCGGGTCGCTCCTGGGCCATCCTCATCAGCGCCGCGGGTACCTGCCTCGTCGTCACGGCCCGCGCCACGTCCATCGCCCCCGCCACCTCCAGCGCTCTGCCGCCGAGCGCCGCCGAGATTACCCTCTTCCCCTCCTCGGTCGGGATGTAGCCCGGGTGCGTCCAAATGACGACGCCATAATCTCCAAGGTGGGCCTTCGCCTGCTCGAGCGTGACCTCGAGCTTCCCTTCCAGCTCGTCCGCGCTCGCCTGCTCGAGCGACCTCTCATATTTCGATATCCCGTCCGCCAGGATCACGACGAACCCGCTCTGGACCCCGAAGTTGACCATCTGGATGACGGCATAGAGCGCCAGCGCGCTGGACTCGCCGATGTCGAGGCCCTTGCGTCTGGCGAGGTAGGCCAGGAGCCTCCTCGCCTGCTGAAAGTCGACATCGTGCTGGCCCGCGTAGGCCTCGGGACGATAGAAGGGGAGCCCGGCCGCCTTGCCCCTGGTCCTTATGCCCGCCACGTCCTGTCCCTCCCGCGGGAAGACGACGTGGACCGCCTTCCTGCCGTCGTACCTCCTCTCGATGAACCTGCTGAGCCCGGTCGAGGTTCCCCCCGTGCCGAAGGCGCAGACCACGCCGAGGTCGCCCAGCGACAGGCCGAAGCCCTGCCTCAGCTGCTGGTCCATCTCGGGCCCCGTGACCGATTCGTGTGCCCCGACGTTGAGCTCGTTCTCGTACTGCGCCGGGCAGAACCCCCCGTAGGCCTCGGCCAGAGCCTTGGCGAGGTTGATCACGTCCTGCCCTGCGAGGAGCTCCTCGAACCTGGGCCTCGCCGCGTCGAACGGGCCGAGGTCGAACCCCATCTCCCGGAACCTCTCGCGCATGCTCTCGGCGACTATCCTGGCGACGCGCATGTTGGGGTCCATCTTCACCCCCGGCGCGGGGCAGACGTCGACGTCGAGGTTGACGGTCCTCACCCCGCTCTTCTCCAGCTCCTCGAGCACCCCCTCCTGCAGCTTCCGGGAGACCAGCGCCACGACCGGCGTGCCGAGCCTGGCCATCTGGCCGAGCGCTATCCCGAAGTTCCCGGACGTGGCCTCGAAGATGGTCTGCCCCCTCCTCAGCCTCCCGGTCGCGATAGCGTCGCGCAGTATCTGCACCGCGGGCCTGGTCTTCACGGAGCCTCCGAGGAGCCCGGACTCGAGCTTCCCGAAGACCCTGAACGGGCTCCCTGTGATGTCGAGCCCGTACTCATCGGCGGCGGCTTCCTTCAGCACCTGCGTGAGCTCGACCAGAGGGGTGGGGTCGACGACCTCCCCTCCTCCCTCGCTCAGGCGGGGGGTCCTCGCCCAGACCTCCCGCTCGAAGTCCGCGAGGAGCTCACGGTCGACGGAAGAGACTCGGGCCGAGCCCTGCAAAAAGCTTCGTGACGGAGGCGCCGCCGCCTGGATTTAAGAGCAGCGATACCGCGGTGAGTCGAACCTACAGGAGCACGCAAGTGGGCGGGCGGTCCCCTGACCCGACCCGAGCGCAGCCCCCGCTCACTTCATGAGCTCCTTCGTGTCCTTCTCGATCAGCTCGACGGACTCCCTGATCCGCCTCTCGCGGGTCTCGGCCCTCTTGGCGCTGACGATCCAGAGCACGTACCTCCTCCTGTGGCTCGGAGAGAGCCGCTCGAAGTTCCTGCGCGCGACCGGGTTCTTCCTCAGGGCCGACTCGAACTCACTGGGGGCCTCCTCGAGCGAGGATGCGAGCCTCTCGGCGTCGGGCCTCTCCGGGCTGCGCGAGGCGTAGACCTTCAGCCCCGCCTCGGTGGCCGCCCCCGACTCGATGAGCCTCGCCATCCTGGCGAGGTTGGACTGCGACCACGCGCTGCCCGCCCGCCGGGGCGTGAACCTCTGCGCGTACGACTCGTCGTCGACGCGCCTAAGGATTCCGTCGATCCACCCGAAGCAGAGCGCCTCCTCGACAGCCTCGTCGTAGGAGACGGAGGCCTTCCCCGAGCGCTTCTTGTAGAACAGCAACCACGCCTCGCTCTCGGCGCCGTGGTTCTCGACGAGCCAGCGGCGCCATGCGCCCCTGTCCGCCGCGCGGACGAGATCCCGCTCGTGGGCGTCCAACCTCGAAACCGGGCGCCCTCAACCGGATAAGTTTGCCGACCGAGGCAGAGCGGAGGGACCCCTGCAAACATCAGACGGGCTCACAGGGGGAACTCGAACAGGGTGGGTAGCGCCAGACCGAGGGCGTACGCCAGCGCGGCGTTCAACGCCAGAAAGACGACGAGCGAGACGACCGACATGCCTGCGGCGCCCCGCCACCCCACCGGGAGGGAGAATCGGAAGACGAAGAGCCAGGCGACGAAGGCGAGGGAGAGCGCCGCGTCGCTCACCTGGCCGCTCTCTCCGATTATCGCGCCGAGGAACACCACCGCACCGACGAGGACGGTCCCGTAGACGATGCCTCCCGTGAGGGTCGCGCCCACGGACTGGCCGAACCTGACCCCCCCGTTCGTGATGGACCTGGCCGACAGGTGGACCGGCACCGACGTGACGACCCACAGCGAGACCAGCTCCGCCACGGTGACGGAGAGGTCGCAGATCTCGACCACGACGCTCATCCATCCTCCCTCGATATAATCAGACCATTGCCAACAAACTTACGGCCCAGTGGTCGAGCGAGCCCGTCGACCCGCCATCGACCGGTCCGGGGAGGGGCGTTCCCCTTTCGTTGCCCGAGGCCGGGCTCCCGGCGCGAGCCCGGGACGATGTAACGTGAGGTGAGCGAACTATATTAGCGGTGCGGGCTCCCGACGGGCCCGAACATGTCAGAGACCAGGGTCGGGCCGGGAGCCTCCATCAGGCTGGGGACGGTGCGGGGAGACCTCACCGTGGGGGCCGGTACCGTGATCGAAGGCGAAGATGCGTCGGGGGCGCACGTGGAGGGACGGGTCGACTTTCGGGGAAGCGCCGAGGTCGACTGTGACCTCGGGTGCGAGTCGCTGGAGGGGGAAGGGATCGTCAGGGTCCAGGGGAACCTGAGGGTGCGTGAGGCGGTCGAGGTCGAGGACTCGCTCTACGTCCTGAGGGACATGAGCGCGGGGGAGGCGGAGGTGGGGGGCCGCATGTCCGTTGGTGGCTCCCTCGACTGTGACGAGGTGGTGGTCGGAGGGTCCGTCGAGGTCGGCGGAGACCTCCGGGCCCGGTCCGTCGAGGTCGGCGGCAGGCTCGAGGTGACCGGGAGAGCGGAGCTAGGGGACCTGGACGTAGGGGAGAGGGTCAGCCTGGGCGGCGGGGGCAGGGTCGACGGGGACGTCGAGGTGGGCGGGACCTTCACCTCCGGGTCCGCTCTCTCCTTCGAGACCATCGAGGTCGGCGGGGTGGTCGAGCTGGGGCCCGGAAGCGTCGGCGGTCGCGTGGAAGTGGGCGGCCGGTTGGAGTCCAGTGGCGACCTGACCTGCAGGGAGGTCGAGGTCGGCGGGGACGCCAGGATAGCCGGCGACCTGAAGGGCGAGTCCGTGGAGGTCGCGGGCAGGCTCTCCGTCTCGGGAGCCCTCGAGCTCTCCTCGAGCCTCGAGGTGGGGGGGTCGGCGGAGGTCAGGGGCGAGCTGAAGGCGAGGGACGCCCGCGTCGGTGGGGACTACAGGGGCACCCGCGGGGTCGTGAGCGGCTCGGTCGAGGTCGCCGGCGGCATCGAAACGACCGTCGGCCTCAGGGCTTGGGCGATAGAGCTGCACAGGGGGGCGGTCTGCCGGGGCCCGCTCGTCGCGGATCGCATCGAGGTGGGCAAGGGGTGCAGGACCGAGGACCTCTACGCGAGGGAGATATTCGTCGAGAAGAACTCCAGCGTCGGCCGCCTGTTCGCGGAGAGGGTGACCGTCGCCGACCGGTGCTCCGTGGCCGAGGTCCACTACACCGCCGAGCTGGACGTGAGCGAGAAGGCGGCGCTCGCCAAGCCCGCCGAGAGGGTCCAGTCGCTCCCGCCGTTCCCTCTCTAGCTAGCGGGGTGGGGCTGCGAGGTGGGTCCGCTCACGCCACGGCGACGACCGCGTCGTGGTTCGACCCGGACGGGCGGTATGAACCCATGAGCGGCAGGGCCTCGAAGCGCGCACGCGTCGACATCTACGCCTCGATCCTGGAGGTCGTGAGGCGCTATCCCGGCGGTGGGAGGATATCGAGGATCTCCTACGGCGTCGGCGTACCGATCGACAGGCTGAAGGTGATGCTCGACGAGCTCGTCGACTTTGGGCTGGTGAGCAGGACTGTACTGGAGGCGAAGGAGACGAGGTACACGACCTCGGTGCGGGGACTGGACTTTCTCGAGACCTACTGGAGGATGAACGCCTTCCTGGAGACGTTCGAGGGCTCGCAGACGCGGGAGCTGGTCGCCATAATGTTCACCGATCTGCGGGACTACACCGCACTCGCCCAGAGGAACGAGAGGGCCGCGCTGGGGCTGATCCAGGAGCACGAGAGGATAGTCCGTGGGGCCCTTCCGCAATTCCACGGGCGCGAGGTGAAGACCCTGGGCGACGCCTTCCTCATCGAGTTCACCAGCGCCCTGGAGGCCTGCCAGTGCGCGATCGAGCTCCAGTCCAGGCTCGAGAGGAGGAACGCCGCGGCGGGCGGCGGCGTCCCTCCCATCGAGCTGAGGGTCGGGATACACATCGGAGACATCGAGAGGCGAGGGCTGGATATCCTCGGGGACGCGGTCAACATCGCGTCGCGGATAGAGGGGGCCGCGAAGCCGGGCGAGGTCCTCATCTCGAGGCAGGTCTTCGACCAGGTCTGGAACAAGCTGGGGGCCCACATCTCCGAGGCCGGCCGGCTCGAGGCGAAGGGGCTCCAGTCGACGCTCGAGGTCTTCAGGATAGACCCGGTCCGGTCCCGGTGACCCTGGATCCAGGACGGCCGGCGAACGGGCGCGAAGCTGGCGAAGGGGGGACGACGTCTCTCGACTGACGAGGGAAATAGTGCGCCCTCTTCGGTAGGAAAGAAGGTCTGTTAGCTGCTGCAGAGAATCTCAGAAGGAATTACAATGGAATGTCAGGACGGGACGACCCAGCCTATGAGAACACAAGGCGGGATCCCGAGGAGACAACCCCGACAATTGCAGGTTCGAATCCGACCCCGACCCTGATGATGATACGCTCCTTCTGGATGACCTATTCTGACCGAATGGTCTGGTAGTGCAGGAAGACCTCCCCGTGCTTGAAATGTTTGGCTTCTACCAGTTGCAGGGTCTGTTGTCTTTCCAGCTTGTCGAATAAACTGCGGCCCTTTCCGAGGATGACAGGGAAGAACGTGAGGAAGTAGTCGTCGATGAGCCCCAGCCTCATGAATTGTTGTGCCAAGACCGGTGCGACGAGGGCCATATCCCTTCCGCGCTCCGTCCTGAGCTGGTCGATCCCCGACCTGATGTCGCCTTTCAATATCCTTGAGTTGACCCACGACGCTTCCTTCAGCGTGTCCGAGAAGACCACCTTCTGCGCCTTCTCCGCGAATCGCGACATCTCGTGATAGAACGGTTGCTCGGTCTCTTTCCTCCTGGACGAGGGCCAGAAATCCGCCCATTGCCCGTAGGTCTCTTCGTCGAAGAGAAGCGTATCCATGGACTCCCAGTTCTTGACCCACATCTCGATCGCTATGGGGTCTTCTTCCCCGACGGGAGGGTCGCCCGACCCCGGATACTCAGGAAACTCGTTTATGCCGTCGAGGGTGATGTACATACGGAGAGTTATCCTCCTCATTTGGATCCGCTGGCGTGAATTCTCGATTTCCACCGATATTAAGGATTAGATCGTTCAGGCGACCAGATACCGGATGGGGTCGAGATAGCAGCCGAGCTTAGCTCTCTTCCGAGCTCCGCTTCGTAGTCGGGCGATGCGCACCCTGCCTCCAGAAGGCCCGTGCGGCATCCCCGGACGCTATCCCGAGGATGCTGCCCGAGCTCTCCGGCGGTGGACCTCCGGCAGGGATGCTCCATGCGGAAACTCGGTCCGATCAATCCCTCCTACCGTTCCAGCTCTCTTCCCGATACGGCTCGAGAAGACGACTGGAATTACATCGCGTCCCCTGTCTCTGTGTGCTCCAAGAGGAATGAGATATGAAAGGCACGAAAAGTGGTCCGTAGGCTTATTAGGTTGCGATTGTGGCTCTGATTGCTGAAAGAGGTAAGAAGTGCGGTCGCCGGGAATCTACCTCGCCGGGTCAGGACCCGTGACGAATCCAGGAACGCCCCTATGGGACCTGGCGACTCTTCGAACGGAGGGCGGAGCTTGTGGCCCGCCGCCATCGCAGTCGGGTCATGCCTCCTGGCGACGGTGCGGCGGACCCTGCATGGCAGATTCGATCATCGGGCGCGCGCCTCATCTTGGTCGGCTTGCTGTTCACGGAGTGTCGAGACGAATCGGGCGACTCTGGACTATCGAATCAAGGCGGTTCTGTCTCTCCCCCTCCTTGGTCAGGACCCGAGCCGAGACCGAACCTCCTCCAGAAGCCACGACGCCCCCTCTCAGCGTCTTTCGCTGGATTCTTCCTCGCGCACCTCGGACCACAGGTGCCCACAGTGAGTGCACTTGTACTTGTATTCGAAGTCTTCAATGCTGACAATCACCGGCGTGCCTTCAGCAAGCGGTGTGATCATCTCGGCTCCGTGCATCGTTCCCGACGCCATCTCTTCATCCCGGGCGGTAATCGTCTCGTTTATTCTCTCCCCACCCACCGACTCCTTGCTCACGAGTTTGATGTGGAACCTCCGTCCGCAAGCCGGGCAATGGCGAAAGAACTCCTTGATCTCCGACATGGGTTGCGATGCGCCGTCACAATATTTAAGGGAACACCTCGTCGGTTGAGATTGGCATCAGACGGACCGTTCATGGTTTCGATGAGATCCCTTTCGATTACCTGCTGGATCAGCATAAGCCCGACCGACTGGGAGACGGAGCGCGTCTTGGGGCCTACAATCCCCATCAGGACTGGAATTACATCGTGTTCCCCGTCTTCTACGTGCTCAAAGAGGGATGAGATGAGAAAGCCACGAAAAGTGCTCTATGGGCGGATTGGGTTGCGATTGTGGCTCCGATTGCTGAAAGAGGTAAGAAATGCGGTCGCCGGGATTTGAACCCGGGTCTCTGGGCCTTTGGGGCTTGCCAGCTTGGAGGGCTGACGTCCTAGACCAGACTGTCCTCACGAGTGAACTGGACGACGACCGCCTGGAGCGCGGCCACGACGGACCCCCTTTTATCGTTGATTCCTCGAGAGCTTCTCGACCTCGTACACCAGCCTGGCCGCGACCACGTGCGCGTCGAGCGGGTCGTCGTGGATTCGAGCCAGCGCGTCGAGCGCGCCCGTGGTATCGGGCGTGAAGTGGCCCTTCGGGAACCCTCCCACGATGGCCGCCGGGTTCTTGGCGCCGGCGAGCCGGGCGGCCAGGTCCTCCAGCGTGGTGGGCTTGCCCTGCACGGAGAGGCCCGCGGCCAGGTCCGGGTGCAGCTCCCCGAGGAGCTGGCGGACCGACGCCTCGCGCAGGGTGATCAGGCCGGAGCCGGGCCTCTCCCGCAGCACCTGCTGGACGAGGTCCCTGAACCTGAAGTAGCTCTTCGGCGGCCTCGTCCGCTCCCTGAACTCCAGGACTAGGTCGTCCCTGGTGTGGACGTAGACCTTGACCCCTCCCGCCTGGTAGAGGGGGGTGCTCGTGACCGAGAGCAGCGTGAGGTGCACGAGGTCCGGCCTCCCCCGCTTCTCCGCCTCGGGGAGCCTCAGCATCGCGGCGTGGTGGATCGACCTGTCCAGGAGGATCGAGGAGGGGTCCGTCAGCTCCCTCCGCCTCGCGTCGTTCCGGACCGAGGGGTGCCGGGAAACCTCCTCGGGCACGAGCTCGAGGGCGGCCTCTGCGATGACTAGGCTCAGCACCGCGGCGGACGCCGACCGGCTACGATTAATCCTTTGCACGCGGGGGCGGAGGGGACGTGAAGACAAGGGCGAGGAAGAAGGAGGCCAGGAGGGAGGCCGTCCGCGCGGCGGCGACCCTCATCGAGATGGCCGCGGAGACGGCCCCGAACGACCTCGAGCTCGCCAGGGCCCAGGCCGCGCTCGCCAGGAGGGTCATGCTCAAGTTCAACGTCAGGCTCGACTGGAGCCTGAAGCGGTTCTTCTGCCACGGCTGCAAGGGCCTCCTCTACCCGGGCGTCAACGCCAGGGTGAGGCTGGGGCCCGAGAGGACGCTCATGGTCACCTGCGCGGACTGCGGGCGCGTCAACAGGAAGCGACTGCCAAGGCACGCTTAAATATAGAGCGGTGGGGGCTGTCGAATTCACTCGGTGGCATACTAGAAGATGGTCCGTGTCCAAGACGTACCCGCAGATAGACTCATAGAGGCGCTAGCGGAGCATCTGAAGAGGGTTCCCGAGCTCGAGCCCCCGCAGTGGGCGGCCTACGTGAAGACCGGTTCCCACGCCGAGAGGCCTCCGCAGCAGGCGGACTGGTGGTACACCAGGGCCGCATCCCTCCTGAGGAAGGTATACCTCCAGGGCCCGGTCGGGCTCCAGCAGCTCGAGTCGGCATACGGGGGGAGCAAGGCGGTCGCCTACTATCCGAAGCACCACCGCGACTCTGGCGGCTCGGTGATCAGGAACGCGCTGAAGGAGATGGAGCAGGCCGAGCTCGTCACCAAGCAGGGGAACAAGGGGAGGATCCTGACCCCGAAGGGCGTGGCCCTGCTAGACAAGGTCAGCAAAGACGTTTTTAAGGAACTCTCGAAAGAGATTCCCGCGCTAGCAAGATACGGGTGAAGAGAGGGAGTTGTCCGAACAAGGTGACGGTAGCCAGGGTCAGCCGAGGAGAGACCAGCCCCAGTCCCAGCAGCAGGAGGACAGGGAGCGCAAGGCCCTCCGGGAGAACATCATGCGAATGGCCCTCACCTCGGAGGCCCGACAGCGCCTGGCGAACGTGAAGATGGTGAAGCCCCAGATCGCCCAGACGATCGAGGAGTACATCATCCAGATGGCGACCTCGGGGAAGCTCAAGCAGGTGATAAACGACGACCAGCTCAAGGAGCTGCTGGGGTCGATCCAGGGCAAGAAGAGGGATTTCACGATAAGGAGGATTTGAGCTATGGGCAGCGTAAAAGACAAGTCGAAGAAGAACCGCCTGATGAAGGCGAAGAAGCAGGCCTCTCCCGTCCCGACCTGGGTCGTGATCAAGACGAACAGGACCGTGAGGTTCAACCCAAAGCAGAGGGACTGGCGGAGACAAAAGCTGAGACTGAAGTGATGAGAGCATGTCGTCGAATCTAGAACCGCTGACGCGCACCTACATGGTCCCACTGCGCAGGGCCTTCGAGGCCCCGCAGTACAGGAGGTCCAAGGTCGCGATAAGGGTGATCCGGGAGTTCACGACGAGGCACATGAAGGCCACCGAAGTGAAGATAGAGGAAGGCGTCAACGAGATGATCTGGTCCCGCGGCATAACCCACCCCCCCAGGAGGATCAGGCTCGAGATGGAGCGGGACGAGGACGGGGTGGTCTCCGTCCGCCTGGCGCCCGAACCAGTGCCTTCCTAGATGGGCCTCCACCTCGTAGAGGTCTACCGCAGCCCCAACATAGGAATCTTCCTCAGGGCCAACGACAGCTTCCTCCTCGCGCCCAAGGGCATAGCCGCGACCAAGTCGCGGATGCTCGCCGAGAAGCTCGGAGTCTCGCCGGTCTTCGTCTCGGTCGAGGGGACGAGGCTCCTCGGGCCGCTCATCGTCATGAACAACAGGGGGATGCTCGTCTCCCGGCTGGTCGAGGACTACGAGGTGAAGGAGATCGCCTCCCAGACCGGTCTCAGGGTCGAGAAGTTCGAGTCGAAGTTCACCGCCGTCGGCAACCTCGTCGCCGCGAACGACAGGGGGGCGGTCGTCTCGACGATCCTCGACCAGAAGGCCGTCTCGCAGGTCGGGGACGTGCTCGGCGTGGAGGTCCAGCGGCTCACCATCCAGGACTACGTCCAGGTCGGGGCGCTCATGGTCCCCACCAACTCCGGGGCGGCGGTCTATCCGAAGCTGACCGAGAAGGACGTCGAGGAGGTCGGGTCCACCTTCGGGGTCGAGGCCTACCCGGCGTCGGTGAACGGGGGGATCCCCTTCCTGACCTCGGGCCTGGTCGCCAACTCCTCGAACGCGCTGGTCGGAGACCTCACGACGGGCCCCGAGCTGATCTTCCTGACCAAGGCCCTGGGCGTCTAGCGGACCGGGCGCTGAGAACCTTAAAAGAGGGCCCCGGCCGGCTTGGGCACAGAGAGTGAGCGAGTGTCAGCCATGAGCAGGGACGAGGATAGGATCAACAGCCTGGTGGCGGAGGTAAGGGTGCTGGAGAACACGTACAACGAGCTATCGTCGCGCCAGAACCTGCTGGAGAGGATACTCGTGGAGAGCAGGTCCTCGCTCGAGACGATCAAGGGGCTGAGCGACACGGCCTCGGGGCCTGTCGAAGAGGTCCTCGTCCCCGTCGGGGGCGGGATACTGCTGCGCGCGAGCCCGCCGAAGACCGACAAGGTGCTGCTGAACATCGGCGCGAACGTCGTCGTGGAGAAGACCAAGGAGGCGGCCACCAGCTTCATGGAGGCCCGGGCGAGCGAGCTCGAGGAGGACATCGTCGCCATAGCCACCCAGCGGTCCCAGATCGCTCAGAGGCTGGACTCCGACCGACGGGCGCTCCAGAACATGGTGAACAGACAGGGACAGTAGAGGTCCGCCTTGTTCGAGAAGCTCCGGCAGGCCTTCTCCTCCCTCACGAAGGTCGTCTCCGAGCGCAAGCTCTCCGAGAAGGACCTGGACGAGGCGCTCTACGACTTCCAGCTCGGGCTGCTGGAGTCCGACGTGGCCCAGGAGGTCGTCGACAGCCTGGTCGCCTCGATAAAGGCGAAGATGACCGGGCTGAGCGTCGAGCGGTCGAAGGACACGGCCGCGGTCGTCGAGGACGGGCTGCGCGCCGCGATCACGGAGATCTTCGCCAGGGCCGGGAGCGCGGACGTCCTCAAGCTCATCGACGAGAAGAAGAAGAAGGAGGGGGAGCCCTTCACGGTGCTCTTCCTCGGCATAAACGGGACGGGCAAGACCACGACCGTGGCCAAGTTCGCGTACCTGCTCAGGCAGGCCGGCTACTCGGTCGTCGTGGCCGCCGGGGACACCCACAGGGCCGGGGCGATAGAGCAGCTCTCCGAGCACGCGGACCGGATCTCCGTGAAGGTGATAGCGCAGAGGTACGGCTCCGACCCTGCGGCGGTGGCCAGGGACGGCGCTCTCTACGCAAAGGCCCACCACGTCGACGTCCTCCTGGTCGACACCGCTGGGAGGATGCAGACCAACCAGAACCTGATGGAGGAGATGGGGAAGATAGTCAGGGTCGTCAAGCCTGACTTCAAGATATTCATCGGGGACTCGCTGGCGGGCAACGACGCCATCTCCCAGGCGCAGCTCTTCAACAAGTTCACCGGCTTCGACGGGGCGATACTGACAAAGTCGGACGCGGACACCAAGGGCGGGGCGGCGCTCTCCGTCGCCTACACCACGAGCCGGCCGATCCTCTACCTCGGGGTCGGGCAGGAGTACAAGGACCTGAAGAGGTTCGACGCCGGCGCCTTCGTCGACGCGCTGCTGGGCTGACGGGCGGACCGACCGGACGATGGGATGGGGCCCGCCGCGGACGGGCGCCTCCCTGCGCCTAGAGCCTGAGCACCTCGAGCGCGAACTGCGACGCCAGCCCCAGGATCCTCTCCTTGTGCTGCCCCATCCCCTTCCAGTCGAGCGCCACAAGGCGGGGGAACCTCGTCGTCCGCTGTATTATCTGGCCGAACATCTCCTGGTCGAGGCCGTCGAGCGAGTGCTTCGGGACGACGGACGAGAGCGCCACGTCGGTCTCGAGCAGCAGCCTGTTGAACTTGGTCGGATAGTGCGTCCCCCCGAACGCCATGGCCACCCTGTCCCAGGACCTCCCGGCGGTGAGGGACTCGATCAGCGCGTCCCCGATGACCTCGGCCGCCCGCTCGTCCCCCCAGTTCTTCTCCGAGGACCCCAGCTCGACGAAGAGGACCGGCCTCTTGAGGGAGGTCGGACCGTGGTGCGTCGCCTCCATCGTTATCTGGTAGCCCTCGAGCTCGCCCCTGTGGCCGTCGAGGGCCCGCAGGTAGTTCTTGAGCAGGTCGGGGTTGACCATCCCGACCTCCCTGGGCCTCCCTCCCAGCGCGGGCGCGGCCGTGAAGTTGCCCGTGGTGTGGGCCGTGACCGAGGGGATCCCCGACTCCGCCCTGTGCCTGGAGAGGAAGACGTAGGCGGCCGGGTTGAAGTACAGGTCCAGGTCGGGAGGGCCGACGATCTCCGTCTCCACGGTCACCAGGAGAAGCGAGCCGCTCTGGAAGACCGGCCTCCCCATCAGCTCGATCTCGGTCGACTCGAAGCCATGGTTCTTCAGCAGCCCCCTGGCGATGCAGGTGGATGCCTCGTCGGCCGTGGAGGTTACCAGGACGGTCGTGGGCGTGCCTTCGGGCGACATCGGTCTCTGGGCCCGGGCCCGGGGAGAAAAGCCTTCGGAGGCCCGGGGCGGCATGGACGAAGTGGGGACGCGGGACGGCTGCCGACGGGAGTTGGGTAGTTTTATAAAGAGGCCCGGGAGGATGGGCTCAAGGCAGGGTAGCATTCGCCTTTGAGTATCCGCGATTTCCTGAAGTCCATGGGCTCGGTGATAAGGCTCTCGAAGAAGAGCGACAGGGAGCAGTTCATGCTCTACCTCAAGCTCGTCCTCCTGGGCGTCGCCGTGGTGGGGACCCTGGGGTTCCTCATCAAGTTCATCTCGACGGCCCTGCCGACGATCTTCGGATGAGCGGGACTGGATAGTAGTAGTTAGCTTGTCAGAGCAGAGACAGAGTTCGATCTACCCGGTCAAGACGACCGGGGGTCAGGAGAAGACGGTCGCGACCTTCGTCGCGAACAAGGCCCAGCAGAAGAAGAAGCCGATCTACTCGATACTGGCGCTCGACACCTGGAAGGGGTACGTGCTCTTCGAGGCGCCCAACTCCCAGGTCGTCGACGAGTCGATCCAGGGGTTCAAGCACGTGCGCAGCAAGATCCCCGGCATGATGCAGTTCCAGGACATCGAGAAGTTCCTGGTGACCAAGTCGATGGTCGCGGAGCTCACCGAGAACGACATTGTCGAGATAGTCGCCGGCCCGTTCAAGACCATGCGCGCGAAGATAGCCCGGATAGAGACGACGAAACAGGAGGTCACCGTGGTCCTGCTCGACACCCCCTACCAGCTGCCCGTGACCGTCGACGCCTCTTACATCAAGATAATCGAGAAGGCCAAGCCGGTAAGCAAGTAGGTGGGTAGGTCCTGAGCGGACACCCGACCGACCGAAGGGTTGCGCCGAGGGGCGGGACGGAAAACCTTTAGATACGCTGCCGGGAGCCGTCCTCAACTCGAACAGGTGCTGGTCATGGGCGAAATCAAAGTCATCTCGGTTCTAGTCACGGGCGGTGAGGCGTCGGCGGGGGCTCCGCTGGGTCCGGCCATAGGGCCGCTGGGGGTCAACGTGCTCCAGGTCGTCAACGAGATCAACGCGGTCACGGCGGACTTCAAGGGGATGAAGGTCCCCGTCAAGGTGGAGGTGGACCAGGAGACCAAGAAGTTCACGGTCTCCGTCGGCACTCCCACCACGTCCGCGCTGCTCGTCAAGGAGGCGGCCATAGCCAAGGGTTCGGGCAAGCCGAACGTGGACTTTGTGGGGGACGTGACCTTCGAGAAGGTCCTCGGCATAGCGAAGATCAAGATCAACGACTCGTACGCCAAGTCGATCAAGTCCTCGGTCCGGGAGGTCGTCGGGAGCTGCGTCAGCATGGGCCTCAAGGTCGAGGGCACGGACCCCCGGCAGTTCTCGCAGCAGATCGCCGATGGCAAGTGGGACAAGGCGATCGCCGAGTTCGAGGCGAAGAGATAGCCCGGAGGGACGGACGGGGCCACGACGCTCCTCCCGGGTGGCGCCGGGCCGGAGCGAAACTCTTTTAATGACATTACTCAGGCTCGGTCTGGCTTTCGGGATCAGAGTTGCTCACTAACGTTCAGCTAGCGGAACTAGTCAAGAAGGGTAAGGAGTCGAAGGAGAGGAAGTTCCCAGAGTCCTTCGAATCGGTCGTCACATTCAAGGACGTGGACCCCAAGAAGACCGACCTCAACATCAACGAGACGGTCTACCTGCCGCACCCCGGCTCGCACAAGTCCACGATATGCTTCATCGGTTCGGGGGACCTGCTGCTCAGGGCGAAGAACGCCGGCGTCGAGGGGGCCCTCGAGCCGTCGCAGCTGGAGAACTTCGCCGGGAACAAGAAGGAGGCCAAGAAGCTCGCCCGGCAGTACGACTTTTTCCTCGCGGACACCTCGCTCATGCCCAGGATAGGCAAGATCCTCGGAACCTCCCTGGGTCCCAAGGGGAAGATCCCCACTCCCGTGCCGCCGAACGCCCCCATAGAGGCGATGATCACCAGGACGCGCACCGCCGTGAGGGTCCGCAGCAGGGCGACGCTCGCGGTCGCGGCCAAGGTCGGGGACAGGAAGCTCTCGGACGCGGACGTCGCCGACAACATCCTGGCGATGGTCCAGGCCGTCCAGAAGAAGCTCCCCAACGGCGAGAGGAACATCAGGTCCGTCATAGTGAAGACCACGATGGGCAAGCCCGTCAAGAGCAAGGTGACCGAGGCATGAGCCAGCAGGTCCAGGCCCAGCGGGAGTACAGCGAGAAGAAGGTCTCCACCGTAGACAAGATCTCGAAGCTGTCGAACAAGTACCCCGTCATAGTAGTAACCCAGCTCTCCAAGGTCCGCTCAGCCCAGCTGATGGCCGTCAGGAAGGTCCTCCGCAACAACGCCGAGATAGTCGTCGTGAAGAACAAGCTCGCCAAGCTCGCCCTGAAGAAGGCCGGGATCAAGAACGCCGACGAACTCCTCAAGCACCTGACCGGCCAGAACGCCCTCCTCTTCTCCAACCTCGACCCGTTCAAGCTCTTCCTACTGCTCGAGAAGAACCGTGTCAGCCTAGCCGCAAGGGCAGGCGACATCGCGCCGATCGACATCATGGTCCCCGCCGGGAACACGGGCCAGCCGGCCGGTCCGGTCCTCAGCGAGTTCAGGGAGGCAGGCATCCCGACCAAGATTGAGTCCGGGAGCATCTGGATCGTAAAGGACTCGGTGGCCGCAAAGGCGGGCACCCAGATATCGCCCAAGCTCGCGAGCCTGCTCTCGAAGCTCGGGATCAAGCCCAATCAAGCCCATCCGTGCGGGCCTCTCAATCACTCTAGCATACGAGAACGGCCTGATCTACGCGGCCGACGCGGTAGCAATAGACCTGGAGAAGTACAGAGAGAGCCTGCTCTCAGGGTTCGCCTCGTCCCGCGCGCTCGCGGTATACATCGGCTACGTGACCAAGGACACGGCGCCGGAGATAATTGCAAAGGCGTACAGGGAAGCCATGGCGCTCGCGGTGGAGGTCGGCGAGATCACCTCCGAGAGCGCGCCGGCGATCTTCGGGAAGGCCGAGGCGGAAGCAGGCGCCCTGATGGCCAAGGCCAAAGAGAAGGGCTACCAGTAGAGCCGCCAGACCGTCGAGTAGTATCAGATTTCCTGAGTTAGCCACCGTATTATCCGATGTGCTCGGCGAGCGGAGCATGAGCTCCGCTGACCCTGGAAATGCTTAGTTTGCGAAGGGGACGCTTGAATGAGTCGGCTTACCCGAACAGGGAGGCCAGACCCGCCAGAGCTTCCTCTTCCTTCTTCTCGTCTTCCTTGGGCTTCTCCTCGGCCTTTGCGGCGCCAGCTGCAGGAGCCGCTGCGGCCGGGGCCGCAACCGCCATGACGGAGGCGTTCTTCAGAGCGTCGTCGATGTTGATCTCGCTCAGAGCTGATGCAAGAGCCTTTACCTTAACCGTGTCAACCTCTACTCCCGCCGCCTTGACAACGCCAGTCAGATTATCTTCGTTGACTGGTTTGCCGGCCTTGTGAAGCAAAAGCGCGGCGTACATGTAAGAGTCAGTCATATTGTGATTTGCCCTCCCACTACCGTTTTTATAGTTTTCGTGGTATGAACGGGCGCGGGGCGCGGAATCTCCGGAGCGCCGCGTCGCCCCATCTCTTACTTTATTTACCGATTCGAGAGGGTGAAGCGTCAAGGCGCTCCGGATGGCGAACGACAAGGCCCTGCTCCAGGAGAAGTTCTCGAAGGACTACGACAAGTACTATCTCGTCGACCTCTTCAAGCGGAAGGGCTTCGTGAGGAAGCAGTGTGTAAGGTGTGGGAAGCACTTCTGGACACTCAAGTCCGAGCGGACGATCTGCGACGACCCGCCGTGCTCCGTCTACTCGTTCATCGGGGACCCGCCCGCGAAGAGCAGGCTCGACTACGTGGGAACTTGGAAGGTCATCGAGGACTTCTTCAGGAGCAACGGTCACACCATAGTCCCCCGGTACCCCGTGGTGGCGCGGTGGAGACCAGACCTCTACTTCACGGTCGCCTCGATTATCGATTTTCAGAGGATAGAGGGCGGCAAGGTGATCTTCGAGCTCCCGGCCAACCCGCTGGTCGTCCCCCAGATGTGCCTGAGGTTCAACGACCTCCCGACGGTGGGCCTGAACGGAAAACACAACTCGTCGTTCTGCATGGTCGGTCAGACAGCTATTGCGAACAGCGAAGGATACTGGAAGGACAGGTGCATAGACCTCGACTTTGACCTCGTGACCAAACAGCTCGGGATTCCCGAGGACGAGCTCTCCTTCATCGAGGGCACGTGGATGGGCTACGGAGCGTTCGGATACTGCCTCGACTACTTCGTCCGCGGTCTTGAGCTTGGGAACGCAGTCTTCACCGCGTTCGAAGGCGATGTCTCACACTACTCTGAGATGAAAGAGCCAGTCATAGACATGGGTGCCGGTCTCGAGAGGCTTGCCTGGATAACCCAGGGCACCCCCACCTCCTACGACGTTGTGTTCGCATCTGTCCTGAGCAGGATGAAGGAGGAGTTCAAGCTAGACTACGACGAGGACCTCTTCCTCCGCTACTCCCGCATCGCCGGATCGATGAACCTGGACGAGTACCCGAGCCTCTCCGAGGCGAGAGGGGAGATAGCCCGGATCCTCGGTGTCTCACCATCAGTGCTGGCGGAGCAGCTCGGCCCGATACAGGCGCTCTACTCCGTCGCCGACCACGCGAGGACCCTTCTCTTCG
>JBEKTS010000047.1:15736-22355 GCA_049515775.1 Nitrososphaerales archaeon | reverse complement strand
ATCGCGGCCCCGTCGCCCGGGTGGAGGAACGTCGGGTCAGCGGCAGTCCCGCCGAGCCAGGGGAACGCGAGCTCCCACCCGATGCCGAGGTTCGAGAGGGTGTAGTTGTCGTAGCCGTACGGCGCCTTCGGGTCGACCGTCCCGAAGAAGTCCGAGGGCTGGCTGTAGACCTGCGCGATCGAGAGCGCGGGCGACCGGCCGGGGATCGAGATGTCCGTCTGCGAGACGCCCAGGAGCCCGTTCCCGGGCGAGACGTACTCTCCGAGCTGCGTGAAGTACGACTCGTAGGGCGAGTAGCCCGACTGGGCCCACGGGTCCGACGTCGTGGAGGCCGAGGGGACCACCACAGGGAACGCCGGGAACCAGATCGTGTAGGGCGCGGACATTCCCGTGATCCAGGCGAGGTCGGTCGTGGCGGCAGTCCCAACTCCTGTTTCCGAGACGACGTAGTCGTAGTCCGCCTGCAGGGAGCCGCTTACGATGCTGCCCGTCGTGTTCTGGTCGTCGATCGGCTGGGGCGCCGTCCATGTCTTCCCGCCGTCGGCGCTCGTCCGCGATAGGACCTGACTTGGCCCGTGGTAGGTCACCGTGAGCGAGGAGCCGCCGGAGCGTGCGTCGGTCGAGAGGACGGGGTTGTCGTAGACCCCGCTCGAGGGGTCGGCGGCCAGCGTCTGGACCGCCCCTATCGTCGCACAGGGGTAGGTGCAGCTCCAGAACCCCTCGCCCGACACGGTGGGCGTGGCGAACGCCAGCTCGTTCCCCACGGCCACGGCGGAGCTCATGGTGATGGGCGACGTGGTCGGCGCCGGGTTCGGCGAGGACGAAGCGAAGGCCCCGCTGGGGCTCGTCAGGACCATCACGGGACCCGAGGTCGTCGCAGGCCCGTAGACGATGGCATAGCCGGAGGTGAGGCCGAGGGCGATGCAGCCGTCCTGGAGGGAACCGGTCGGCTCGATGGTCGTGATGACCACCTTCTCGGCGGACGGGTTGATGCTGTCGATCTCCATGTGGTAGGAGCCCGCCTGTGCGGTCCCTATCCCGACGAGGACCTGCGAGGGCGCGCCGTAGACGCATGGGTAGGCGTCCCCGCCCCAGACGGTGCTGAACGTGGTCTGCGCGAGCCCCTTCACGGCGCCGTTGTCTCCCAGCTGGGCGGTGCCGAGGACGAACCCCGAAGGCGTGGCCAGCACGTAGTACATGGTGTAGACCCCGCCGGACCCGTAGACCCAGGTCGAGAAGGCGCCCGAGGGTATGGCAGCCCCGTACGACCAGAACGCCAGGGACGAGGAGCGCCAACCGATACCGTTCAGGGACCATGCGACCTCGACCTGGGGCCCGTCGACGTAGAAGGCCCAGTACTCGGTCGTGCCGTTGGTCTCTTGCGTGTGCCAGAGCTTGCGCTGGTCGCCCCAGTTGATCGCCTGCTGGCTCGACGAGGTGCCGATGATGGAGGGATCGATCCTGAAGGTCTTCCCCACGGTCCACGAGACCGTCCCGGTGAGACCCTGGTAGGCCGTGGGGGTCGTCCCCATCGTGTCGGACCAGTCGAAGACGAGCTCCATGCCGCCGTGGCCGCCGAACGCGACCCCGGTCAGGTTCGCCGAGAGCTGCTGGCCGTGGAAGACGATGCGGAGCTTGCCGCCCGCCTGGGTCGGCCAGTCGTTGATGGAGCCTTCGATGGTGACCTTGACCCCGCCGGCCCTGCAGGCGGTCGCCTGCCTCAGGGCGTAGGACACGGTGAAGTTGGCGGTCGGCGGCTGGCCCGCAGAACCCACGGTGTAGAACTGCACCGCCTCGGTAGAGTTGCCGTACAGGGTGATGGCGGTCGGTCCCGCCGGGAAGCCCGTCACCCCCTGCCAGGAGAGCTGGTTACCCTGTCCGTCCGACGCCAGGAAGGTCCCGTTCGAGTAGGCGGTGTAGGAGTACGTCACCGACTGCCCGGGCGCCGCGCTGCCGCCCGCCAGGATGGTGGGGACCGTTGAGGTGAGCGTGACCGACGGGGATGTCTGCTTCACGAGCGGGGACTTGGCCGGGTTCACGGCGGGAGGGCACGTGAGGGCCTGCGTGCGGTTCCATGTGTTGGTGTAGCTGAGCAGCCCCGGAGACGTCTGGTGGGGCGGCGTCACGTCCGGTGGGAGCGCCGGAGCGGGTGGGAGCGCCTGCAGCGGGGCCGTCTGGGCGTAGGCGATGCCGACGAAGGGCGAGGAGAGCATCAGCAGGAGGATGACGGCGGCCGCTGCGGCCCCTCTCAGGCTGGATCGTCTGGTCGCCACCATCTTGGTCACGGTCCGAAGATCACCGAAGCCACGTTGTCGGCGTAGTCGGCGACGTACATCTCCCCGTTGGAGACGTCGTAGGCCAGGCCCTGCGGGAACCTGCCGACCGGGATTATGATGAACGGGGCGTTGCTCGACCCTCCGATCACCCAGACCGTATTGTCGCTGCTGCAGCTCACGTAGACCGACCCGGATGCCTGGTCCACGGCGACGCCCGCCGGGAAGTCGCCGACGGGGATCGTGGCCACGACCTGGGTCGCCGCGGGCTTGACCGCCGAGACCGTGCCGGCTAGATAGTTGGTGACGTAGAGCTGGCCGTTCACCGGGTCATAGGCGACGGCCGTGGGATAGTCGCCGACCCGGATCGAGCCGGTGGTCCTGAAAGTGACGGGGCTCACCATGGAGACGTTGTCCGCGCCCTGCTGCGCGACGTAGAGCAGGCCAGTCGAGGGGTCGAAGGCCATCCCGGCGGGAAAGCTGCCGACCAGCAGCTTGCCGACCGAGGCGGTGCCGCTCAGCGCCCAGAGATAGCCGTCCCAATTGTCGGTGACGTAGACCTCGTTGGTCGAGCTCGCGTACGCTATCCCTTGCGGGTTGGTTCCGACCGGTATCGTGGCGATGAGGGCGGTGCCGGTTAGGACGTCAACCGCATCCAAGCCGGCGTTGGCCACGTAGACGTAGCCGTTGGACGGGTCAAAGGCCGCGGCGGCGGGGTTACCGCCGACCTGGACGGTGCCGACGAGGGCGACGTTGGAGAGGACGGAGACGGTACCGGACCCATAGTCAGTCACGTAGACGTAACCATTGACCGAGTCGTAGGCGACGCCGTAGGGGTGCGCGCCGAGGGAGACCGTCGTGCCGCCCGTCCCCTCCCCGTTGCAGTTCTGGACCGTGAAGATGCTCTCGCCGACCGACGCGAAGGCGCAGAGGGACGCCGTCTCGCCGATCGTCTTGCCGGGTCCGGTCGAGGAGGCGAGGAGGTTCAGCCCTTCCGCGTTCGAGCGGCCCGGGGCCGTCCCGCTGGAGACGAGGGTTAGGCCCTCCAGGGTGCTGGGGTTTGGGAGGCCGGCGCCGGCGCTGAGGATCAGCTGCTCGAGGTTCGTCCGGGCGGTCTGGATGTCTCCCGAGACGAGGCCGAGCGCGTCAGACACCGCCGTGCCGATGTCCGCGGTGGCGATAAGGCCGAGGCTCTCCGTGTTGATCCTGCTGGGCACCGAGTCACCCATGCTGACGAGGAGGCCGTCGACCACCGTTGCGCCGGGAAGGGAGGCCGAGGCCCTGAGGGTGGCGACCTCACCCGCCAGAGTGTTCGGGAGGCCGTCGATGGCGTTGAGTTCGATGGACTCCATTATCGGGCTCTGGACGGCACCGACCGCGATGACGAAGGCGAGGACGGCTGCCGCTGCCCCGAGGAGCAGGGCGGTCCTCCTCCGTCTTCCATGGCGGCGCGCCGTGTCAGGTTGCCCCAAGCTCTCAGCTCATCGACATCTCGAACGTGGCGGTGATGGACGAGTCCGCGGGGGCGGCGAGTGCGGCGAAGGTGTTCCGCATCATGAGGAAGGTGTAGGTGGGCGAGCCGAAGGAAAGGAAGTAGCCGGCCTCGGTATAGGCGGTGGCGGCGGGGGAGGGGATTACGGAGGTGACCGCGACGTAGGGCGAGACGGAGTAGCTGTCGACCGGGGTGTAGGCGAGGACTGGATTGCAGAGGTTCACCGCCGAGCGGGACTGGGTGAAGCCGACCGCGGAGTTGGAGGGGCACGAGGAGGCGGAGCCGGTCCCGACCCTTATCGTCCCGTCGGCGCCCGTTGACGCGGAGCCGAGGTCCGCGCGCACGTACGAGCCGCCGCTGTTGATATAGTAGACGCCGATGCCGCCGCAACACTGGGGCGGGCTGGCGGCGACGTAGACGATGACAGACTGGGCGGACCCGCTCGTTGGGGTAAGCTGGACAGAAGTAGAGGAGCCGAGCGAATTCGCAAGGACCGCGGCCAGGAGGATGCCGAGGTTGTTGTCGTAGGCCGTCGAGCCGAGCTGGACGGTGTACTGGACCGAGATGGTGCTGCCGGGGGTGACGGCGACGGCGGGGAAGGTGTCGTGGAGCATGAGGAACTGGTCCCAGGAGTTGGAGGCGCCGACGTACCAGGTCTCGTAGAAGCCGACCTCGGAGATCGTGGCGGCGGTGCCGGCGATGATCCCGACACCGAAGATGATATCCCCGGTGGAGGGGTCGTAGGTGGGCTGCCCGACGGTGACTATGGACTGGTAGAGGGCGCCCAGCTTGTAGTCGGAGCGCGTGGGCGCGGTGGCGGATGTGCCCACGGCGATGTAGCCGCCAGCGTAGGGCGTTATCGAGGGGTACTCGCAGGCCCAGGTGCACTGGGTTGCGGTGGTGCCGGAGTCCCGACCGACGAGGGTGCGGGCCGCGCCGGAGGAGTCGGTCAGCGAGAAGGTCGAGGGCGAGCCGCTGCTGGACTCGAAGGATAGCCACGACGAGAGGAAGTTCATGAAGTTGTTCATGACCATGTCATCGTTCTGGGTCTCGGAGGCGACCAGGGCGCTCTTGGGGTCGTAGACCTTGACGGAGAGCTGGGCGGTGAGGGGATAGCTGCTGTTGCCAGGGGAGCCACCAGATGGTGGAAGACCGACGAGACTGGTGCCGTAGACGCCTGCCAGGGAGCTGACGGCTACAAGAACGCCGAGGAAGACGACCAAGATCGCCATCTTGGAGCTGCGCCCGGGTGCCGACGGATCTGCGGGGGTGTTGGTCGAGCCCTGCGCGAGTCTCAAGAAACTCCCTTTTGGAGGATGTGCCCGTTACCGTAGCCGAGAACGAAGGAGAGGTCACTCATGGAGAGTGAGGTTCCTGGCCTTAGGAGGAGAGGATAACCGAGCCACGGCGCATCTTGCAGATGCCCAAGACCATGGTACGACGAAGTTTTTGGCTTCAGCACAACATAGTTAATTGGCCGAATATTTAAGCATCACTCGATGTAATGCGTTATGGTAAGTCAAGAGATGAGCTAAATCTTGCATTAATAATCACTCGGCCACGCCGTTCATTTTGGGAGGTGTCCTCACCTCACACAGATCCAGTTAGAGCTGAGGGGTGTATACCGTCTGACTCTCCAAAGCATCCCATGGCAAATCGCTTGGGATGAATCGCGTTATTGCTGCGGGAAGGGCATATTAAATTCTTGAACCTCGCCTGGTCCAATTCCAGTCGGGCTCGCCTCTGTTGGGGTTCGGGTCACATAATGCTTTACGCGTTCGTCCTTCCATTCCCATACACCAGGCCAAAGGAGATCGTCAACTCCGCGGGGATTGACTTGATCAATCAGGACGCCCTGAAAGGGGTCTCGAGGGCCTCGCACACAAGGCGAGGCGCGTCTTCGACTACGCGGCAGAAATCTGTCAGCGGGGAAGCGGGCGATACTCTGGTAAATCCTATAAAAGAACTTGGAATAGATTTGGAATGACGTTCAGGCGGGAGGCAACACCTCAACATGTTGGCCGGCCCGTGGCGCATGCGTCTATGAAGGAGCTGAAGAGTGACAAGGTGACCATGATTATCGAAACCGTATTCACCTTAGTATTTTTCGTTACTTAAGGACGAATCTTCGGTCACCTCGGTAGATGCCGCCCATGAGTCATGCGGAGATTCAATTGCCAAAGTCAACCGCTACGTATGCTTAACTGATATTCGTTGAAGACCCAAATTGTGGGATTCCGGTCACCGCGGAACTCAAATCGATGCGATTATGGGTTTCTGAGCTCAATGCTATCCCCCTCTGGACTCTGAGAAGCACTGAGCTTTTTTGTGAGAGGGGTGGGAGAGAGATTCGGGGGAGAGTCATTCAGTCAGACCTGTCTCCTCATCGACGAGAGGACGTCCAGGAGCTCCTCCGTCGTGGTCAGGTAGCCGTCGACGTACTCCCTGTAAGACTTCCTCGTCCTCTGCATCAGGGCGACCAGGGCGATTTGCTGCCAGAGGGTGAAGTCCGTCCTCGAGAACCGGCTCGAGTAGAGAGGGACGCGCTGGCGATGGCAGACCTTGAAGATGGCCCTGACCATCCTTACGTACCGAGACTCTTGCTTCCTCATCCGGCTGACGACACTATCCTCTCTTCGTTAGAACATGGGATCGGGATGGGGTCAGCCAAAAATCAGCGGCCATTCGGACCGGCAATCCGGTCAGACCGAGTCTACGACCAGAGGGTTTCTGCAGACCCATACGCAACCTCTTGTTTTGTTGCGCTAAGACCTCAATCGTTGACGGGCCTCAGCAGAGGCCCTCCGCTGGCAGCGCATGAGAATCTCCCGCTAATTGTGCGATGCTCCTGCAC
>JBEKTS010000047.1:0-15730 GCA_049515775.1 Nitrososphaerales archaeon | reverse complement strand
CTTGCTCCTCCCGTTCACGACCCTACCGGCTCCAAGTCCGACCACCAGGGCGAGGAAGGCAAACGGGGTCTCGGCCAGGACCAGCACGAGGACGACGCCCGTGGCTATACCGAGTCCGTAGCCGGTCAGCTTGGGTCGGTCATGAAAGAAGCCCATCATGACCCCGTCCCTGAACGAGTATTTCGCGAGTCCAAGCTCGGCAAGTATCTCAAGATCCCCTTATCCGCTTCAGCACGACGTAAACATACAGAATGAGCATGATGGGAATCATCGCATAGCCCAGGTAGGCGTAATAGGACCACAGGTAGCCGTAGTCGTAGAAGGAATTGTGGTTGATGACGGAGAACAGATAGGAGAACCCTGGAGGAATCGCGAGAAGGGCCGTGACGACTGCGCACATGAGCCGAATCAGTTTCTCGGAACGGTCCATGATGTCAACAGCCCGCGTCGTAGGCAATCCCCGCGAAGCTCCATACTATAAGGGTGACTTCCGGTTGCCCGAGGGCTCCAGCCGCCCCGCCTCCAATTATGACGACCGTGTTGAGGGTATCGTCATTTGACCACTGACCGTCCTGCTCGTCTGCAATATCCTGGCCCACGATGCCCGAAACTCCTGAAGCAGCCCCCACGAAAAGACCGACCCCCGGATACAGCCCCAATGAAAGGAGGAACGCCATATCGTCGCGAATCATGCCGGGGGGGTTTGAATTGCAGATGCCGCCCTGAACGCCGCCCTGACCTCCGCTCGACGATGGTGGGGCCGCTGTTTCAGTCTGTCCATTCACTTCTGATGTCACCGTGGTGGTTGTTTCTTCTATCGACGTTGATGTAGAGGTTGTTGTGGCCGAACCACCGGCTGTCCCGACGGACGGACAATCTCCCTCTGGACAGTAGATGGTCGTATCTGCTTCGGCCCAGTATGTTTGACACTGTCCTTCATAGCAAAAGGTTGTCTCAACCTTGTTCACCACTTGTATTGTTTCTTGTTCACCAGCGACCTCTGTGGTGACTGTATGGTATAATGTAGTCGTGACTTCACTCCCTGGCGCCCCGCTCCCAGCTACTTCGACATCGTAATGCCCTGTAGGGTCAACGTATCTCAGTGGATTGTCGAGTGCGTAAATATACCTGTTCAGCGTAAGTGGTGAAGGCAGCTCACCGGTAGCGGTGTCTTCGGTCATGAACCTCGCGGACGCCGAGTTGTACCACCTTGCTCCTGAGTAATAGAGTCCGGTTGCCGCGTCGGCAGGCTTCGAGGTGTACTCGAAGGTCGCCGTACCCCAGCCCCCGGAGGTGGTTCCGAAGGGTTTGTAGTCTGAACTGAAGAGGGTCGACTGGGAGGAACTCGTCACCAGTCTCACGCTGCCGAGCGCATCCTCGTGGAAGTACGAGGTGGCTGTGCTGTTCACGCTCGCCAGGACCATGTCGTTCGCGTAGAAATAGTCCGCGACGCTCCCCGTCCCCGTGTTCTTGGCGAAGATCCTGTTATCGCCTTGGTACGCGTACGCCATTGTGTCCTTCTCCACGCTCTGTACCAGCACCCCCGTCCCGTCGTATGAGTAGGTCGCCACCGTCGCACCGTCGTCCTTTACCTGGTCGAGCCTGTTGTTGTAGTCATAGTTGTAGGTCCATGTGGTCGAGCCGTTGACTATCGTGTGCGTGTTCCCGTTCCCGTCGTATGTGAACTCGACCGACCCGATAGAGTCGAGTTCGTTGTTCGTCCCATAAGTGTACGTTGTCGTTGTGCTCCCGACAGTCTGGTTGAGCATGTTCCCGGCGGGGTCATAGGTGTAGGTGGTCGTCGGCCATGGGCTGCTAGCATAAGTTAGCTCGTTCAGCCAGTTGTAGTTGTAGCTCTCCCCATTGATCGTCTTGACATTTCCGACGGAGTCGTAGGTGTAGTTCAGGTCCAGCTCCTTGACCCCCGAGGAGGTCTTCATGTCGACCTGCGAAGGCCTGTCCATGCTATTGTACGAGTACGTGGTGGCCTCGCCGTCTCCGTAGACTATCTTGCTGATCGTGCTATCGACCGTGTAGCTGATCGTGGCGAGGCTACCGACGCGCGTGATTCTGTTCTCGAAGTCGTACTTCATGGTGACGTTAGGACCACCGGGATAGACCATCGATTTCACGTTCCCGACCTGATCGTACCCGTAGAGAACCATGTACTTCGACCCCGAAATGTACTCGGTCTCGTTCGTGACCATGTCGCGCGCGTTGTACACGTAGTCGGTGGTGACTGCGGAGTTGACTATCGAGAGAACGTTGCCGTCGTTGTCGTAAGTATACTTCTGAGTCGAGCCGCCCGGGTACGAGATTTGGGTCATTCTGTTCAGGGCGTCGTACGTATAGTTCAGTTGCGTCCCGCCAGGATTGACCTCGCCTGTCATCTCGCCCACGGCGTTATAGCTCTGGGTCTGGTAGGAGTTGCCAGGGTAGGTCGTCTTGGTAAGCTCGTTGAGGTCGTTGTATTTGTAGCTCGTGGTCGCGCCATCGGCATTGGTGGTCGTCAACAGATTCCCAGACAGGTCATAGGTGTAGCTCGTGATATAGTAGCCTGTCGAGCTGTAGTACTGCTTGACCGACAACAGGTTGTTGTCCAGATCATAGGCATAGACGGTCGGGTGCCCGTTTGCGTCGGTGGCAGTCTTCGTGTTTGCGATGTCGTTGTAGGAGGTTGTGCTGTAGGAGTTATCCGGGTTGACGACCTTTATCTGCTGGCCGTCCTGGTTGTAGTAGTAGGTGTACTCGGAGCCACCGGGAAGGGTCTTGCTAGCCACTTCGTTGTCCCAATTGTAGGTGTAGGTAGTGGTCGAGTACAGAGAGCTTCCATTGTACGCCTGTGTGGATGTCATCCTCGCGAGGCCATCGTAGTACTGCTTCACCACGTTCCCGTTCTGATTCGTCATGGTAACGTAGTCGCTCGGGTCATTGTAGACGTAAGTGGTGGACGAGGTCTGTCCATCGATCGCTGGGTATGATATCGAAGTCACGCGCCCGAGGTTGTCGTACGAGTAGCTGGTTGTGTAGCCGTTGCCGTCGGTGGACGAGAGCCTGTATCCTGTGCTCGAGCTGTAAGTGTAGGATTGGGTGACGTTCTGTGTGCCGGATGAGGATGCGACGATCGCGTCGCCGATGAAGGCCCAGGTCACAGACACACTGGAAGTCATGCTCACTGACAGGCCGGACTGCTTGGAGCTCACCGATTTGTCCTCCGCACAGGCGTTGCCATCGCCGTCCGGGAAGTTACATTTCACAGTGCTGAACCCACTGCCCATTGTTATTGTGCCGGAGCCAGCTGCAGAGGCAGCCCCACCCAAAATGAGGTCGTTGGCGTTCGATGTGGACAGGGCGCATGAGAACGTCGTTCCGGTCACCCCGTTGCCCGACTCTCCCACGCAGAGCGGGCCAGAGTTGGAGTCGAAGGGCGAAGCCATGTTTGCGCCCGAAATCGCGAACGCGACGCATGATACCTTAGCGTTAGTGTTGCCTGTCTGCTTGCACGTTATCGAGTCTGACGTGAGAGGGGAAGACGCTATCGCGTAGTCCTCGCTTATGGCCGACGCAGTTCCTGCCCCGTTATCGCCGGAACACGTGCCGGAGGTCCACGAGCACACCTGGGCGCGGTTGTGCCAAGCGAGCGCGTTAGTATCGGTGACTGCCGCAAATTGGCCGACGCCCCCGCTCGAGTCCGCGGCCTGGATCACTACGATGATGTCGTTGCTGTGGGTGGTTGTCAAGGACATGCTGCAACTGTTCGAACTGCCCGACGAGCAATGGGCGGTGCCGTCGATGGTCGGTGTGCCACCAGCGGTCCCCGTGACGAGCGTGCTGACTTGCGTCAGGTACGCGTGGGAGTAGGTCGAGGAATACTCGTAGTAGGTCGTGACTCCCACGGCATTGGTCATGGTGATCGTGTTCCCGTATTGGTCGTGCGTGTAGCTCGTCGTGAGCCAGTTCCCGTTGTCGAGCTGCTTCTGTGCCAGGACGTTGCCGTGACCGTCGTACTCGTAGTAGGTCTCCTGTGGGACCGGAGAACTGGCCCCGGCCCCGTTCTGCCAATCGGCCTGACCGACCACGGCGTCAAAGATGCCGGACGGCGTCGGCGCTGTCCCTGCGGAGTCAAGGGAAGTGACCTGGCTTGATGTGAGCGGGAAGTCGTAGACCCTGACGTCGTCGATGGAGCCCGAGGTGAATTGGGGGCTTTCGGGGCCACTTCCGATCTCAAACGGCTGGTCGTTTCCCATCGACCACAGCGAGGCTGTGCCTGTAGCATACGAGGACCCATCGACGTAGAGCTTCAGAGCTCCAGCGTTGTCGACGAAGACGATGTTGTGCCACGCGTTGCTCGAGATTGCTGAGGACCCTAGCGCGTCATACCCGATGTTTTCCGAGACCACACAGCCCTCCACCTCCCCGTCGGCGATGGTGATGGCGTATCCAGCCCCGTATCCTCCCGATTGCGTGCAACCGGCTCCGTTTGATACGAGGGTACCTGCGCCATTCGACGAGGACGATTCCTCTACCCATAGGCTGATAGTGAAGGAAGTGGTGGTGGTCGGAAAGTCAAGGGACGGCGAAGCAGGTACCGAGACATAGTCGGCGCCGTTCGATGGGAATCCGAAGCAGCCGCCGTATTTGCAGCTCGATCCGCTCTCCCAATCCGTACTCGTCGGAACCTGGCCCATGCTGGTGTAGATTGTCCCGACGTTGTTGTAGCCAGATATGTCTGCGGCGGTGGTCCCTTGGCCTTCGTTAAGCGGCCAATAGCCTACGAGGCCGTTCGCCGCCGAAGTCAGCAGCCCGTCCCCTGTGTAGAAGCTGTCCGAGAAGCCCGCGCTGCCGTATATCGCGCTTATCAGACCGGGGCTCAGGGCGATGCCGTAGAATCTGGCATCGTCGACGGTGCAAGCGCAGCCATAACCGTCTGCACTTCCTATCTCGGATACGCTCGAGGCGGTGAAAGCCCCAACTGTGGACGCGACGTCTGCACCATCTACAAAGATGCTCTCGCTCGTCGGAGTGAGCACCGCGGTCAGCAGGTACCAGGTGTTTGTCGAGAGGGACACCGGACTCGTCGCCGTCGCCCACGTGTCATAGCCACCCCCGGAGGCTTGTGTAAGGGTCGCCCGTACGACTCCCGCAGTGTTCGTGACACCCAGCCACCCTCCGTTCGGTTCGCCGAAATCGGCGACTCCATAGCTCGTGCCGGCACTCGGCTCAGATGTCAGCTTGACCCACAGAGACATCGAGCTGGACGGATAGGATGGAGGCCCGATCTCCACATATTGGCTCGAACTGCCATTGAAGGTCAGGCAGTCGCCCAGTTTGCAACCCGAAGTCGTCCAAGTCGGTAAGTTCCTGATTACGCCGGTGTAACCGTTCCCAGAGTAGTCGTACACATAACTGCCTCCACCCTCGTTGAACGTCCAATATGCGACCAGCCCGCTCGTGACCGGATCCAGCGTGTTCTGCGAGTTCGTCCCCGAATACGAGTAATACGCCTGCTGCCCCATCGCGTTTTGGGTGTAGGTTGGATTCCCCCAGTTATCATAGAGTGTCGTTGAAGACGAAGCCTGTATGGAGGGAGACGCGGGGTCGGCGTACAGGCCATCGGCCTGAGGCTGGCCAAGAGCCCACCCGAAGACTCGGACCTCGTCTATGCTCCCGGTGAAGTAATCGCTGCAGGTTGTGCTCCCCGCGCCGGAGCATTGCGCGCCGATCTGGGCGTCTTTGGTGGCCGCGGACAGGCTCCCGACGGTGCCGCTGTCTACCGCCGCGCCGTTGACGTACTCCGTCAGTGTGCCGCCGCTGAAAGTGCACCCGACGTCATCCCAATTGCCGTCGGCGACGTAGGCCGTCGAAACGAGAGAAGCGCCCACCCAGCACCCGAGGTATCCGTTGGACACGTAGAGCTGCGCTCCGTGGCCGCTGCCATCCGTACTGCTCACGACGATTATCGTGCCGGTAGCGGTGGTCGTCCTTATCCACGCGAACATGCTTATCGCGTTAGTCAGACCTGTGATTGCAGATGGCTTAGGTATCTTGATGAATTGGCTTGACGACCCCGTGAAGGTGAGGCAGTTCCCCACGACGCAACCGTAGGTCCAGGTCGGGGAGTTCACCAGCGTGCCCGTCTCGCCGTATCCCGACAGGTCTGCGGTAGTGGAGCCACTCCCCTCGCTGAATGGCCAGTACCCCACCACGCCATAGTCTACGGCCTGAGTCTGGGATACGTGACTGGTCGTATAGAGTTCGTTGATCTGGGCTGCAGACAACGCTGTGCTGTACACTCTGACATCGTCGAGGCTTCCGGTTAACCAACCAAAGGAGGCACCTGAGGTCTGTCCTCCAATCGTGAAGGCGGCTGAGCCGGCGGCCGCAGTGTACGGACCGGTGTCGGCATCCTCGCCAGCCAGCACGCCGTTAGTATACACGGCGCAGCTCCCAGAAGCTGCGCTGTATACGGCTGTCACCATCGACCAGGCGTTTAGCGGGAGTTGAGCCGAACCCTCCGCGGTGCAGAACACGGAATTGCTCGAGCTGAATACCTCGAACGTAGTGACATCGCCGCCCAGACCGAACGCGTACTCGCAAGATCCTGTCACGCACTTCGACACTATCGTGCCAGAAATCGAGGGGGTCTCGTAGACCCAAGCCGACAGCGTGATAGCGCCGTCACTTCCCACTTCGGGACTGAGAGAAGGCGAGGACGCGACTGAAACATACTGGTCGTCAGCTCCATTGAAGGAGATGCAGTCACCATATCTGCATCCGGACGTCTGCCAGGTCGGAGAATTCTCCAGCGTTCCCGTGTTCCCATCACCAGACTCGTCGTGGACGGTATTACTCGAGCCCTCATTCATTGGCCAGTACGCTACCAGGTCATTGCCACTAGGGGTTATCACCTGGGTGTCGTTGACCTGGCCGGCAGAGTTGTAGTCGGATTCGGTGATCTTTGTTGTCGAGCTGGTGCTGTTGATATCATAGACGCGCTGGAAAGGCTTGTATCCTGACTGGAAGAAATTGTCGAGATATCCCTGCGTCGAGACCCCATTCGATATCGTCTCGTTCGACCAAACCACGTTCCCGTTTTGGATGTAGTACGAGAAGCTGTCGCTCTGAGTAAGCGTTCCGCCCGCCCCCGGAGCGGCCTTCACCGCATCCCCGACGAACGCCCAGGTCACCGAGACGCTCGAGGCCATGCTGACTGACAAGCCGGACTGTGTAGAGCTCACTACGTCGTCCTCGGCACAGGCGTTGCCGGCACCATCCGGGAAGTTGCACTTGGTGGAAGTGAATCCGCTGCCCGTCGTTATCGTTCCGGATCCGGCTGCAGAGGCGGCCCCGCCGAGAATCATGTCGTTGGCGTTCGATGTGGACAGGGTGCATGAGAACGCCGTTCCGGTCACCCCATTGCCCGACTCTCCCACACAGGGGAGACCGGAGGCGGAGTCGAATGGCGAAGCGGTATTGGCACCCGAGATCGCGAACGCGACGCACGAGACCTTGCCGTTGACGTTGCCGGTCTGCTCGCACGTTATCGAGTCCGACGTCAGAGGGGAGGACGCTATCGCGTAGTCCTCGCTTATCGAGGAAGGAGCTCCAGACCCCCCATCGCCGGAACACGTGCCGGAAGTCCACGAGCACACCTGGGCGCGGTTGTGCCAAGTAAGGGAACCGGTATCTGTCACTGCAGCGAACTGTCCCACACCGCCCCCAGACTCTGAAGCCTGGACGACGATGATCACGTCGTTGCTGTTGCTCGTGGTCAGGGACATGGTGCAACTGTTGGAGCTGCCCGAGGAACAGTGAGCAGTACCGTCTACGACCAGCGTGCCCCCTGTGCCACCGGTCGATGAGTAGATGTTCTTCGAATTGACGTAATACACCCTCAACGATCCAACTATGGTGGAGCTGCCGTACGTGTAGGTCGTCTTTCCTCCCGTCGGATAGAGGACGGCGCTGACGAGCCAGTTGTTGTATCCCGTGGCATACTGGTATGTCGTCACTCTGCCGAGGGCGTCCTTCACCGACGACAGGTCATTGCCAGAGTAATAGTAGTAGACGGTTCGTCCCCCGGAGCCGATCGATGCGAGAGTGTTGTTCGAATTGTACGAGAACGAGACGGTACGCCCGATGGTGTCGGTTATCGTGGAGACGTAGCTATTGCTTCCATAGCTGAACGAGATCGTGTTGTTCCCGGTGTGGTCTATTATCGCGGTGAGCTGCTTGGCAGAGTTGAACTGGTATTGGGTTCCGTCTGGCATGTAGAGGGTGTATGCTCTGGAGTTGTTGACCAACATGAAGTCTACCGCTCCGTTGTACTGGAAGACGTCGCCCGCCCACGAGTATGGATATGCCTGGCCGCCCGTGAGATGCAGGTCGTCGGTCCCCATCCAGGGGAAGTTCAGCGACCACCCATATCCGAGGTTGGTCGTCGTGTAGTTGTCAAACTCGAAAGGAGAATTGGAGTCGAACGCGTAGGGCGTCGAGAAGACGCGCGTCAGGTTCAGGTCCAGGCCACGGCCAGTGAGCGCAAGGTCGTTCTGCATGACGCCGAGGAGGCCGTTCCCGGGCGAGACGTACTCGGTCTCCGTTGAGAAGTACGATTCGTAAGGAGATATTCCGGGCTTGCTCCACGACAAGGGAGAGGTCGACGCGATCTGAATCGACAGGGGTAACGTGGCGAACTCGAGATCGTAAGGCGATGACTGTCCGACCTCGTAGACCACGTCGTCGACGCCTCCGGGTGGGAAGAGCGCCCCGCTGAGTTGTTCAGAACTGGTCGGCTCCGCGGAGTTGCTGACTAGAGCCGTAGCACCACTCCAAGCATGCTTGCTAGCGGTGTAGTTCACGTAAGAGATCACCGTCGAGGGGCTCGTTGTTGAGTACCAGTTTATCCAGAGATCCGATCCGTCGGTGGAGATTATTGGCGCAGCGTTGCTATCGCCCCATGTCTCGCTGAACGCCTTTACCGTGGAAAATCCTGAGCCGTAGGTGTAGTTCTGATAGTCAAGATTGTTAGCGTTGTCCCTGAATGCGATCTGGACTACGTTTCCCGTCGATACTGCGCTGAAGCAATACATACCCGAGCTACAGGAGGACGCCGTCTCTACCGGGGTGTTCCAAGAGCTACCTGACCAGGTCTGTATCCAAAAAGCTTGTGTGATGGATCCGATTGTCCAAAGCGCGGCCATCCTCCCCGAAGTAAGCGGCAGGATCTCTCCGACGTAATAGCTATCTGAAAGACTCGCGAGCTGATGGGGGAAGCCAGCCGCCGTAGACCACACTCCGTTCGTGTTGCTCGATTCGGAGACGTATGGCGTGGTCGTCCCTAAATAATATGCATATTCATCGTAGAACACCCACGGGTGCCCGTTACTGTCGACCGATACGAACGCCGGAGCGAAAGTGGAGGGACCACTCCCAGACGCTTGAGCTACCGTCTGCTCCGCCGCGCTCCATGTGATAGCACCTTGAGAGCTTAACGTTCCTTGCCTGAAGTAGATGTTCAGCTCCCCAGAGTTGTAGACATAGTAGAACGAGGTTCCGCTGTTCCAGATGGAGAAGGCCGAGCCCGTGCCGCTCGACGTACTCCGGATTGGAGTCGGTCTTGACCAAGTCTGGCCGTTGGCGGATGTTGAGTAGACGAAGTAGACCTTGGAAGATGCGCTTGAGTTGACATAGAAGAGCCAGTAAAGGCCCTGGTCATAGACAATCTTTCGTTCCGTCACTCCGCTTACGTCGATTGAACTTGTCGAGGAAGCGACTATCGATGGGTCTATCGTGAACGATTTCGAGACTTGGAAGTGGATAGAGTTCTCAGTTGCAGCGAATGCCGGACTGAATTGCAAGCTATCGTTCCAGTCGAACCCCAGCATCACCCCCGACTGGGCCCCGAACCAGACCCTTCCGCTTTCGACCGCGATCGGAGCCTTGTTGAAGTGGAGGGTCAACTGGCCGGTCTGGCTGGCCCAATTCGCGTTCCCGACTATCTTGATCTCCAATCCGGCCGGCTGGCAGAACTGATGTCGAACGGAGTAGACGATTGAGACGTTGGCCGCAGTCGCCGAGGAAGCGGTCGTCGTGTAGGTTTCGACCGCGTAGGTCGCGTTAGCAACAAGGCTCGCTCTCGACTGGACGCCTGGCAGTCCCGTTAGTGAGCCCATGGCGAAGCTGTTTCCTTCGTTGTCGGAAACAAGGAGAGTCCCGTTAGGAAAGAGTGTGTAGGTTTCTTGTATGGAAGGGCCGATCGGGTTGTTCATGAAGAGCGATGCGGGAATCGAAGAGGTCATCTTCCAATCGGTCGTGACCGGCGAAAGCGGTTGAGAGGTCGCCACAGATTTTGGACAGGTCAAGCTCTGGGTCTGATTGTAGGCATCGACCGTTGATACGGTACCGGGAGACAGGGGTTCTCCTTGAGGTTGTGGCGTTGTCGTAGGCGAGGAATTTGGCGACGCCGAAGCGATTGAGACCTGGATTATGCCGGTAAAAGTCGGGGACGCTAGCAGCAGCAAAAGCAACAGGGAAGAGAATACTGTCCGCCTTTGAGCCCTCTCCATACTTCGGACCACACCGGAACTGCTTTTCCCAACTGTCCATATACAGCTAGGTCAGACAATGTAATACAGTAAAGGACTTGGGCGAGTCTACTCTAGAACCGTTCTCGGCCGCTCGTGAAATTCCGGCGTTAGACAATCGCGCAAGGGCATGAATTTGCGTTGTGGATCTCCGACCAGCGGCTCGGGCCCGATATGAAGCTCAATGCGATGTTTGCAATTGGGTGCATTATGAATAAAAGCACCAGATATTGCGGTTCAGTTCATGCAAACGCTAAGGAAGACCCGAATGAAGTCTTTCCGACTCGATTGCGATTTGACCGAGAGGCTCGACAAGGCGACCCGACGGACGGAAAAGAGCGAGAGCGGATTCGTAAGCGACGCGCTGCTCGATAGGTTGACGATCGATCCTCTCATCCCCGCCTTTCAGGAGATGAGCCTGTCCAGCGTCACTTTCCAGTGCATCCTAAGCGCAGCGGATGCGGAGGCGCTGGAAGCCTCTGGGTCGTATGCCGCTCAGAAGAACGTACCCTTCATCCGTGAACTCTTTAGAAGCTATGGTCACGAGCTTAGCTTTCAGGAATTTGTGACAAACGTACTGGGGAAGCATTCGGGTTGGTTCTCGATCGAAGGCGATCCCAGATTGAACGGCGGATGGATGACGTTGCGCCATGGGTGCGACATGAAATGGTCAAGGTTCCTCAGAGCCTACCTCCTGACCGCTCACAATGCTTTTTCCGAGGAGAATCTCGAAGTGAAGGTCGGCGAGCAGTTCGTCGAAATCAATCTTGAGCAGCAAGAGGGCGCTCACCCTGTCGAATCCGTACGGCTCGAGGAACTCGAGAGCGTCTCTTAACCAGCTTGCGTGCAAATCGAGTCGCCGGCGGTGTGGTACAGGAACCCATACACAGACCCGTTCTCACCGGCGCCATACTGCCTCGGGATCGGGTTGGTTTCAGGGTCCGTGACCTGAGACAGGGCGTTGCGCTGGAGGCCGCCCTGGATGTTCGGCCCTCCTACCCAGAGCGGGAGGGCGTAGAATGGGGGAGTCTGTACCGGCGCCATCGACGCCGCGCTCCTCCCGAAGACCGTGTCGCCCTTCCCCGCTGCGCAGTCCGCGTTGAACTGGTTGACCGCGGCGGTCAGGTTGGCTGCGCTGAAGTTCGGCGCGTTGGAGCCAGTGGGCAGGGTGATTCTGTCCATGCCCTCGACGCTGTTCCACCCCGGTGGGACGGCCATGCCCTGGTTGGAGCCATGATGGTCCGCTTGGCGATGTTCGCCGCGAGCGTGGGGATTTCCGGTCCCGACACGATGTATCCGGCGGCCACCTCTGCATGGTTGCTATCGCTTCATGGGGTTTCGGCGGGGTAGCGTTACCTCTGCGCCAGATTGGCCTCTCATGATTTCCGTTACCTTTCGTCAGCCATTCCACCATGACGGTGACGGCGTTGCGTGCTATCGTTCTCCTTTGATGGCATGTCGAGTCGGCTCGCTACGTCTCAGGACCAACCGCGCCACCCACTTCCAGGCTTCAACCAGACTACAGGGGACAAACGCCGCGCCAAGGGCGCCCAGGAATCGTGCACGAATAGAGCGTCGTGGTTTGTTCACGTCCGCCCTCAACCTCTTCTCAGCGCAGGATCGCGACTTTTTCTTCCGGGGCTTGACCTGAATCTCCCAGAATGGAAGAATGAGGCTAATGCCCCGACAGGTCTACCTCTATGATGGTTTCCGATTGGTTTCCCCTTAGAGCCTATCCCAATATTATCCTCCTGTAGACCATGATCGAGCACGCTAGCTGGACGAGACCGAGATAGTTCCGGGCCTTCTTCTCCCACCTGATCAGGAGCTTCCTGAACCGGTTGAGCCAGGACGCGCTCCGCTCCACGACCCACCTCTTCGGCCTGTACGTCCTGGCGGGCCTCTCCAGCTCCCCTCGATGCCTCATGTGAGGGACGTACCCTCGAGCGATCACGCCGGCCTCGATCGCTGGGAAGTCATACCCCTTGTCCAGGCAGAGGTGTTGGGGGTGGTAGGGTCGCGGTCGGGCCCTCTGGACGACCACCCCGTCGAGCGTCTCGAGCGCGGCCTTCATGTCGTGGGTGTTCGCTCCCGTGACCACGGCGGAGAGGGGCGTCCCTCTCTGGTCCGTGAGGACGTGCCTCTTCGTCCCTAGCTTGGACCGGTCAGTGGGGTTGTGGCCGGTCCTCTCCCCCCGAGAGGGGCCTTGACCGACGACGAGTCGAGCGACTGCCAGCGCCACCCGATCCCCCTCACGTCGTCGTACTCCTCGAGGAGCCTCGCCCAGACCCGCTCGAAGACCCCCTCCCTCACCCGCTGCTGGAACTTCCTGTGGCATGTGGAGCCCGACCCGTACTCCCTCGGGAGCGCCTTCCACTGGCACCCGGTCCTCAGGACGTAGAGGATCCCGTCCATGACCTTCCTGAACGGGACGGGAGGCCTGCCCCTGGTGCCGGGCCTCTTCTCCTCGCCCAGCACGGGGGCGATCCTCAGCCAGAGGTCGGTCGGGATGCGTCTTATCGTTCCCAGTCTCTCGATGGCGTTCACCCGGAGACCGGGTATCGCGCCGAGCCTATCACCACCCGAATCGAAGAATCTTGGCTACCTAGTTATTTTTGGGATAGGCTCTTAGTCGATAAAAGAATTCAATTATCCTGCCGACAAGGCCATACTTCTTCTTGAAGAGTCTTTGCATCCTGCTTGAGACCTCGACGTCAGTGACGAAATGAGCTTCACCTTCAACCCATGTGCCGGCCGGCTTCCCAGGAGGCATGCGCATGCTGGACGGATCTATGCGAACGCGCGGGTTCATTTTGATGCGTCTGGCTTTCCATGTCTTCATGCCGGTACGGACATAGACCGTTCCATTATCTACGACAACCCCGACGAGAGTCTGCATTGGAGTTCCATTCTTCTTGTACGACTCCAAGATGATTTGCTTTGCCGAGGCAAACTGTTCAACTGTAGAATCCATGATGGTTCAGCTGCATTTTTCCCTGAAAGTCTTCCTTTAATTGCTTCTTGGTTCCCTGGACACTAACGACAAAGAGCGGAGGCTACCGAACATGAGGATCCACATCTCCGTGGTTTGAATGAAACTGGGCAATGTCACAGTTATTCCCAAGGTTACTCGAGGGAGTTCGTATCTAACCCTGAACCTGACTGGTTCTGGCAACTTGGCGACTCACGGGCGGCACTAGTATGGGTGTTGACTCGCGGCTCATTTGGCGCTAACGAGCGGTCGCGAGCTTGACGTCTTCCACTTCGAAAGTCATCCCAAAGGACCCGATGCGCGTCTTGAAGGCGTCTATCAGTTGATTCCGTGCTCTAATCATCGCTTCGGCCTCGTTGTCAGCCTTGACCACGAAAGCAATCCTTACCGTCGAATTGACTTGGAATCGCCTGTCTGGTTTCGACATCGGCGGACTCGCGGACAGCGTTCTGTATTAGGGTTAGCCACCTGTTTTCGGGTTCTGACCCTATGACCTAATGAGCAAGCGAGCCCGAAGGAAGGGCATGAATAACGAAGGTCCGCTCTACGTGGGAGTTGACGTGCACGAGAGGGAGTCGCAGCTGGCCGTCCTCGAGAAGGACGGCTCCCTCGTCATGGAGGAGAGGATACCCACCAAGGAGCTGGACAGGTTCCTCTCGTCCCTCCCGGGGGAGAAGCGCGTCGCGATAGAATCGGTGGGGTTCATCCAACCGATCTACGAGAGGCTGTCGTCCATCCAGGACTGCACCGTCTCCGTCGCCAACCCGAGCAGGCTCCGGCTCATATCGCAGTCGGGGACGAAGAACGACAGGAACGACGCAAGGGTCTTGGGAGACCTGCTCCGGACCAACTACCTGCCATTGGCCCACATGCGCGACGAGGAGACGAGGGAGAAGCTCTTCGTGGTGAACGACCGCGTGATCTACGGTCTGAGGAGGGGAGAGCTTAGGGGCACCATGAGGTGGCTCCTAAAGAGGAGGGGGATCGAGGTCGAGAGGCCGTTCAGCGACGAGGGGAGGAAGAGGATGAGGGAGCTCAGGCTGGACGAGATAGAGATCCGGCTCGACGAGCTCGAGCTGGTCGAGTCGACGATAGAGGTCTCGACCACCAGATCGTAGACATCGTCTCGAAGGACGCGAGGGCCAAGCTCTTTGACACGCTGCTGGGCGTCGCTCCCTACACGGCCCTCTTCCTCGCGTGCGTCCTCGACGACATCGACAGGTTCCCCGACTCGAAGCACGCGTGCGCCTACCTCGGTCTCGTCCCCTGGGTCGACGAGACCGCTGACGTGATCCACCTGGGCCACATAACGAAGAGGGGAGACAGGTGGCTGAGGAGGAACCTGGTGGAGTGCGCGCGGGCGGCCGTGAAGAAGGATCCGCACCTGAACGACTTCTACACGAGGCTGAGCCACAAGAGGGGAGAGAGGAAGGCCCTCATAGCGGTCGCGAGGAAGCTCGTGGCATACGCATACTGGATGCTCAAGAGGAACGTGACCTACGAGGAGCTGTCACCTTGGAAGTTACCTTGAGGCAATCCTCGGGTTCTGAATAAGGAAGGGCGCGCCTCGTAGGGGCGAACTAGGACAATGGGGAACATCCCCGAATGGTTGACTGCCAGCCTCTTGAGGAACGAGCGATAGAAGAAGACGAGAAAGATAATAGCCGGTCATGGTTGGTAACTTGACTGGTGCTGGCTCTTCCCGATGTTAACTATCTGGAGCCGGCATCTCCTCAAGGATAGAATGAAAGGATCCCGAAGGCCGTGCCCTCCTCTTTGACCCGCGTGCGTCTGTCTTTTCGAGAAGCATGCGACTTCAAAGAATCCTTTCCGAGAGGGGTCGGCTGGAAGGGGAGATCACTCATCCTGGGACAGACCTTCAAAACACCAGAGTATGGGCAGAGCCCAGTGGAAACCCTAGTGGAAGATAGAGCTCGGTAGAGGACGATTCAATCGGTCCTACCGAGTCGGCGTGCACCCATCGCTATGGATAGAGCCCGCGACAGACCACCGCGCTCCCGTATGGTAGCGACGTGCTATTGACGACGGAAGAGGGGGGAACGAAAGAACCGTTGCCCTCGTAGAGTGCCAGGGTGAGGGTCGCACTGGAGTTGTCGAGTTTGGTCGCTTGCGCACAGAGACTGACGCCATATTG
>JBEKTS010000046.1:0-15789 GCA_049515775.1 Nitrososphaerales archaeon | reverse complement strand
GATATGCTTTTCTGGTCCGCCCCGCCGGTCGGCCCGTCGTCACCTGTTGTAGGCGTAGCGCTTGGTCACGAAGTGGTAGACCCGCCTCCAGACTATCAGGTTGAACGAGACCACCAGGGCCGTCATCGAGAGGATCGCCAGGGTGAGGACCAGCCCGTCCCCGCCCCCGTTGTTGGCGTCGATCATCCCGCAGAGCGTCGGGTAGGCCGCCGCGAAGGCGTTCGGCACCCCGTTCGTCTTGCAGCCGTAGGTCGCGATCACGATTATCTTCCCTATCCCGTCCCCGACCTGGGTCAGGGGCACCTGTCCGGTCGAGCCGAAGAACTCGGCGACGATGAGGGTGTTCCAGGCGGCCCCGATGGCGGTTATCGAGCCCGTCACGAAGGCCGTCGCGACCGCGGGGAGGTAGATGTTCTGCCACGCCTGCCTCCCGGTGACCCTGAGGGACTTTTTGAGCTCGAAGAGGTCTCCGGGGAGGGTCCTTATGCCCGCCATCACGTTGAAGAGCACGTACCAGATCATCCCCAGGAAGATGACTATCGCCGCGGTCAGCTCTCCCGCCCAGACGCCCGCCAGGAGGGTGACCGGGACCAGGGCGGGGAGCAGCGCCGGGGCGGGGACCGAGGCGATCGTCTCTATCAACGGGACGAGCGCGCTGTAGGCCGTCTCGTTGAGCGCCACGAGGATGCCGACCGGGACCGCGACCGCGACCACGATGACGTAGACGTACCAGACCCTCAGGAACGAGAGGGCGAGCCCCCCGAGGATGAAGGCCTCGTCGCCCGGCGCCGCCGAGAGGTCGGCCGAGAAGTTGATCGAGTGGCCGCCGGTCCGGGCCGAGGAGACGATGGCCCCGACCTCGAAGAGCAGGAAGACCGCGATGAGGATGAGCACCGCGTACTTCAGCCCCCTCTTGTAGCGGTTTATCGCGGACGTGAAGGCCGTGACCCCCTTGGTCGGACGGACCAGGAAGAGCTTCGAGAGCGACCTCTGGGTGACCCAGGAGTACCTCTTCATCAGCCAGTCCTTGCGGCCGGCGTGAGGGTCGTCCCCGAACCGGTACTTCTCGGCCCAGAGCGAGAACTCCCGGAGGAAGACGAACTGCCACACGACGACGGCCGCGATCAGCATGATGAGGCAGTAGTAGTAGTCGGTGTACTGGTGGTTGATCCCGAAGTTGTAGATGTCGACCCCTATGCCGCGGACGGCGAGGGTGCCGCTGGTCTCGGTGCTGATCACCTCCGAGGAGATCAGGTAGAAGAGGCCGACGGCCCAGGAGACCTGGCTGTTGTAGGCGATCCTGCTGAGCGAGGCCGGTATGTAGAGGGAGACCACCCGCTGCAGGGTGCCCGTGTTCGACATCGACGAGAGGTCGATGTAGTCCTGGGGTATCGACTTGACGGCCTCGTAGACCCCGAAGGAGATGTTCCAGGACATGGAGGTGAAGATGAGGAAGACGACCGCGAGGTCGATGCCCAGGGCGCCCGGGACGGCCGCGGCGATGCCGAGTATGACGAGCGGGAAGAACCCCAGGATCGGGATGGACTGGAGGACGTCCAGGAGAGGGATGATGACCGTCTCGGCCCGGCGGTTGCGGGCGGCGACGATGCCCACGGCGAGGCTGAAGAGGATGCTGAAGGCGAGCGCTAGGATCATCCTCGTCCAGGAGTAGAAGAGGTCGACGCTGGTAGAGAAGAAGTTGAAGTCTGCAGTCGTGCCGCTTTCTTCCGCGCCTGTAGGCGTGTCGTATTAGAGGGTATTGGCGCGCGGGCGAGAGCCCGGACGGGGAATGGAGGAAGAGATGGAGGGAGAGAAGGGGGAGCGAGGACGCCTCAGCGGATGTAGGGCGTGCTCGACGTGTCGAACCGGTCCACGGTCTCGAACCTTCCCTTGTCACGGAAGGCCGCGAACTGGGGGGGCATCGGGAAGAAGCCGTGCAGGGGCTTCGTCGCCATCTCGCCGGCCAGGTGGCCCTCGCCCAGGAACCCGTCGGAGATCTTCCGGCCCAGGTCCCGGACCTGCGTCTCGTCGGTGAAGCCCAACGCGTGGAGGTACTCGTGGAGCAGGATCATGAAGACAAAGGCGTTGCGCCTGGACCTCGTCCGCGTCGAGCGCCAGACGACCTTGATGATGTTCCGGTTCATCACGATCGCGTTCGAGCCCAGCTCGTGGTAGGCCCCGACCTCGTTCGAGATGTCTCCCAGCACGAGGGAGAGCCCCGCCCGGTGCATGCCGAGCGATTCCTCGGTCGCCCTCTTTACCAGCTCGAAGACCTGGTCGAAGCCGGCTGCGACCGCCAGCCGTCTGGAGTTGTCGTTGTTCTGCGTCCTGTCCACTCTCTGCTCATTGAGCCTCTCCTAGTAATTAAGCACCACCACCGCCGGGGCTGCCGTCCCTCTCGGCCACCCTCCTGAGCCTGAGGCTGAGCACGCCGTTCCTGAGGTCCGCCCGCCCGTCCTCGTCGAGGACCCGGGCCCCCAGCGCCCTCCGCAGCGTGCGACCTCCCCCGGTGACCTCGAGGGCGTCCTCGAGGACGACGACCGAGAGGCGCTCTAGTCCGCTCCGGGCGGAGTAGACGAGGTAGGTGACGTACTCCTCCCCGACGATGACCTCGTCGTCCAGGTCCGCGTCCTCATCGCCCCCGCCTTCTCCTTCTTCGGCCGACCCCAGCGCCCCGAATGCCTCGGCGGGGAGCCCCACGGGCGCCCCTGGCTTGCGCGCGAACGAAGCCAGGTCCCCGAAGACGTCGTCGAACGAGTCTTCGCTCACGGCCCGGCCACCTCGAGCTCCCTCTCGAGCACCCCCAGGATCTCGCCGAGCGTGACCGTCAGGGCGAGGGAGGCGGCCAGACCGCGCTTTGATACCCTGTAGGCGGACCCCCTCTCCCCGTGGTCGACGAGCCCCGCCTGGACCAGCGGCGCGAGGCAGTCCCTCGCCAGCTTGGGGTTGGTGACGATGCGCAGTACGTCGGAGAACCGGAGGTCCTCGCCCCGGGCGAGCTCCAGTAGCACCCTCAGCCTCTTGGGGTTCGCGCCCAGGGCGAGGAGGTCCGATAGCCGGGCCAGGGCCGCCTCGTCGATGGGCCCTGCAGAGGGGCCGAGCGGCTGGACCGGCACCCTAAGCAGGACCGACTCATCCCTCAGGACCAAGACGGAGAGCACGCTTTGATTACCTTTCAGTAATTACTCCATGGTAACTCACACGTTATAACCCTTTCGAGGGTCCGCCGCCGCCCCCTCCTCGGCGGTCCAGACCGGACCCGTCGGGTGGAGAGCCCGACTGGGCGGGACTGAGACGAGAGGAAGGAGGGCGGCCATCATCATCATCGTCGACCGGCCGCGGCCGACGGCGGGCCTAGGAGTTCGACCTTCCGCAGTTCGGGCAGAAGACCACGCCGGGTGCGAGGGGGTTCTTGCAGTAGGAGCAGACGCGCTGGGTTGAGGTCGCCGCCGTCGTCGTCGTCGTGGCCGGAGCCGGGAGCGCAGGGGCGCCCGTCGATGGAGAGGACGGAGGGGAAGAAGAAGAAGGAGGAGGTGCGGCGGCGGACGTCCCGGATGATGCCGCCTCGGCCGCGGCCTTCTTCCTGTCCGACCGGGCCTTCTGCCGCCCGCCGATGAACACGGCGAGCTCGAGCAGGGTGATTATCGGGACGAAGAGGATGACGTCGAGCAGCGGTCCTCCGTCGGGGGTGATGATCGCCGTCAGGATGTAGGTGATCGCCCAGATGATGAGCCGGTTGTGCGTGAAGCTCGTCGCCTTGATGACGCCGAGGACTATCAGGGTGTACACGTACACGGGTATCGTGAAGGCGAACCCGCTCATCCCGATGGTGAGCATGACCACGAAGTAGAAGCTCCCGGCGTCGACGAAGGGCTGGATGCCCGTGGTGACGAAGAACGGGGTCAGGGCGAGCAGGAGGAACTTCGCCAGGAAGAGGTAGCCGAAGACGACCCCGAAGGCGAAGAGCCCGGTCGCCGCGAAGACGAAGGGGTAGACCAGACCCCTCTCGTTCTCGTTCAGAGCGGGACCGATGTACCTGATCACCTCGTAGGCGAAGATCGGGCCGTTGAAGATCAGGGCGAAGAGCACCGCGGCGACCAGGTAGATCTCCAGCGGCTCGTTCAGGCCGCCTCCTGCGATCAGCGTCCAGCCGGGCGGCAGGAGGTCGAGCTTGATCCGCGCGATGAAGAAGGCGACCAGGGGCAGGAAGCCGAGGTACCCCTGGCTGATGAGGGCCTGCGGGTCGGCGGGCACGACCAGGAGCGCCGCGAGTATGATCACGAAGCTCGTGAACGCGACCTTGAACCTGCTCTTGAGCTCGTTCAGGTGCTCACGGAGGGACATCACGGGTTCAGAGGACATCGTTGTGCACTCCCAGCACCGCCCCTCTCATCGTCCGGCGGCCATGCCATCCGAGGAGAGGACCGGCATTTGTCCTGCGCGGGTCGGTTTGTGTAAGGTTTTAAGCTTTCGAGAACCTGGGGTGCCATACGCATGGCAGGTGTAACCCTAGCAAACCTAGTGAAAAAATACGGGACCGTCCAGGCCGTCAAGGGTGTCTCGCTCGAGATCGAGGACGGCTCGTTCGTGGTGCTCCTCGGCCCGTCGGGCTGCGGCAAGACCACCACGCTCAGGTGCATCGCGGGGCTGGAGGTCCCCGACTCGGGCGACATCCGCATAGGGGAGGTGAAGGTGAACGACATGCAGCCCAAGGACAGGGACGTCGCGATGGTCTTCCAGAACTACGCCCTCTATCCGCACATGTCGGTCTACAACAACATCGCGTTCCCGCTCAAGATGCGCAAGGTCCCGTCGGCCGAGATAAAGGAGCGCGTCCAGAAGGTGGCGGACCTCCTCAGCATCTCGGAGCTGCTCCCGAGGAAGCCCGGCCAGCTCTCGGGCGGGCAGCAGCAGAGGGTGGCTCTGGCGCGGGCGATAATCCGGCAACCGAAGGTCTTCCTCATGGACGAGCCCCTCTCCAACCTGGACGCCAGGCTGAGGCTCTACACCAGGGCGGAGCTCAAGAGGCTGAAGCAGGAGCTGAAGATCACGACGATCTTCGTGACCCACGACCAGGCCGAGGCGATGTCGATGGCCGACAAGATCGCCGTCATGAACGCCGGCGAGCTGGTCCAGTACGACGAGCCGTACACCATCTACACGAGGCCGGCCTCGACCTTCGTCGCGAGCTTCATAGGGTCGCCGCCGATGAATCTGATGAAGGCTACGGTCTCGGGGACCGACGAGAAGCAGACGACCCTGGAGACGGGGGGCTTCAGGTACAGGCTCACCGAGGCCCACGCCAGGGCCGTCCGGGCCTCGGGTGCGACCGACGTCACGCTGGGCGTGAGGCCCGAGGACCTGAGCATCCTGGCGCAGCAGTCCCCCCAGTCGATCTTCGAGGCGGAGATCTACGTCGTCGAGCCGCTGGGGGCCAACACCGTCGTGGACCTCAAGCTCAAGGACGGCCTCTACAAGGCTGTCGCCGCTCCGACCTTCCGCGCCGACGTCGGGCAGAGGGTGTGGGTGGGCTTCGCCCCGGAGGCGGTCCACGTCTTCGACACCGCGACCGGACGGGCCATAGTCTAGCCGCGCACGGGCCCGGACGAGGTACCTAGAGGGGCTCCACGAAGTAGAGCGGGTGCATCACCCGCATCGAGGTCCCGTCGTTTATCTGCATGGAGCAGACGGAGCTCTCGCTCGCCACGACCTTGACGCCGCTCTGCCTGATCGTCTCGAAGAGCCGGTCTCCCACGGCCATCGAGAGGTCGTAGCCCAGGGCGCCGTGCTTCATCCCGAACGTCCCCGCCATGCCGCAGCAGGTCCCCGTCTCGACGACCTGGACCTTGAACCCGGCCCGCTCGAGGAAGGCCATCCCGGGGGCTCCCCCGTTCAGCGCCCTCTCGTGGCAGGGTATGTGGAACCCGACGGTCTCCCCGGCCTCCAGGGCCGGCCTGAGCTCGACCCGGGGGAGGTCGGAACGGATCCTGGCGAAGAACCCCGAGCTGGCGGCGGCAACCCTCTCGGAGGCCTCGCCCGGGACGAGGCTGCGGTAGAGGTCCTTCAGCATGTAGGCCGCGGTCGGCTCGGTCGAGACGACGCCGTAGCCCGAGGAGACGTAGGGGTCGAGCGCCTCCACGTTGAAGCGCGCCACCTCGGCCGCCTTGGAGAGGTTCCCGTAGGAGACGTAGGGCATCCCCGACCACTTGAGGTCGGGCACCTCTACCTCGTAGCCCAGCGCCCGCAGGAGGCGTATCGCCCTGACGCCCAGCTCCGGGTCGTTGTAGTCGGCGTAGATGTCGGGGAAGTAGACGAGCTTCCCCCTCTCCCCGGACCCCTGGGCGGTCCCCGCGATCCTCTTCCTGAGCCGGGCGCGGGTGAACGCCGGGAGCGTCCGGCGCCTGTCGACGCCCACCAGCTTCTCCATCAGGTAGCGGCTGGGGGCCCCGCGGATCGCCCAGTTGGAGAGCGGGGCGGTCGCCGAGGCCATCCGCGCGAGCCTCTCGGAAGACATGAAGAAGCCGTTGACCCTCGGCTGGCCGTTCCTGGCGACCTCCTGCTCCTTCACGCGGGCGATCATGAGGGGCATGTCGATGTCGACGGGGCAGATCTCCTTGCAGAGCCCGCAGGAGATGCAGAGGTGCGCGAAGGTCGCGTTCTCGAGGCCGTGCACCCCCGCGGTCCAGGGGATCCCTATGGGGCCGGGGTAGAGGTGGCCGAAGACGTGGCCCCCCACTATGCCGTAGGTGGGGCAGATGTTCATGCACGCCCCGCACCTGATGCAGTTGAGGGCGTCGCTGAAGTTGGGGTCGTCCCGCATCCGGGACCGCCCGTTGTCGAGTATCACGACGTGGAACTCTCGCCCCTCGGCCGACCCGGCCATCGGGAGGTGCGAGGAGATCACCGAGACGTAGACGGTCAGCGGCTGGCCGGTCGCGCTGATGGCGTGGGCGCCGAGGAGCTGCGGGACGTCGGCCCAGGACCCGATGATCTTCTCCATGCCCATCACGACGACGTGGACCCTGGGCAGGCTCGCGACCAGCCGGGCGTTGCCCTCGTTCGTCTCGACTACGATCGTCCCCGTCTCGGCGATGCCGATGTTCGCGCCGGTCACGCCCATCTGGGCGGACAGGAAGAGCGGCCGGAGGTAGGGGCGGACCTCCTTCAGGATCGCCTCGGGGTCGGCGGGGATCTCTTTGTTGAGCTCGCGGGAGAAGATGGCCGCGATGTCGGCGGTCGAGAGGTGGGCCGCGGGGGCGACCAGGTGCACGGGCTTCTCGTCGTTGAGCTGGACGATGAGCTCGCCGAGGTCGGTCTCGACGCACCTCACGCCCTCCTTCGCCATCCCGTGGTTGAACTCTATCTCCTCGGTCGTGAGCGACTTTGACTTGACGGCGAGCCGCGTGGCGGTCCTCTTGGCGACCTCCGCGACGTAGCGGATGGCGTCCTCGCCGGTCTTCGCCATGTAGACCTGGCCGCCGTTCTTCCTGACCGACTCGGCGAACCTCTCGACCAGGGCGGGGTCGCCCGCGACGCCGGCCTTGATCCTCCGGTCGGCGGACTTCATCTCCTCGACGTCGATCGCCCGCTCCGCGATGCCCTCGGTCCTGTTGTTCCGCCCGCGGGCCATCGCCCTCCACATCTTGTCGGAGGCGGCCCGGTCGGCGATGGCGCTCTCGATCTCCTCGTTGAGCTTCTCCCTGGCGGTCGTCGTCATCTGCAAACCACGCTCATCCTGGTCACATCCAGTCCAGCAGGATCACGTGGAGCTCGTGGGGGCCGTGGACGCCGTAGAGGAGCCGGAGCTCGATGTCGGCGGTCTTGCTCGGGCCGGAGATGAACGAGACGACGGGCTTCTTCTCGCCCGAGCTTCGGATGATCTGGGCGACCTGGGCCACGGCCGAGGCCAGGTCGGGGAGGAGGTCCCTCTCCGAGGCGAGGAAGACGCTGACGCGCGGGAGCGCCGATACGAGCTTGACCGAGTCGTCGAAGGCGACCTCGACCAGCGCGCCCTCCCTGGCGACCGCGTGGCGCGCCCAGCTTATCCCGACGTCGGCCTTTGCGATCGTCTCCACGGCCTCGGAGGGCCCGAGCTCCTCGACGAAGCGGTGCTTGGTGCCTCTGAGCGCCGACTCGACGAGCATCCGGGCGGGGAGCGCGAGGCCGCCGGCCACGACGGCCTTGGCCTCCGACCTCCCCACTATCGTCCTGATCGTGTCGACGGTCGTCTTTGCGTCGCTCGCGAGGTAGGGCGAGGTGTGCAGGTTCCGGAGCGCCGCGAAGAAGCGGTCGACGCCGCCCGCCGTCGGGAGAGCGTCACTGTAGCCCTGCACCATGACTCACCAATGCTCGCGGCCGTCGAGGAGGGAGTCTATTTTAACGTGCGGGAGGCGGACGGGGCGACCACGAGGGGACGCAGGGTCAGTCTCGGTCCGGCTGGACGAGCTCGACCTCGGGGACATCTCCCTCGGGCGACCTCACCGCCACGAACTCCTGGGGCTCCGTGAGGATGACCTCGTTCTTCGCCGTCGGCTCGAGCAGCGCCATCGGCGCGCCCAGCCCCCGCTTCTCGGCGTCGGCCCGGAGGGCCGCCTCGGAGAGGAAGACGCCGACGACGCTGTACCAGACGTAGTCCTCGGAGGCGCCCATCTGGTAGAGGAGGAAGAGCCCTGCCCGGGGGCCTGTCGGCTCGCGCCGCCCTCCGCCCGGTCGGTCCGAGCCGACGGGCGCGAGGGAGGAAGGGAGGGAGGCCGGGCCCGGTCCGGGCTCTGCCAACCTCAGATGACCCCTCTCGCGGCCCTGATGTTCTCACGGCTCAGGCCGTCCTCGAAGGCCCAGACCGTGTAGCCCCCCAGCCCGTACTTCTTCAGCGCCCGCATCTTCAGCCTGAGGCTGGCCACGTCCCCGTTGTGCTCCCAGACGTGGGGGAGGACCTCGCCGCCCTTCGAGAGGAAACCGGAGAGGTGGCGCATCTGCCTGTCGACCATCGTGGGGTCGGTGGCGTTGGAGTAGAGGAGGACGTCCTTCATCCCGCCGAGCGGCTCGTAGCGGTCCGGGCCCGGGCCGATGTCGAGCAGCCCTCGCATCCAGGAGAGGAGGCTCGACGCGTCGTACGCCCGCGTCCTCCGCGCGACCTGCTCGGCTACCATCGGGAGGATCGAGCCCGGGAGGTAGTCTGGGAGCTTCACGCAGGCGTAGTCGAAGAGGGACCGGAGCGACTCGTAGTCGGTGCCCACCAGGTTGCAGAGCGTGGGCTGCTGGAAGTAGAAGCCCAGGCGACGGCCTCCCTTCGAGGTCGCGCCCCTGTACGCCTCGACGACGGACCGGGCGTAGCCGGTCATCGAGTCCATCCTGAAGCGGAGCCACCCCGTGAGGTGCGGCCTCGCGACGAGGAAGCGGAGCATGTCCGCGGCATCCAGGGGGGCCCCCCTGGAGCGGGGCCGGCGCGTCGTGGCGGCGCGGTGGAGGGCGCGCACGTCGTCCCTGGCCGCCTCGAGGTCGAACCCCTCGGCGACGGCCCTCTCGCTACAGGAATCGCAGAAGCAGACCAGGAGGTCGCGCAGGTCCGCCTTGGGGTAGGAGACGAAGACGTTGATGGGATACTCTAGGTGGTCCAGCGAGACCATCTCGAGGTCCGGCCAGGACTCGGCCAGGGACCGGACGAAGGTGCGGCCGTACTCGACGACCCGGGGGTTGTTCGGGCAGCCGTAGAAGATCGTCTTCTCCCGGACTCGGACCCGCCGTCCCGAAAAGTCGACGCAGGCCATCGAGGGCTCGCCCCCGCAGACGAAGAGGGGGGCGGCCAGGCTCGCTATCCTGAAGCCCTTCGACCTTGCGGACCGCATGAAGCGGAGGAGGTCGGCGAACCTCTCCTCGGTCATCGTCCGGACGGGGACGTCGAACTTCGTGCCGGGCGGGAGGGCGACCCGCGAGTCGAGGTAGGGCGCGGCGGGCCCGGACCCGTCCGCCCTGACCGCGAAGAGGTCCAGGAGCATTATGGTGTCGATCTGGGTCCATCGCCTGAGGTCGTCGAGGACCCTGTCCCCATCCCGCATAGCCGTCTCCCATGGGACGTACATCGCCCGCATACTGGCGTCCAACGGCGCGACGGTCCGTCGGCGGGCTTATTTGCGATTCCGCGGCCCGACGGTCGGTCGGTCGGTCAGCGTGCCCGTTCCAGGCTCTCCTTGATCCAACCGAAGTTCCGCAGAGGGGTCCAGCCGTAGTTGTAGAACGAGACGCCGCGGGCGCCGGCCTCGAAGACGCTGCCGACGCTCGCCGAGACGGCCTCTCGGGAGAAGAGGACAGGGTAGGACGGCCGGAGGGCGACGAAGAGGGGGCAGTCCCCGGCCTCGAACGAGGACCACTTCACGATGTAGTGGGCGACGTCGGGGTCGCTCATGTAGACGATCAGGTCGACGCCGTCGACGACGGTCGAGAGCCGGCGGAGGCTTATCCCCTCGGCGCCCCGCCCGAAGGAGTACTCCCCGGAGAACCCGCCGAACGAGATGACGCGCAGCCCGGTCTTCTTGCGCCTCCCCGCGTCCCCGATCACGTCCCGGGACTCGGAGAAGAGCCCGGCCACGACGTCCCTCTGGAAGAGCTGCAGCTCACGCAGGTCCTCGATGTCCGTCGAGAGGACGTAGGAGGTCCTCAGCGTCTCCGGGAGGGGGGTGGATCGGAGGACCGAGGCGGGGAGGTCGAGGGAGGTCTCGACGATCGAGCGGACGAGCTTCCTCGACCGCGCCATGTCGATGCCTCGCCCCTTCTTCGCCGCCGCTGAGCAGTGGTCGCAGAAGCAGACCGTCATCAGCTCGGAGACGAGGGGCTCTATCTGGCCCCCGAACATCTCGTGGTGGTCGCCGTGCTGGAGCGCGGACGGGAACGACGAGGACTCGAGCTGGATCGCGTCCAGGTCGTAGTCGAGGAGGTTCCGGACCAGCGCAGCGTGGTACCTCCGCACCTCGGGGTTGGAGGGGCAGAGGAAGTTGTAGTTGGTGCCCCCGAAGGCGTCGACGACGGCGAGCTCCGGGTGGGCGCGGCCGAAGGCCGAGTTGTGCAGGGTGACGGTCCAGCTGTTGACGCCGACGCCGAAGCGGCCCGCCTCCTTGAGGAGGAGCGCCAGGACGTCGACGTCCTTGTACTCTGCGCTCCTCCGGGGCTTGAGCACGCCCCTGCGGTAGTACCTCGGGTCGGGCGCGAAGTAGACGACCCCCTCCTCGGCGAAGTAGACCTTCTTCTTCGGGTTGTGCTGGAGGAGGTATCGCCCCGAGTGGTAGCTGGTGGCCAGGTTCACCGTCCCTATGCCGGCCTCGGTGATGCGCTCGAGGACCGTCTCGGGGCCCTCGTCTACCACGTCCCAGGGGTGGACGTACATGCTCGCCGGAGGATGGAGCGCCATGCCCCCAGCCCGCCGAAAAACGATTTAAGCCTTCGACCGGCGGAAGGAGGTCCTTGCGGACCATAAGGGAGCTCGGGTGCCACCTGATCACCTCCCGCTACGGGACGCCTGCGGAGGTGCTGACCCGGGCGCAGGTCCTCGACGGGCTCGGCTATGACCACCTGAAGGTCGGGGACCACACCCTCTCGGCCGACCCGTCCTCGCCCTACCCGAACTCGCAGGTCGTCCTCGCGGGCATCGGCGCGCTCACGAAGAGGGCGATGCTCTCGACGGCCGTGACCGACCCGTTCAGGAGGCACCCGGTCGAGATAGCCCACTGGGTAGCGACGCTCGACCAGCTGACGGGCGGGAGGGCGGCCCTCGGCATCGGCGCGGGCGAGGAGATGAACCTCTCGCCCTTCGGGATCGAGTACCACAGGCCCTGGACCCGGCTCAAGGAGGCGATCGAGGTGGTCAGGAGGCTCTGGGAGGCGACCCCCTTGGCCCCCGCCGATTACTCGGGGGAGTTCTTCAGCCTGAGGGGCGCCTACCTGCAGACCCGGCCGCTGCGGAGGCCCGGGCCGAGGGTCTACGTTGGGGCGGTCGGGAAGCGGACCAGGGAGCTGACCGGGGAGACGGCCGACGGCTGGCTCCCGATGCCCACGGAGACGCCCGAGTCGCTGAGGGAGAAGCTCCGCGACGTCGAGGTCGGGGCGGCCAGGGCGGGGAGGCCCCTGGGCGAGCTGGACGTCCAGGCCCTCGTCTACACGGCCCTCTCGGACGACCCGGACGCGGCCTACCGGCGGGTCGAGGCGACGGCGAAGGGCGGGCTGGTGATGGAGAGGTCGATACTCAAGGCCAGGGCGGGGATGGAGGTCCCGGAGGACCTCTCGGTCCAGAGGATGGACGTGACGGACGAGGCGCGCAGGAGGAGGATGGCCGAGTTCTGCGCGGCGATCCCGAGGAGGGTGGTCGAGGAGGTGACGGTCACCGGCACGGTCGAGGGCTGCGTCGCCCGACTCGAGAGGTACCTCGACGCGGGGGCGACGTCCCTGATCGTCTGCAACCTCAGCGAGGACCAGGACCGGTCGTTCGAGGCCTACGCCAGAGAGGTGTTCCCCTACCTGAGGGAGCGGTACGGCGTCCCCGGGGGGGCCCGGCGTCCGACGACTCGTTAAATATCGAGCCGGTCGCTCAGGCCAGGACAGAGTTGCAAATCTCCGAGATAGACACGCCCGCCCTGCTGATCGACCTCGACGTCATGGAGAGGAACATAGCCAAGATGGCGAGGTTCTGCCGCGAGACCGGCTGCAACCTCAGGCCCCACATCAAGGTGCACAGGACCCCCGCCATAGCCCACAAGCAGATCCAGGCGGGCGCGATCGGGCTCACCTGCGCAAAGGTCTCCGAGGCCGAGGTGATGGTCGCGTCGGGGATAGGGGACGTCCTGATAGCCAACCAGATAGTCGGGCCGACGAAGGTCTCGAGGCTCGCGGGGATGGCGAGGCACGCGAGGGTCGCCGCGGCCTTCGACGACGCCGCGAACGCCGAGGAGGTATCCAGGGAGGCGCTGAGGCAGGGCTCCAGGGTGGGGGCGGTGATCGAGGTCGACCTGGGGATGAACCGGGCGGGGGTGCAGCCCGGGATGCCGGCGCTCGCCCTGGCGAGGAGGATACGCGACCTCCCCGGTCTCGAGTTCAGGGGGGTGATGGGCTACGAGGGCCACCTGCAGAAGGTCGAGAGGGTCGGCGAGAGGACCGAGGCGGTCGGGAGGTGCCTGGCCCAGCTCGCGTCGACGGCCCGGCTCCTGAAGGAGGAGGGGATGGAGTGCGAGATCGTCAGCGCCGGTGGGACGAACTCCTACGCCGGGACCGCGAGGGCGGAGGGGGTCACCGAGATCCAGGCCGGGTCCTACGTCTTCATGGACGTCATGCACGACATCGAGGGGGTGGACTTTGAGCACTCGTTCACCGTCCTGTCGACCGTGACGAGCCGGCCGGCGAGGGAGAGGGCCATCATCGACGCTGGCGTGAAGTGCTTCTCGGAGATGAAGACCATGCCGAGGTCGACCGCCCCGGGCATCGAGGTGACGGCGCTCTCGGAGGAGCACGGTTCCCTCGCTCTGCGCGAGGGGGTCGACCCCAGGATCGGGGACACGCTCTCGTTCTACCCATACTACGCGCCCACGACGGTCAACCTCTTCGACAGGTTCTACTGCGGCAGGAAGGACCGCGTCGAGATCCAGTGGGAGATACTGGCCAGGGGCAAGTCGCAGTAGCCGGTCTGGCCTCGGCCAGGAGAGAGGGAGAGACGGCCGTCAGCGCGCCGGGTGGTTGTGGCCCCAGACCGGCGGGACCCACGGCAGCTTCAGGTTGGCTATCGCCCTGTCGAGGTGCCCCTGCCCGCCCCTGAGGGTGAACATAAAGTGCCCGGGGAAGAGCTGGTTCACTCCCAGCCCGGACAGCTTCTCGATGTTCGCCCTGTAGGAGGCGAGGTCGGACCCCGGCCAGTTCCCGAGGCCTATCGTCCCGTTGTAGAAGACGACGTCCCCGGGGAAGAGTATCCCGTCGCTCCGTGAGAGGACGCACATGGCCCCGGGGGTGTGGCCCGGGACGACCAGGAAGGTCAGGTCCCGGTTCCCGATGCGGACCACCTCCCCGTCTCGGACCTTGCGGTCGACCTTGGTGTGCACGTAGCTGTAGTCCGAGGGGTAGATCGGCCCGCGGGCCGTCCCGAAACCGAGCTCCTCGTCGGTCCCGGACTCGACGAGCCGTCCGTCGACCTCCGAGGCGATGACCTCGACGCCCAGCCGGTCCTGGAAGAACCGGGCCCCGCAGGCGTGGTCGGCGTGGGCGTGGGTGAGGATGAGCGTCTTGATCGACCTGGGGTCGAGGCCGTCCTCGGCGATGTTGGCGAGGATCTGCTCGCCCCCCGACCCGCCGCCGGCGTCGATCATCACCCAGCGGTCCCCGCAGTTGAGCAGATAGACGCAGCAGTCGAGCCAGTGCGACAGCCCGAACCCGCCGTCCCCGACCAGGTGGACGTCCTTGGTTATGCGCAAGGGTTGGTATCTCGACCGCCGGGAGCGTGCCGCGTGCCTTAAGCCTTTGCGGACCGCCCGCGGCCCCCCGCCGTCGCCACGTTCCGGACCGCGGCGTCGATGCGGTCCATCGCCTCGTCGATCTGCTCGAGCGAGGTGGCGTACGAGAAGCGGAGGTGGCGCTCGCCCGCCGGACCGAAGGAGGATCCCGGCACCGTCGCGACCCGCGCGCCGTCGAGCAGGAACATGGCCGCGTCGAAGGAGTTGCGGCCCCAGCCCCCGTCGACCGCCGGGAAGGCGTAGAAGGCGCCGGCGGGCCGCGCGCACGAGAACCCTTCGATCTCGTTGAGCCTTCTGACGATGAGTTCCCTCCGCCGGCCGTACTCGGAGAGCATCCGGGCGGCCTCGTCCTGGGGGCCGTTCAGGCCCGCCACGGCGGCCTTCTGCGCGATGGAGCTGGCGCACCCGGACGTGAAGAGGTTGAGCTTGGTCATCTGGATGGCTATCTCGGGGGGCGCGGCCGCGTACCCGATCCGCCAGCCGGTCATGGCGTAGGTCTTGGAGAGCGCGTTGAGGGTTATAGTCCTCCGGGCCATCCCGTCGAAGGAACCGAGGCTCTGGTTGGTGGCGCCGTCGTAGACGATCTTCTCGTAGACCTCGTCCGAGATGACGAGCAGGTCCTCGGCCTGGGCGAGGTCGGCGATCGCCTCCAGGTCCCTCCTCCCGAGGACCGCGCCCGTCGGGTTGGACGGCGAGTTCACCACTATGGCCCTGGTCCTGGGGCCGAGGAGGCGCGAGATCCCCTCGACGCTCGGCCTGAACCCCGCCTCCTCGACCGTGGGGTACCGGACCGGCAGCCCGCCGGCGAGGTTGATGCACGCCTCGTAGTGCGGCCAGCCCGGGTCGGGGATGAGCATCTCGTCGCCGGGGTTGACCGTGCAGAGGATCGCGAGGTAGAGCGCCGCGCCGGCCCCGGGCGTCACGACGACCTCGGTAGCGGGGTCGGCCTCGATCCGGTTGTCCCGCTTCAGCTTGGCCGCGATCGCCTGCCTCAGCTCGGGCGTGCCGGAGGCGGAGGTGTAGTGGGTGAAGCCCTCGTCGATGGCGCGCTTCGCCGCATCGCCTATCAGGGCGGGGGTCTCGAAGTCGGGCTCCCCCACCTCCATCCTGATGGCGTCAGGGATCTTGCTGGCCTTCTCGAAGATGACGCGGATCCCCGAAGTCGGGATCGAGGAGATCCGTTCCGAAACGAAAGACTTCATCCGGCCCCGCCGGGGCTCTCCCGGCGTTTAGTCCTTTCCATCGGGGACCAGGGAGGGGATGCCGGCGCGACGGGCGGGCTGCGACGGCCCCTCAGGCCGGCGCCGAG
>JBEKTS010000045.1:0-15998 GCA_049515775.1 Nitrososphaerales archaeon | reverse complement strand
CTCTCGAGGGTGTAGCGCAGGTTGAACGGCGTGCCCTCGGTGTTGATGGTGAACTCGCCCATCGTGGCTGGAACCGGTTCGACTCGCTATAAAGGGTCTGGCGGGACCGGACCGCCCGCAGCCCTGCCGGGACCGCGATGGTGGGCCGAGAGTCAGCGCCCGAGCAGGTCGGGCCCGCGCCATCCCCGACGAGGCCGCGCCGGCTCTCGCAGCGCCCGGCGGGAGGCCCGGATCGCGAAGGGTACGACGGCGAAGCTTCCGACGACAACAGCGGCGGCTGCTTCGCTCTTGGGAGATTCGCAGAGCCCACGCACGGCAGGATGGCCGTCACAAGGTCGGGGGAGGGCCCGTATCCACGGTCCGGGCCCCCAGACCCCGCGTCGACGACGAGCGTGCGGCGATTCTCCGGCGATTAGACAGGGAACGACGGTCTGTCTCTAGTTGCCGGACGAGCGGGACCTAGCTGACGGAACGGGCGCGGCGCAGAGCGGCAGCTTGGAGCTCACGCAAGAGGAAGCGGAAGCGCTCGCGTTCCTGCGCGGCTCGAAGCGCGTCGACCTGAGGTGGATGAACGAAGAACAAAGGCAGAGGATCGAGACCGTCCTCGACGGGCTGCACAACGGAAAGAGGGTCTCGCTGCTCCGGATCTCCAAGGAGGCCGGGAGGTCGTACACGGCCATCTGGGGGCTCTGCAGAGCCCTCGGAGTCCCCACGAGGGGCGTTGCAGAGGCCGACAAGCTCTCGGCTGAATCGCGTTCGAAGCACAAGAGAAGGCCTTTCGACGGGACGCAGGAAGACCGCGCGTACCTCACGGGCTTCGCTGACGGAGATTACACGGCGCTACAGGTCAGTGGGACGGCGGTGATGGCATCGTCCTCGACCACTCATCCGGCCTCTGCAAGGCTGTTCCACGAACTCTCCGAGTCGTATGGTCATGTGTACCAGCATCCGATGTTCGAGAGGGACAAGGGATACAGATGGAGACTGGCCGTGAGGCCCGATAACAGCTTCCGGTTCCTTCTTCCGGAGCCCGAGGTTTCCGTCCAGCGTTTCTCTCCCGATCGGCAGACCTTCTCGAGCTATCTGGCCGGCTTCTTGGATAGCGACGGGAACATCAAAGTAGGACCAAGTACCGGTTACACGAGGATAGCGGTTGCTCCCTTAACGTCAACAAGGCGTTGCTTGGTGTGATAAAGCGCACGCTCGAAAAGGAGCTCTATCATCGGGTTGGCCCGTACCTTCAGTACCCAAAGGGGGCGATAGTCCCAGGTTGGGGGATCAGGTACTCGCAGGAGATGCGGAGGCTTCTCCTTGGGCGCAGTGATGAGAGCAGGGAGCTGTTGAGGGAACCACCGCTCAGGCACGCCGAAAAGACGAAGGAGAAGGAACTTGCGCTGTCGATTGGGAAGGAAAAAGAGTGGAGGGACGTGGCGATAGCCGTCCAGACCCTGAGAAGCAGGATACGTGAGCAAGGCTCCCTATTCACAAATCCGGCCGAAGAGGCAGTCGCCAAGCGGAGGGGTACCCCGACGCAGCTGGCTGGAACCGGCACGAGCTCTGTTCAGACCGCGCCGGTGAAACACGAGTCGCGAGAAGATTGGCGTGGCCAATCTTCCCGAGACCGCGGCGGAACCTGTCGCCCGGATGCTCGCTCTCGGTTGGGTTCCTCCCGAATCCTTTTGGGACGAAGAAGTTACTTTGTCGCCTTATCGAAGCGCCTCCCCGCGTCGTCCCAGTTGACTACGTTCCACCAGGCGTCCACATATTTCGCTTTATCGTTGAAATATTGCAAATAAAATGCATGTTCCCAACAGTCGATTGAAAGGATTATGGGGAGTTCCGCGAGGTGCATGAAGTTCTGCTTCTCGATCTGGGTCAGGACGAGCGAGTCAATCTCGTGGTCGTAGAGCAACAGGGCCCAACCGCTCCCTTCGACCGCCTTGGCAGCGTCCCCGAACTGTTGCTTGAACTTGTCGAGGGACCCGAAATCGCCGTTGATCTTGTCTGCTAGCTTCCCTCCCGGGGCCCCCCCGCCCTTTCCGGCTGGAGCCAGGTTCGGCCAGAAGATCGAGTGGAGCTTGTGACCATCCACGTTGAAGCTCAGGTCCCTGAGGACGCCCCTGACGTCTATCTGCAAGGTCCCCGCCCGTGCCTTCTCGAGCTTGTCGAGGGCGGCGTTCGCACCGGTAACGTAGGCGTTGTGGTGCTTATCGTGATGTAGAGTCATGATCTGCTTCGAGATGTAAGGCTCGAGCGCTTCGTAGGGATATGGTAACGGTGGCAGCGTGTATGTCTTGGCCATGGGACGGGGAGGCGGGTAGAATCGTAAAAACCTTCCCCTGGCGCCTCATCCGAAGAAGGCCCTCCGCCCGCCTCAGACCGTGAGCGAGGGCTTCTCCTTCTTGGACCTGTTCCAGTCGTCGAGGAACTTCTTCAGGCCGGCGTCGGTGAGCGGGTGAAGCATCATCTTCTCCATCACCTCGGGAGGCATCGTCGCGATCCCCGCTCCGAGCTTCGCGGCCTCGAGGACGTGCTGGGGCCCCCTAATGCTCGCGACGAGGATCTCCGCCCTGAGGGAGTACCTCTCCCTGATCAGGACGAGGTCCTCGATGACGGCCATCCCCCGTTGGCCGACGTCGTCCAGCCTGCCGATGAACGGGCTGACGTAGGAGGCCCCCGCCTTGGCGGCCAGCAGCCCCTGGTTCGCCGAGAAGATCAGGGTGACGTTCACCGGGATGCCCATGGAGGAGACGGTCCTCGTCGCCCTCAGCCCCTCCGGGATCATTGGTATCTTGACGACGACGTTGGGAGCCAGCTTCGAGAGGTGCTTCGCCTCGGCGACGATCCCGTCGTGGTCGGTGCTCACGACCTCGGCGCTCACCGGGCCGTTGACCTCCTTGCAGATCGCGGCTATGATCTCCTCGAAATCGCCCGGCTCCTTGGCGACGAGCGAGGGGTTCGTCGTCACCCCGTCTACCAGCCCCATGGCGTTGTACTTTCGGATCGAGGCGAGGTTCGCGGTGTCGAGGTAGAACTTCATGGTCGAACGGAGCCCCGGTTTTTTCTATTTAAGTTCTAGCGGGTCCCCGCGGGTGTAGCTTATCTACCGTGGCGGGCCCGCCAGCCCCCGATGAACGAGGTCATCGAGGCGATCAGGTCGAGGAGGACGATCAAGAAGATGGACCCCGTCAGGTCTCCGACCAGGGAGGCGGTCGAGGCGGTCCTGGAGGCCGCGGTCTGGGCCCCGAACCACCACCTGACGGAGCCGTGGAGGTTCGTGGTCGTCTCGGGCAAGGGCCGCGAGCGGCTCGGCGCCGCGCTGGCGGACGCCTGCGCCGCGTCCCCCGTCGGCCGCTCGTCGCCGGAGAGGGTCGAGATCGAGAGGCGCAAGCCGCTCGACGCACCCTACATCGTCGCGCTCATCTGCAGGCCCTCCGCCGAGGCGAGGATAGCCCCCCAGGAGGAGCTCGTCGCGGCCGGCGCGGCGCTCCAGAACGCGCTCCTCGCGGCGCACTCGCTCGGCCTGGCGTCGTTCGTGAGGACCGGGGAGCTCGCCTACTCGGGAGAGGTCAGGCGGCTCTTCGGGATGCGGCAGGAGGAGCTCATGGTGGGCATGGTCTACCTCGGATACGCGGTCAACCCGGCTCCCCCCGGGAGGAGGAGCCCGGCCAGCGGCAGGGTCACCTGGATGGACGCCTAGGGCCGCTCGGCGGTCCCCTTCTCCTCGGGGGCGGGCGGCCGCTTCCCTATCTTGGACGGCCACCAGTTGAACCTCTCGGCGAGGCCCATGAGGGCCGGGACGAAGAGGAGGATCACCATGCCCACGTCGATCATGACCGCCGCCGCGACGACGAACCCGATCTCGCCCAGGAGCGCGATCCTGGTCGCGATCAGCGACCCGAAGACGGTGGCGAGGACCAGCCCGAGGCCGAATATCGTCACCCAGACCTTGTTCAGCGCGGTCTTGATAGCCTCCCGGTCGCTGTTGCCCTTGAGGACCTCCTCCCGTATCCTCGTGACGAAGAATATGTCGTAGTCGATCCCCACCCCTAGCATGGTCACCACGACGAAGAGCGGCGCAAAGTCGAGGATCGGGAGACCCTGGGCGTAGTAGTAGACCAGGATCAGGAGCGCGCTCGAGAAGGCGACGCTGCAGAGGATCGTGAAGACGAGCCGGACGGGGGTGAAGACCGAGCGGAGCTGGATGAGGAGGATCACGTAGACCGCGGCGCCCAGGACGACGATGACCTCTGGGAGTATCCCGTTGAGGAAGTTCTGGCTGTCGTAGGTAGACTGGGTCTCGCCGCCGTAGTAGACCGCCACGCCGCGGTCCAGGTGCTGGGAGGAGACGGTCGACTCGACCTTGAGGAGCGCGTTTATCGCGGTCTGGCTCATCGCGTCGGCCCCGAGCCCCACCACGATCTGGGCGGTCATGTTGTTCGCGCCGATGTCGGAGAGCATGCCCGCGAGGTACTGGGCCCTCTCCGGCTCCGGCAGCTGGAGGACGCCGGAGTAGTTGAATTGCGACCCGTAGGGCCGGGTGGGGCCGCTCACGCTCGAGACCCCGGAGACGGAGGAGGCTTCGGAGCTTATCAGCTCGATCTGCTTCATGAGCGTCTGGTTGAACTGGTCGTCGCCGTAGACGATCGGCGTCGGGGTGGTGACGACGATCACCGACGGGGAGACGACGGAGCTCCCCAGCTCGGTCGAGAGGACCGTGAGCCCCTGGTTGCTGGAGAAGTTCGGGAACAGCTTCAGAATGTCCGCTCCGCTGGGGGTCGACTGGACGACGGCGAAGGCGCCCAGCGCGAACGCGGTTATCACGACGGCCACCAGGGCCTTCCTCCGGAGGGTCTTCTCGCCCAATCGGTTGAGTCGCGATATCTTCGAGGGCTGTACCTCCTTCCGCCTGTTGATGCCGGGCCAGAAGAGCCGGTCCTTGAGGGTGAGCTCGAGGGCGGGGAGCAGGGTGAGCGCGGCGAGGATCAGGATCGAGACGGATATGGCGATGGCCGTCCCGACGCTGCTGAAGAGCGGGACGTTCGCCACCGCCATGACGATGTAGGCGACGACGACGGTGACCCCGGCGGTCAGCACCGCCTCCCCGGCCCACCGGACCGAGGTGGAGACGCTCTCCTCGGTGTTCTTGCCGTTCGTCCTCTCCTCCTTGGTCCTCCTCAGCTGGAGGACGGAGTAGTCGACGGCGAGGCCCAGGGTGAGGAGGATCGTGAGGGCGGGGGTGAGGAACGTCAGCGTGCCGTGACCCACCACGTCGATGCCGTAGTATATCGTGGGCAGCGCGATCGCGATGGCGATCCCCCCGATGATCACTGGGACGAGGGCGGCGAGGGGGGCGAGCAGGAGGATCCCGACTATGGCGAGGGAGGCCAGGACGCCGGGGACGACCGTAATGCCGACGACCGGGCCGAAGGTCTTCGAGATGTCCTGGGTGAGCACGACGCCTCCCGTCACGTAGTAGGTCCCCAGCGACGGCACGGCCGAGCCGGTGACGTCGCTCCGGAACGCCTCGATCTGGTCGGGCGTGGGCGCGACGGAGAAGTTGTAGACGACGATCATCGTGCCGTTGTCGGGGCTGACGAAGTTCTTCAGGAGGGAGTGCGAGAGCACGAGGGGGTAGTTCGCGTAGGTCTGGTTGGCGACCGCGCCAATCATCCCGGCGCGGACCTGCGAGGGGCTCGTGCCGCTGCTGAAGGATGCCAGGAGCGCCCCGAGCTGCCTGGCGTTCGCGGTGAAGAGGGGCGAGGTCGAGAACGACGCGGCCGTCGCGTTGGCGACGATGTAGGACGCCGTGTCCCAGCTGGCGGCGGGGGACGATGCGCTCCCCGTCTGCGCGGCCAGGCTCTCGTTGAGCTGGGCGACCTGTGGGACGAGGGTCGGGACGACCGACTCGAGGAAGGAGAGCTCCGTGGAGTAGATGCTCTCCACGCCCGTGAACGTTCCCGCGAGGCTGGGGTCGGACGCGACCGACCTGTTCAGGCCCAGGAGCGCCGACTGGACGGACCCCGAGAAGACCTGGCCGTTCTGGATGACGACGATGATCCCGTTGCTCCCCGAGCCGTTCCCCGACGGGAACTGCGCGTTCAGGATGTTCTGCGCCAGCTGGGACTCGGAGTTCGTCGGGCCCCCGAAGCTCCCGCCGGCGACGTTGTACGAGACGGAGCTGAAGAAGGCCGGGATCTGCGTGCCCGCCACGATGACGGCGACTATCCAGGCTGCGATTATGAGCTTGCGGCGCTTCCTCAGGAACGAGTTGAACGCCCCAAAACCGGAACGACGATGCTGCAAAAGGTCCCTTTTCCCGGCCGTCCGCCGTTCCGATTTAAGTCTTGGCAGGGAATGAATGGGTCGGCCGGCGCCTAGGAAGAGCCGGGTCGGCCGTCGGCCACCGCCGCCGTGGCGGACCGGGCGCCGAGGGCCGCCTCCTCGATCTTCGCGGCCGTCAGTCCGAACTTCTGCAGCAGCTCGGTCGCCTCGCCCGACTCACCGAACCGGTCCTGGACGCCGACCCTCCTCACTACGACCGGGTAGTCCTCGGCGACGACCTCGCAGACGGCGGAGCCCAGTCCCCCCTGTACGTTGTGCTCCTCGGCCGTGACGATGGAGCCGCACTGCCTGGCGTACCTCCTCACGAGCTCGGCGTCGATCGGCTTGACCGTGTGCAGGTCTATCACCGCGGCCGCGACGCCCCTGGCCTTCAGGGACTCGGCGGCGCGCAGCGCCTCGGCGACCATCAGCCCGCAGGCGAAGATGGCGACGTCGGAACCGTCCCTCAGCACGTTCGCCCTGCCGAGCTGATAATCGAAGCCCTCCTCGTAGATGACGGGGACCGAGGACCCCTTCACTATCCCCCGGCTGATCCGCACGTAGAAGGGGCCCGGCAGGTCGGCGATCGCCCTGACGATCCCCTTGACCGAGACCGAGTCCGAGGGGACGATGACCCTCATCTTCGGGATGGCGCGGATTATCGCGATGTCCTCCAGCTGCTGGTGGGACGCTCCGTCGGGCCCGACCGAGACGCCCCCGTGCGAGCAGACGAGCTTCACGTCCAGGTTAGCGTAGGCGACGATGTTGCGTATCTGGTCGACGCACTTGCCCGGGACGAAGATCGCGTAGGTCCCTGCGTAGACGGTCTTCCCGGCGAGGGCCAGCCCCGCGGCGACGCCGACCAGGTTCTGCTCGGCGATGCCCACGTTGAAGAAGCGGTCGGGGAACTTCGCCCCGAACATGCCCGACTTTATCGACTCGGTCGTGTCGGCACCGACGACGACGACCCCGGGATGGGTCTCGCCCAGCTCCACGAGCGCCTCGCCGTAGGCGGTCCGCATCGACCCGAGCTTATCGAGCAACTCAGACCGCGCCTCCCCTCGTCGCGACGGCGGCGCGGGCGCGCAGCTCCCCGATCGCCCCCGCCGGGTCCGGCCTGCCGTAGACCCCGGCCCCGGCCACGAAGACGTTGCCGCCGCGTCCTGCGACCTCCTGCACGTTCCCCGCGTCGATCCCTCCGTCCACCTCGATGTCCAACGCCAACCCCCTCTCGTCCGCGAGCCTGCGGACCCTCTCGATCTTTGGCAGCACGGAGCGGTCCATCGCCTGGCCGCTGAACCCCGGGTTCACGGTCAGCAGGAGGATTGCGCTCAGCGCGCCGAGCCGGTCCTCGGCCCAGCCCGGGAGCGCCGTCTCCGGCCTCAGGGCCAGCCCCATCTCCTTGCCCCTCGAACGGACTATCGACGCGAGGGCGTCGAAGGACGCCGCGTCGAGGACCTCGGCCTGGAAGGTGAGCAGATCGGACCCGGCATCGATGAACCTCTCGACGTAGAGCCGCGGCTCGGAGATCATCAGGTGGGTGTCGAACTTCATCCTCGACCTCGAGCGCAGCGCCTTGACCGTCCCCGGCCCGAAGGTGATGTTGGGGGCGAACCGCCCGTCGATCACGTCGAGGTGGATCTGGTCGGCGCCCCCCCTCGAGGCGATCTCGAGGCCCGCGGCGAGGTCGGAGAGGTCGTAGGCGAGGATGGAGGGTGCAATCTTGATCGGCCTGCTCTGCTGGCTGGCCAACGCGCTCACTTGAGCTCCTTGTAGATGTCCGTCATCTTCTCCTTCGACGGCGGGGTGCCGTGGTAGGTCGGCGACCACTCCATGAACGAGACGCCCTTGCCCTTGACCGTGTGGGCGATGATGATCGTTGGCCTGTGCTTGGTCAGCTCGGCGTTGTCGAAGGCGTCGATGAGCTGGAGGTAGTCGTAGCCGTCGACCTCTATCACGTTCCAGTTGAACGCCCTCCACTTCGATGCGAGCGGCTCCAGGGGCATTATCTGCTCCGTGAGCCCGTCCTGCTGTATCCCGTTCCTGTCGATGATCGCCGTGAGGTTGTCGAGCTTGAACTTGGTCGCGGACATCGCCGCCTCCCAGACCTCGCCCTCCTGCTGCTCGCCGTCGCCCATCAGCACGTAGGTGCGGTAGCTCTTGTGGTCGACCTTGGCCGCCAGCGCCTCGCCCACGCCCACCGAGAGGCCTATCCCCTCCGACCCGGCCGGCATCTCGACGCCGGGGATCCTGAGGTCCGGGTGGCCCTGGAGCAGGGCCCCGAGCCTGCGGAGGTGCTGGAGCTCCTCGGCCGGGAAGTAGCCGGCCTCGGCCAGTATCGAGTACAGGAGCGGGGCGGCGTGGCCCTTGCTGAGGATGAAGCGGTCCCGGTCGGCCCAGTGGGGGTTCTTGGGGTCGTGCTTCATCTTGTAGAAGTAGAGCGTCACCAGCAGCTCGACCGCGGAGAGCGACCCTCCGGGGTGGCCCGACCCCGCCTCCGCCAGGGTCCCCAGTATGAGCTTCCTGGTGTTCCTGGCTATCTCCTGGAGCCTTATTGCCTCGCGGGCGGTCTCCATCTGGCGCTACCTCCTCACGGGGGCCTGAGATATCCGCTGTAAAAAGTCACCCACGGCGTCGAACCCCGACTGGAAGTCCGAGACGGTCAGGGAGACGTTCCGGGCCTTGTCGGACCTGAGCGGCCCCGCTATGTTGCTGAGGCAGGCCGCCTCGGTGATCGACCCGCCCGCCGCCACTCCGAGCGCGAAGACCCCGGTCATCGTGTCCCTCACCCCCACCTTGCTGAAGAAGTTCCGCCTCCCGTAGATCGGCGGGAAGTTGGTGATCGCGTCCTTCTCGAAGACGGTCATCCCCTGCTCTCCCCTCGTTATCAGCATCCCCCTGCAGTCGAGCCTCTGCATCAGGTTGACGCCCATGTTCCGGAGGCTGGTCTCGTTCACCATCGCCATGCCCGTGGCGTGGGTCGCCTCCTCGAGGTTCGATTTTATGTAGGTCACGCCCGAGAAGTCCAGGTAGTGGCGGTTCTTGGGCTGCGCCACGGTTATCTTCTTGGCCTCCCTCGCCTCCGAGACGACGTCGTCTATGAGGGCGGGGCTCATGACGCCCCGGTCGTAGTCGGAGAGCACCACGGCGTCCACCTTGGGGACCTCGACCTTGGCCGAGTCCGCGAAGCCTCGCGTCGTCACCGGCGGGACGTCCGTCCTGGTCTCCTGGTCTATCCTCAGGTAGTGGAGCCGGTTCACCATGATCCAGGTGCGCAGCGAGGTCGGCCGGTTCTTGTCGACGACGATGCCGTTGGTGTTGATGCCGTTGCGCGAGAGGTCCTCCCTCAGCCAGGCGCCCTGGGCGTCGTCGCCCACGACCCCCAGGACGGTCACGTTCGCCCCCAGCGACGTGAGCTCCCTGGAGAGGTTGGCGGCCCCGCCCGGGAGCCGAGTCTCGCCGACGTAGTCTCCAGCGGGGACCGGGGCCTCCCGGGCGAGCTTCCGAGCCGAGACCTCCACGAACCTGCTGACGATCAGGTCGCCTATCACGAGGAGACGCCTCCCCTGGAACTTCGCCACCAGCGAGGAGAGACCGTCGACCGACAAGTTGTCCATGGTGCCCGGTGAGCCTCATTTATTGGCCCGGACGACCTCACTTTAAGAGTTTGTCGGGGGCTGGCGCGCCCTTCCTCGTCCCCTCCCCCTCCTCCTTCCACCGCTCCTCCAGGAGCGCGCCGAGGACGACGACCGCCCTGCTGATCTCCCTCTGCATCGCCAGGGGGTCGTAGTTCTTGGGCGTCTTGTACTCGAGGAAGCGGGAGCTGGGGTCCATGTCCAGGAACGCCTTGCACGACTCGTAGAGCGCGAGGAGCGTGGGGCCGTCGAGCTTCCTGAGGTCTGACCTCCACGAGTGGTGGAACCCCTTCTCGCTCACGAAGGTCACCTTGACGTTTCCCTCCGCCTCCTCCCGGATCGACCTCCAGAACTCGACCGAGACGCCCTCCTCGGCGACCTTCCCCTCCTTCAGCCTCCTCTCGAACCGGGCCGACCTGGCCGCGACCTGCCTGGGGGTCAGCTCGAACCTGGCCGCGACGTCGTCGACGGGCATGCCCTGCCTCGTGAGGTAGAAGCAGCCCTCGTCGAGGACGTCCTCGTCTATCGCCTCGTCGGCGCCTCGGCCGCGGGTATCGCTGGTCAACCGGTCCGGGGCCCGCGCCCCGTCCGGACGGATATACGTTGCCGTCGGCGAAGGGGCGAGGGCGGCGACCGGGACGACGGCGCCCTCACTTGATGAAGGAGGCTGCGAACGCGTAGCGGTTCGCCCTGAGCAGGTCCTCCTCGTCGAGGATGCCGTTCCTCAGGAGGAAGTCGAACTCCCTCCTGAGGTTGGTCATGAGCATCTCCGGGCCGTCGGTGTTTATCGTGTACTTGATGTGGTGCGACTCGAGCGACCTGAAGACCTGCTTCATGTGCCCGACGCCCTTTATCACGCGAGTGTTCAGGTTCGACGACGGGCAGATCTCCAGCGTGATCCCGCTCTCCCTGACCATCTTGAGGGTCGCCTCGCTCTCGATCGAGCGGACGCCGTGCCCTATCCTGTCCGGCGCCAGGTGCTTGATCACGTCCCGCACCGAGTCGTGGCCCTCGTCCTCCCCCGCGTGGACGGTCAGGCCCAGCCCCTCGCTGCGGGCGCGCTCGAAGAGGTCGCTGCAGTCGGCGTAGCGGAACGCCTTGGCGCGGGGGCCGGCTATGTCGATGCCCACGACGCCCCGGGAGCGGTATCGGAGCGCCTTCTCGAGCAGTATCTCGTTCTGCTCGTGCTTGAAGGTCCGGTCGAGGCAGACGATGAGCCCGGTCCTCACCGGGTACTCGAGGGACGACCTGTCGATCCCGCGGATCGCGGCCATCATGATGTGGTCCAGGTCCTGCTCCCCGCCCCTGTTCCGCTTCATCGGGTTGAAGCGCAGCTCCAGGAGGGTGATGTTGTTCTTCCTGTAGGCCCCTGCGATGGTGTGGTAGACCGACTGCTCGATGGCGAGCGGGCTCGACTGGATCAGCTCGGTCCACTTGAACATCTCGAGGTAGTCGTCGAACGACTTCACCTTGCTCGGGTTGACCGTGATCATGTCGACGAACCGCCAGTAGTCCTTGGTGGGCAGCTTGATCCCCTGCGCGTTGGCGATCTCCCACATCACGGCGGGGTCGACCGAGCTGCCCAGGTGCGTGTGGAGCTCGGCGAGCTTCGTCTGCGGTCCGAGGAACTGTGGCACTGCTATCTCTCACCAATCCATCTCTGTCGGTCCATCACTGGGGCTCGATGGTCGCCGGGGGCTTGGAGGAGATCGCGTAGGCGACGGAGACGACGCCGTCGACCTCGTTGGTTATCCTGGCGGAGATCCTCTCGAGCAGGTGCGCCGGGGCACGGTACCAGTCCGCGGTCATGGCGTCGACCGACTCGACGACCTTGACGGTGACCTGGTACCCCACCTTCCTCTCGTCCCCGAGGACGCCGGTCACCTGGTCGTCGCCGACGTAGGCGAACGCCTGCCAGACCTGGTTGTAGACGCCCTCGGCGAGCAGCTCCTCCTCGACTACCCCGTTCGACTCCCGGCAGACCCTCAGCTTCTGGGGGGTGACCGCGCCGATTATCCGCACGGCCAGCCCGGGGCCCGGGAACGGGTGCCTCTGGAGGACCTTCGCCGGGAGGCCCAGCAGCGCGCCGAGCGCGCGGACCTCGTCCTTGTAGAGGGCGCGCAGGGGCTCGACGACCTCCATCGAGAGGTCGGCGGGGAGGCCCCCGACGTTGTGGTGGGTCTTGATCACCGAAGCGGGCGCCGACGACCGCCCGGACTCGATCACGTCCGGGTAGAGGGTCCCCTGCGCCAGGTACCGGAACGGCCCGTTCTCTCGGGCGTAGGCCTCGAAGGCCTGCGCGAAGACCCTCCCGATCACCCTGCGCTTCGCCTCGGGGTCCGTGACGCCCTCGAGCTCGGAGAGGAAGGCCTGCGAGGAGTCGACGAAGTCCACCGGCACCCTGAGGTCCTCCTTCAGGAACTTCGAGACCTCGGCGGCCTCACCCCGCCTGAGGAGGCCGGTGTCGATGAAGACGCAGCGGAGCTTCTCGCCGACGGCCCGGTTCAGGAGGACCGAGGCGACCGAGGAGTCGACCCCTCCGGAGACCGCGCAGAGGACCCCGCCGTCGATCCTCGCCGAGAGGTCGCGGACCGTCTCCTCCAGAAAGTCGGTCATGGACCAGTTCTTCTTCGCCCCGCAGACGGAGAAGACGAAGTTCGAGAGGATCGCGCCGCCCTTCTCGGTGTGGGCAACCTCGGGGTGGAACTGGACCCCGAACTGGCGGCCGTCCTCGGACTGGACCGCGGCGTAGGGCGAGTTCTCGGAGGCGCCGAGGACCGACATCCCCGGCGGCAGCGTCTTGGCCGAGTCGCCGTGGCTCATCCAGCAGGTGATCCGGTCCTGCGAGATGCCGCTGAAGAGCCTCGACCGGTCCAGGATCGTCATCGACGACTTGCCGTACTCGCGCTTGGTCGCCCGCTCGACCTCGCCCCCGTGGGCCTGGACGATGAGCTGGTACCCGTAGCAGATGCCGAGCAGCGGGATGGGGCCGCGGAGCAGAGCCTCGTCGGGGTGGGGCGACGACGGCGCGTAGACCGAGGCCGGCCCCCCCGAGAGGACGACGCCGGCGACCCCGAGCCGCTCCAGCGCCTCCAGGGGCGTGTCGTGGTCGAAGAGGGTGGCGTAGACGCCGAGGCCGCGGACCCTGCGGCAGATGAGGTGCGAGTACTGTCCTCCAAAGTCGAGGACCGCTATGCCCCCGTCGAGCAGGTCCTCGTTCAAGGGGCTAGTTCCCACCCTTCAGGGTCAGCGAGTGGACCCCGAGCTCGGTGTAGCCGACGGCCGAGACGACCCCGAACGTCGCGACGCCCCAGAGGTCCCGGATCGAGCGGGCCCCCGCGTAGCCGAAGGAGGCCCTCAGCCCGTTCGCGAGGCCTCCCAGCACCTCCTCGGCGGGCCCCGCGTAGTTGACGTAGGCCTCGACCCCCTCGTCGAGCCCCTTCGCGGGGACGCTGTAGCGGTCGAGGGCGAAGCGGGCCTTCCGCGCCGCGGCGCTGGCCATCCCTCGGTGGACCTTCATCTTCCTGCCGTCCTTCGTGACGGTCCTGCTGGGGGACTCGTCCGTCCCCGCCAGGAGGGACCCTAGCATCACGGTCGAGGCGCCGGCCGCGAAGGCGAGCGAGGCGTCTCCGGAGCCCCTTATCCCGCCGTCCGCTATGATCGGCACGTCCAGGTTGAGCTCGCTCGCCGCGGTCGCGACCTCCGCCACGGCGAAGAGGGTGGGAGCGCCGACCCGGGTCACCTCAGAGGTGATGCAGACCGAGCCCGAGCCGATGCCGACCCTGAACCCGTCGACCCGGGGGAGCTCGGCCGCGATGTCGTGGACGGCCCTCCTCGTGCCGATGTTCCCGGCGATGAAGTCCTTGGAGAGGTTCGGTATGAGCTTGGCGGAGGCCTTGAGGACGTTCGAGTTGTGGAAGTGCGCCACGTCGGCGACGAGGAAGTCGGCTACCGAGTCGAGGGCCAGGCAGCGCTTCTCGTCGAGGGGGGAGATCGAGGCCCCCACCAGAGGGCGACCCTGCGCGTCCGCGCTCTTCACCTCGACCTTCGAGGCCTTGACCTTCTTCACCTGGTCGACCTGGTCCTCGATGGAGAGGTTGCGGTGGACGACGCCGACGCCGCCCAGGCGGGCCATCTCGAGCGCGAGCCGCCACTCGGTGACGGTGTCCATGGGCGACGAGACGAAGGGGAGCTGGAGCGCGATCTTCTTGGTCAGGTTGGACCCGAGGAGGATGTCCCGGGGCTCGACCTCGCTCCTGCCGGGCAGGAGGATGAAGTCGCGGAAGGTGAAGACGTTGGAGGCGTTCTTCAGCTTAGAGTCAAAACTAAGGGGCAAGGCTATTGTCGTCCTTGCCAGAGGCTGCGCTCCGAAGTGCCATAATAAGGGTTGCGGCCTTTCGGGTCCGGTCCGGTCCGGTCCGGCGGGCCCGCCCCGCGAGGCAGAGGGGACGGGCGGCGGGAGGGAGGGAGGAGATACGGGCGGACGAGAGAGGCGCGGCTAGGGGCCGTCCGCGGAGGCCATCCCCACCAGGTTCGCTCCGGCTCCGATCACCCATAGGAGAGCGGGGTAGGCGATCATCCTCTCCATGCCACCCGGCCCCAGCCCGAGGAAGGTCCCGCTGCCATAGAGGGCCAGAGCCGCGAGCACCAGTACGCCCAGGACGACCGATAGGTGAGAGAGCGGCGGGCTCAACAGGCGATAGGAGGCGATCGCCGCGAGGCCGGCGAAGAAGAAGGTGACGAAGGAGGCCACGGTGTGAGCCCCGCCCGTCGTCTCGGGGAAGAGGCCGACGCCCGCCGCTCCGAGCCCCGCCAGGAGCAGCAGCGTCCCGGCCGAGCGGTGGCCAGAGCGGAAGAGGAGGTACCCGGCCGAGACGCCGGAGAGGCCCAGAAGGATGACGCTGGCGTCGAAGATCGGCGCCGAGAGTGGTTGTACGAGGCACGGCGAGACCGAGCAGTCCGCGCCCAGGTCGCTGATGTGGTTGGCCGAGACGCTGTAGCCGGGGAAGAGGGCCTCGGCCACGATCATGGCGACGACGAACTGGCTCCCCCCGACGAACAGCAGAGAGCCCGCAGACCGGATGCGATCCAAGGTCGGTCGGTGGCCGCCTAGGCCAGTCCCTGGGTCTGCAGCGTCTTCATCTCGGCCTCGACCTCGTGCAGGTCCTTGATCGAGTCGATGAGGGACCAGAACCCATAGAAGGGATAGGAGACTATCTCGGCGTACTGGACCAGCTTGGGGAAGGTCTCGCGCTCGATGTCCCCCTTCACGGGGAGGTGCTTCATCACCTTCTGCGAGTCGATGACGTAGACCCCTCCGTTGATCCAGACGTCGGGGAACTCGGGCTTCTCCTCGAACTTCCTCACGACCTTGAGCTTGTCGATGTAGACGATGCCGAAGCGGGACTTGTAGGGCACCAGGGCCATGGTCACGGTCGGCTGTGTCCCGGGCGTCTGGTGGGCGGCGACCATGGTCTTGAGGGGCAGCGACGTTATGATGTCGCCGTTCATGACCACGACGCTCTCTCCGGGGTCCCTGAGCTGCTCGACGGCCTTCTTGATCGCTCCGCCCGTGCCCAGAGGGGCGTCCTCGACGCTGTAGGAGACCGAGACGCCGCCGTAGGACGAGCCGAAGTGCTCCTTGAGCCGCTCCCACTTGTACCCGCAGAGGAAGACGACCTCGTCGAGGGGGACCTCCCTCTTCAGCCAGTCTATCTGCCACTCGGCGATCGGTCGCTCGTTGACCAGGACGAGCGGCTTCGGCTTGTCCTCGGTGAGGGGCCTGAGCCGCAGGCCCTGCCCTCCCGCCAGGATGAGGGCTTTCATGGCCGAGCGGCACCGGTGGCTGCTGCGGCTTGACCGGAGGAGTAAAAGCGAGGGTTCGTTTCTCGCATGGAGCTCTTCGTTGGGCGCGCCCCTCCAACGATATTTAGGTCTTTGGAAGAATGGTATTGGTAACTCTTCGGCTCGCGCGACGGCTTCCTCAGTCGAGGATGTAGCGCGCCAGCTCCGGCTTGCCCCTCGTCGAGACGTACACCC
>JBEKTS010000044.1:0-16155 GCA_049515775.1 Nitrososphaerales archaeon | reverse complement strand
CGATGGTGCCCTGGTTGAAGAGCTGCCGGACGGCGCTCACGATGTACGTCAGCGGGTTCACGCTGACGAAGTCCTGCAGCAACCGGGGCAGCGTGCTGGTCGGCACGAAGGCGCCTGAGAGGAATGTCAGTGGGAAGAGGATGGCCGTGGAGATGCCCTGGACCGTCTGCGCCGTCTTGAGGACGACGCCGAGCAGCGCGAAGATCCAGCTGATGCACCACGAGCAGAAGACGACTAGGACGCCCCCCAAGACCGCTCCGTCGAGGCTGGCCCAGCGGAATCCCAGTATGTAGCCCATGACGAAACACAGGCTCGTGGCGATCGTGTAGCGGACGATGTCGGCGAGCAGCGGCCCCGTCAGCGGGGCGATCCGGGCGATGGGCATCGACTTGAAACGATAGAACACTCCCTTGTCCATGTCCTCGCGGAGCTGGACGCCAGTCGCGATGCACGCCGTGAGCGCCGTCTGGGCCAGGATGCCCGGGATGATTATCGGCAGGTAGTTGCTCACGCTCCCGGAGATAGCACCGCCGAAGAGATACACGAACATCAGCGTGAAGAGGATGGGCTGGATCGTGACGTCGAAGAGCTGCTGCGGCGTACGGCGGATCATGAGCAGGTTGCGGTAAGCCATCGTCAGCGAGTTGCTGATCGTCATCCGCAGGGTCACGCTGTTCTTGAGCTTGCGCTGAGCGCCGGGGACTATCCGGGCGGTCATGCCACGGCAGCCCCCTTCTCAGCCGGCTTGCCCTCGCCCGTCAGCGCCAGGAAGACCTCGTCGAGGGTCGGTTCCTGCACGCTCACGGTGGCGAGGCGGATCCTCGCCTCGCGCAGCGCGACGAGCAGGTCCGTCACGCGGTCGGGGTCTGCCATCGGCGCGGTGACGAGCGCTGGCTCGGGCGCGGAGGCCTTCACGTTGAGCACCGACTGGGTGATGCGGACCGCCTCGTCGGTCTCGTTCCCGTCTGCGAGCTCCAGGTGCAGCGTCGCCTTCCCGATCGTCGCCTTGAGCTCGCGGGGCGTGCCCTCGGCCACGACGCGCCCGCGGTCGATCACGGCTATCCGGTCCGCGAGCTGGTCGGCCTCGTCGAGGTACTGGGTGGTCAGGAGGATCGTCGACCCGGAGGAGACGAGCCGCCGGATGGACTCCCACATCTGTATCCTGGTGCGCGGGTCGAGCCCGGTGGTCGGTTCGTCCAGGAAGATGAGCGGGGCCTGCACGATGAGGCTCGAGGCGAGGTCGAGCCTCCTCCTCATCCCGCCCGAGAACTTGTCGAGCGTCCTGTTGGCGGCGTCGGCCAGGCCGAACTCCTCCAGGAGCTGGGCGGACCTCTTCCTCGCCTCGGACCTGCTGAGCCCGAGGAGGAGGGCGAAGATCGTCAGGTTCTCGGACGCGGACAGCCTCTCGTCGACCGCCGCGCTCTGGCCCGTCACGCTGATGAGCTGGCGGACGACCTGGGTCTCGCGCGCCACGTCGTGGCCGAAGACCCTCGCGTTCCCGCCGTCCGGCTTGAGGAGCGTGGTCAGCATGTTGATGATCGTCGTCTTACCGGCGCCGTTCGGCCCGAGCAGGGCGTAGATGCAGCCACTCGGTATCGACAGGTCCACGCCGTCGACGGCGCGGTTCTCCCCGAAGACCTTGACGAGCCCGTGGGCCTCGATGGCGAGGGTGCCCTGTCCGACGGTCGGGGCCTCTTCCAGGACCTCAGACCGCTGCATCATTGCGGCTCGCTCCCCGATCGCAGCGCGCCGCTCAGGGCCTCCAGCCTCTTGGCCAGCTTCTCTATCCTGTCCCTCTGCTTCGAGAGCTTTGCCCCGTCGGCCTTCTGGAGGTCCTCGAGATAGGAGGCGTTGCTCTCCATGGCTGAGATGGCGCTCGCCAGGTCGCCGCCGGTCCCCGCCTGCTCGGCGAAGGCGGCCGTGAGCTCGAACTTCCCCCCCTCGTTCCTCGCTATCAGGCCCTCCTTCTCCAGCTGCTCGAGCAGCGGGTAGATCGAGCCGGGGCTCGGCCTGTACCAGCCGTGGCTCATCTCCTGAAGCTCGTTCATGATGTCCACTCCGTTCATCGGCTCCTTCTCCAGGAGCTGGACGATCTGGGGCCGCAGGAACCCGCGCTGCCCAAATCGGGACCTGCCCAGGTGCTCCATCCCGGGGCGCTGCCAATTGCCCCAGGGTCTGTGGTGTCTCTTCTCTTCGTCGTGGTCCTCGTCGTTGTTACTGTTGTTGTTCAATGACATATATCACCGATATCTTTTATGCGATATCGCCTACACGATAGGGGGTATTAAAAGGTTGCGAGGGCCGTCGCGGCCGCGAGTCTCGCAGCGGAGGCGCACCGCGCCCTGACGGTGAGCGTGCGGGGGAGGGAATCGAGTCCGAGCCTCCACGGGCCCGGCCGGCTCGGCTGGGAATCGCATCGTGGACGGTCGGCCCTCGAGGGTCTCCTGGGGCGGAAGCGGCAAGGTACGCCGTCTCCGACCCTTCGCTAGACTTATCTCCGTCCATGGACTACTCCACCTTCGTGCTGGCCAAGAACTCGATAGGCTACAACGCCATCCCAGACCTCGCGGAACCGAGCAAGCTGATCCAGATCTGCAAACGGGCGGAGAAGGCGGGATTCGACGCAATCTGGTTGCCGGACCACTTCCACCCCTGGTTCGACACGAACGCGCTCGAGTGCAACAGCTGGGTCTTCATGGCCGCGGCCATGCAGCAGGTCAAGATCCCCTTCGGCACCGCCGTCACCGTCCCGACCTACAGGTACCATCCGGCGATAACCGCCCAGGCGTTCGCGACGATGCAGGCGCTGTTCGGGGACCGGGTGATCCTGGGCGTGGGTACCGGGGAGGCGATGAACGAGGTGCCGCTGGGGTACACCTGGCCGAAGTACCCCGAGAGGAAAGACAGGCTGATCGAGGCGGTCCAGATAATCAGGGCGCTCTGGAAGGGAGGCTTCGTCGATTTCGACGGCAGGTACTACAAGATCAAGGGGGCGAACCTGTACATGAAGGCGGACATACCGATACTGATGTCCGTGATGGGCCCCAAGATGGCCAGGGTCGTCGGAGAGTACGGGGACGGCGTGATAACGGCGGGGAAGACCCCGAAGTACATCGAGGAGGTTCTGTTCCCGAACATCGCCGAGGGAGCGAAGAAGTCGGGGCGGACGCTGGACGACTTCATGAAGGTGGTGGAGATCGACGTAGGCTACGACGAGGACTACGACCGGGCGATCAAGACGTGCAGGAAGTGGGCCGCCACGATCCTGCCGGAGATCTTCAACGACAACATATCCGACCCGAGGAAGATAGAGGAGATAGGCGACTCGGTCACCGACGCGCAGCTCGCCGAGGTCTTCCCCATCGCGACCGACGAGAACGAGTTCATCAAGAGGATAGAGCAGTACTTCAAGTGCGGGTTCGACCACGCGTACCTCATGATCAACACCTTCGACGACGAGAAGGCCTTCGAGCTCTTCGAGAAGAAGGTGCTGCCGTACTTCAAGTCGAGCACGGCCTGAGCGGCGCTGCCGCCGCCCATCGGCACGGCGACGAGGAGCCGCCCCCCCAGACGTCCGACCTTCGGGACGCAGGAAGCGCCCACAGGAAGCGCGTCCTGTCGCGGCCCCCCGACACCGCCTTATAGCCGGAGCATGGATCGGCCGCCATGGTCGCCCTGGAAGCGGTCCGAGGGAGGGTCTCCTCCGTCGCGCACGGCTTCCGCCCGATGCAGGAAGAGGCCAGCGAGATAGTGGAGGTCTCCACCGTGCGGGAGAGCCTCTCGGCGGCCGAGGAGCTCTACGCGTCGGATGTCTTCCAGGTGCGCATGGTCTCCGTCTTCGTCCTCGGGTCCGTCGCAGCCAGGTCGCCAAGTGCCCTCCGAATCATGCGGAGGAGGGTCAGCTCCGACCCTTCCTGGCAGGTCCAGGAGGTCCTCGCCAAGGCGTTCGATCGGTACTGCAAGGACGCCGGCTACGAGCGGGCGCTGCCCGCCATCGAGGAGTGGCTGGGGGACGAGAACCCGAACGTCAGGAGGGCGGCCACCGAGGGGCTCAGGATCTGGAACCGCAGGGATTTCTTCAGGGAGCATCCGGATGTGGCGGTCCGAATGCTCGCCGGACTCAAGGGCGACCCGAGCTTGTACGTGAGGAGGTCGGTCGGAAACGCCCTGCGCGACGTCTCGAGAACCGAGAGTGGGCTCGTCGCAGAGGAGCTGGCCACCTGGGACAGGTCGGACAGTGCGGTCGGCGTGACCTACGCGCTCGCCAGCAGGCTCCTCTGACTCGTCGCAGCCGAGCGCACGAGCGCCGAGGGGTGGTGGGGAGATGGAGGCGGGCGGAACGGGTTCGGACCGACCCCGCCATAAGCCGAGAGAGCAACGCCAGGTTGAAGGGGCGGCGGTGGGCGTCCCAGGGGAGCGAGCATCGGCGCCTCCTCGAAGAAGAGGGGGCCCCGGCCGACGGCTGTCGGGCTCAGGGAGCGAGCCCGCGCCGAGATCCTAGGAGCTGGGCTTGGGTGAGGCGTTCTTGGGGTCATCCTTCATTATCTTCAGGCTCGCTCTCACCAGCTTCTTCACCAAAGGCGTTGGCACCCTCCGATCCAACGGAAGGTGTACGGCTGCCTTCGTGGTGGCGTACCCGGCGAGTTCCTCTTCGTGGTCCTGTATCGTCGGAGGACGCAGAAGGAGGCTGATGTGCGATCTCTGAAGGCCGAACCAGGCGAACATCCCGTTGTAGTCATAGCCCGGATAATAGTACCCGGGCATCTGGAAGTAGCTCGTGGTCTCGGCGGCGCCGGGTGCCACCTCCTTTATCGCCGCTCTGATCTCCTCCAGCTTGCCCTGGACGCTCTTCGGACACTTCGCTATGTAGGCGTCCACATCGTCGGATCCCGATCCCTGTGCGATGCGCTTGACCAACGTCCTCCGTTTTCTTCATATTTCAGATAAGCGTTGTCTCCCTCGAGGATCCCAAGGGGTCGCCGCTGGCGGTCCATCGGCTCCCCGTCGCAGACCAGAGCCCCGGTCTCCTTCGTCCTCGCGCTGCCGACGAGCGAACGGATGGTTTCTCTCCAGCGAGCGACGAGAGCGCGAGGGGGACGCCGGACCCGAGCCCGAACGGAGGAGGGCCCGACGGGACCCGCCCAGTCTACTTGCTCAGTTTGGAGCTGAACCGTAACTCGCCTGGGCGCCGAGCTTCGACCGGTATGCTTTCGTTTGGTGGACCCGGGCCATTCATTAAGAAGGAGTCGAGGATAGGGCACTCGAAACTCAACCCGGAGGAGCCAGAGGCGAACGCCCGGATTCAAGTCTCTTCCAACTCCATGCGGAGCAGATGACGGCGGGAAGGCGCGGGCTGGAATCTGGAATGCCTGGATTGCAATCTAGCATCGCCAGCGGCGGCCGGCAGAAACTCCCGTCAGGGACAGCGGTGAAGGGGGGTTTCGGTTGAGTAGATCCGAGAAAGGCGACGCGGTCCGTCGGCCGAGACCCAGGCTGGAGTCCCTTTCCGACCTGATCTATGGCCTATCCCTCTCAATAGGAGCGATCGGACTGGTGGTGAACGGCGTTCAGAGCTCAGGAATCGGCGACATCAACAGGAACGTCATCGATTTCGTCTTCGTCTTCCTGATTCTCGTGACGGGCCGGATAGTATGCACGGAGACCGCCTCAGTCCTTCCGATAGGAACGCGCCCGGTCACATCTCTAAACGTCGTTCTTCTCGTCTTGGTGGCAGTCATGCCGTACCCGTTTGAACAAGCCATACTGAATTCCAACACCGTTGACGTCCAGAACTATGCCTCTTCGTCGTTCGACACGGACCTGAGCGGTCAGATCCTGATTGCCTCAGCATTTGCCCACGTCATCGCCTCGGAAGGGCGAAGACCCGCCGTGGAAGCGGGAGTCTTGGCCGGATTCCGAAGGTCAAGGAATCTCCTGTTCTTCGTGGCCCTGTTCGTGCCCATCGGCCTCGGAGTACCGTGGGATTGGATTCTCTTTCAGGCCCACGTCAGGATGCTGGTCTGCTTCGTGCCCGTCGTCGTGTTCTGGGCCAACCGGATGAGGCGACGGCCATTCGGGGTCGGCGGAATCGGTCCGGGTCAGACGCAGGATTCATGAGCCAGCGACCTCTGCGGCACCCGTTAGAGCCGGTTCAAATCCGATGAGCTCAGGACTCCGCGGCCGATGCGCGCCCTGGGACGATCTCGGGGTTCGGAGTTGAATCGATGCTGTAAGGCGTCAACAGACCTCTGACGACTAGTCGGAGCATACTCCGAGCTGATTGTGAGCGGGCCCGACGGGAATCGAACCCGTCTAGGGGGTTTCACTCCAGACCCTCGGGTTAAAAGCCCGATGCTCTACCTGATTTCTCTCCCATTGGGAACTAAGCTACGGGCCCGCCACAGAAGCTTGATGGCCTGGGTATTTTACCGCATTCGTCCGCTCCCGACGCCCTGGCCCCTTGGGGGGTGGTGCGGGCCTCCATCGACCCCCTAGGACCTCACGACCTCCTTGCGGCCCAGGAGCAGCGGCACCACGAGGGATATCACCAGCGTCGCCGCTATCACGAGAGAGTAGTCGAGCCCGGAGATCACCCCAGCGCCCAGTGCGACGGAGGCGATGACTATGCCGACGGCACCCCTTCCTCCGAGGGTCACGGCCACGCGACGAGCCTCCTCAGGGGGGAGCTTCAGTATGGTCCTCCCGGCGTACGCCGTCGTCGCTATGGAAAGGACGAGGGTCACCCCGACCACGACCGCGAGGGCCGGTATGAGGTAGTACCCCGACGGCATCAGGTCCGCCTCCAGGCCCGCGGACCCGAAGAAGAGCGGTATGAAGAACCCCTGGTTCATCCTCGTGAAGGTGACCGAGACCTCCTGGAACGCCTTCTTCCCGATGAGCCCCTCCCTGACTATGAGGCCGGCGAAGAACGCTCCGAGGATGTAGCTCAGCCCGATCGCCTGGAATATGGCGGCGACGAGCAGCCCGACGACTATCAGGACGGCGTACGGCATCTCCTCTCTCCGGACCACGGCGCCCACCTTCTCGAGCAGCCGCCTGAACGCCCTCGGCTGGCGGCTCAGCACGACGTCCACGGCCACAAAGGCCGCGATGAAGACCGCCGTGTACGCGATGACGGAGACGGTGCTCGTGACGGGGCTGGAGACCGCGACCAGCAAGATGAACGCAACTATGTCCGCCACGGCCACCGACGCGAGTATGATCCCTCCGGCCTCGCTCTCGAGCAGCCCGTACTGCATCACCAGCACGGAGATTATCGAGATCGAGGGGACGGCGATCGCCAGCGAAGAGACCAGATCCGGGACAGGACCGAACGGGAACAACAAGAGGACGAGCCCGAAGACGACGAACATCGGGATGACGAACGCGGTCAGAGAGAGGACGATCCCGTGCCTCAGGTGCTTCCTCAGGCTGTCCGTGTTCATCTCGAAGCCGATCAGGAAGATCACGAAGAAGAGGGCCAGCGACGAGACCGCCTGTATCTGGTCGTTGGTGCCGATCAGGCCGAGCACGGTCGGCCCGAGGATCATCCCGCTGAGCAGCTCACCGGCCACCGAAGGCAGCCGGAACTGCGCGAAGACCTCACCTGTCAGGACGGCGGCCGCGAGGACGATGAGCACCTGTATTATGATCTCGAGGGCCAACGACGACCGTCGTCCCGAGACAGCCCCATCCGAATAACGGTTGTCTTTTGTCGCCCAGCCCGCCAGGGCGGCGTCGTCAGCCCGCCGGGAGACGAGCGGGTCGGCTCCAATCGCGTTTCATTTTTAAGGGCCTTGCTGGGACTCGGGCGAGATGCCAGTCTGGAAGACGATGCGCCACAGCGGAGTCGCATTTCCCCCTGAGCACTCCCCCACGGGGCTCGCGGTGACGATCGGGGGCGAGCGGGTAGCCCTCTCCCCCCTGGCCGACGAGATGGTGTACCAGTTCGCCAAGAAGAAGGACACCCCGTACGTCAAGGACCCCGTCTTCGTCCAGAACTTCATGAAGCACCTCTCGAAGGAGCTTCCCGAGAGGTTCCGGGGCGCGCAGCTCTCCGAGATCGACCTCTCGGAGTTCCATCGGCGGGTGGACCGGGAGAAGCAGGCGAAGGAGTCCACTGGCAAGGACGAGAAGAAGCGCCTGGCGGCATCCCGCAAGGAGCAGCGGGAGGCCCTCAAGGGCAGGTACGGCAAGGCCATCATAGACGGCGTCGAGGTCGACATCGCCAACTGGCTGGTCGAGCCGCCCGGCCTCTTCATGGGTCGAGGCGCGCACCCCCTCAGAGGGTCGTGGAAGCCCAGGGTGAGCCCCGGGGACGTGACGCTCAACCTGGACGAGACCGCGCCCGTCCCTCCGACGAGCGGGGACTGGGGGGCCATAGTGCACGACGCCGAGTCGATCTGGTTCGCCAGGTGGATCGACAAGCTCACCGGGAAGGAGAAGTACGTCTGGCCCCACGAGGGCTCGGCCATCCAGCAGTCCAGGAACAAGGAGAAGTACGACAAGGCGCAGTCCATGGCGCCGAAGCTCAACCCCCTCAGGGCCAAGATCGTGAAGGCGATGTCGGCGAGGGACGGCAAGACGAGCAGGACGGCCACCGTGGCCTACCTCATCGACACGCTCGGGATGAGGGTGGGCGACGAGAAGGACGCGGACGAGGCGGACACCGTGGGGGCGACGACGCTCAGGGTCGAGCACGTCAAGCTCTCCGACGAGAGGATCGAGTTCGACTTCCTCGGCAAGGACTCGGTCCGTTGGATGAAGACCCTCGAGAGGCCGGAGCCGAGCCTGCTCAGGAACCTGAGGCGATTCACGCAGGGAAAGAAGCCCCAGGACAAGATCTTCGACGGGGTCACCTCCGGTACCGTGAACCGCTTCCTCTCGGAGATGGTCCCCGGCCTCTCGGCGAAGGTCTTCAGGACGTACCACGCGACGAAGGTCGCGGAGGAGCGCCTTCGCTCGAGAGACGTCCGCCAGGCAGACGAGATCGAGAAGCTCTACTTCGCCAAGGAGGCGAACCTGGCGGCGGCTGAGTACTGCAACCACAAGCGCACCCCTCCCAAGAACTGGGAGGAGTCGCTGAAGAAGAAGGAGGAGAAGCTGGCCGAGTACAGGGCGAAGGGCAAGGAGGGCATGGCCAGGAAGATGTCGCTCAACGTCGAGTTCACCAAGAGGACGAAGGACTACAACCTGAACACCTCCATGAAGAACTACATCGACCCGCGCATCTACAAGTCTTGGTGCGACTACGTCGGCCTGGAGTGGGGCAAGCTCTACACGACCTCCCTTCAGAGGAAGTTCTCCTGGGTCTCCAAGTCCAGGCGGGCCTGGCCCAGGGGCGAGGAGCGGGCGGCGACGGTCGCCACCGCAGAAGCGGCAGCGCCCCGGCAGACCTAGCTTGCTATGAGCGCCCTCACGTAGGCGATCTCGTCCGCGTCGGACCTCCTGTCGTCCTGGGGCGTCTCCATCAGCATCGGGAGCCTCGTTATGCCGGAGTGGTGGAGGAGCGCCCTGAAACCGCTCTCCCCGATCCGTCCCATGCCGATGTGGTCGTGCCGGTCGAGGTTGCCGCCGAGCGGCCCCTTGGAGTCGTTGAGGTGGACGACCTTGAGCCTGTCCAGGCCCACGGTCTCGCCGAAGAGCGCCAGGGTCTCCTCGACACCGGATGGGACGGATATGTCGAAGCCCGCGGCGAAGAGGTGGCAGGTGTCCATGCAGACCCCGACCCTCTCGCTCTTCCTCACCCCGTCGAGCATCATCCGGATCTCCTCGAAGCTGGCCCCCACTGCGTTCTTCTGGCCCGCCGTGTTCTCGAGCAGGACCATCACGGAGTTCTCGTTCGCCTCGAGCGCCTCGTTGCACGCCTCGGCGACGTTCCTGACGCCGACCAGGGAGCCCTTCCCCATGTGGGTCCCCACGTGGGCGACGATGTAGTCGACTCCGAGCCTGCCGCACCTCTCCACCTCGGCGGAGAGCGAGGCCCTGCTCTTGCGGACGACCGACCTGTCGGACGAGGCCAGGTTGGGGAGGTAGGGCATGTGGGCGACGACCTTCTTGAACCCGGCCTTGGCCCTCTTCTCGGCGAAGGTCCGGACCTCCTGCTCATCGAGCGCCTTGTACTTCCAGCTGCGGGGGTTGCGCGTGAAGAGCTGGAACGCGGTGCAGTCGGCCTGCAGGGCCCTGTCGACGGCCAGGTCGATCGATCCCGCTATGGAGACGTGGAAACCGACGAGAGCTTCTCTCACGGGCAAAACAGGAAGGAAGTGGGTTTAAGGCTTGTCGCCTCGACCCACGGCTATGCCCCGGGTTGGTCTGCTGGGCTGCTCTCGGCCGTCTTCTTCGTCCTTCGGGCAGGCCTGGGGTGGCTCTTGGTCGCTGTGCTCCTCGTCGTCCTCTTCCTAGGGGCCCTGGGCGCGCTCGCCGCGACCGGCGCGGGAGCTGCCTCGGCGGCCGTCGAGGGGACCGAGGGCGCAGGGGGCGGGTCGGCCGCCACCACGACGGTCGCGACCTGCGCGACCTGGGCGGGTCCTGCCGCTGCTGCGTCCGGCACCACCGGCGCGACCTCCGTGAGCGATTGTTGCTGCACGTCCGGATGGGAGGAGGAGGCCTCGACCGCTGGCATCTCGACTGCCGCTGCCTGTGGCATGGGCGCCGCGTGCGCGATCCCGGCGGGAGCGAAGGTTCCGACCCTCGCGGCCCCGGCCGCGATAGACGCGCCTCTGTGCCTGGGTCTCGCGATGTACGCGACCAGGGCGACGCCTACGCCTAGGGCGAAGATGATGGTGAGCACCTGTTCGAACACCATTCTCGATGCACCCGGATGGTCGTGCGTCGACGCGGGTCTTTTGGTCGAGGGTCAAGGGCGCTTCACGGTTCTGTCAAGTCTTCGTCCGACCCGGCTCCGAGCCGAGGCTTCGACTCCCGGTCACGGGCCCCTCGCGTCCAGGGGTCGACCTTCGGAGCCTCCAAGACCATGGGGCGCGCCGGAGCGGTCCGGTCGCAACCCACCAACAACTCTTATATCGTCTTCCGTGGGGTAGTCACCCTTCGTCTCGATAATGACGTATCCTCTGGATAAATTATGTGCTCAGACCTTCAAGTACGACAGGAGGATTCGCTACGCCAGCGTCCTCGACGACACGGGGCGGATCATCGCGGGAGGGATGAGGAAGGGCATCAGCTCACTGGAACCGGTCAGCGAAGACCTGAGGCTGATGGCGAACCTCACCATACAGATCGGGACCGACAAGACCTGGGACCGCTACTTCGGGAACATCCAGTACACCTTCGTGAAGAGGGAGAAGGTGAACATGCTCACCTTCAACCTGGGCGTGAACTTCATGCTGATCTCGACCGAGCCGGACTTCGACCTCCACCAGGTCGCCAACCTGCGCGAGACCGTGATGACGATATACACCACGGGGACGGTCCCCGAACGGACTAGGTAGCCGGCCAGAGATCCTCTTTCTCTGTATTCCCTATCCCGCCCGCCGCCGCGTCAGGAGAGGTCCAGTTCCGGGAAGCTGGCCTGGACCACGCCGAGCTCCTTCTGGAGCGTCCTTATCCTCTTGGCGTACTCGACCATGTTCTCCCTCTCGTCCTTCACCTTGGCGATCTTGTAGGCCTTCCATGACTTCTTGAGGGCCGCCCAGGTCTGACCGGTCGTGTGCGACACCAAGGTTGCGCCGAGGCCCGGCCGCCGTTTTTCGTATTTAAGATTGATGAGGCCCCTCGACGACCTGGAAGCTGAGGGGCTTGCCGTGCATGTCGTAGACCTTGATGCAGCTCTCGTCGCTGTAGGGGTAGCCGGCGATCACCATTATCCTCCCCATCATGTGAAGCAGGTCCTGGTGGGACGGCACGGCGTACCCGGAGGGGTGGGAGTGGGCGACCCCGAGGAACGAGAGGTCGATGGGCATCAGCGTCCAATTGAAGCTCGAGAACCCCTCGCCGTGGGTGGCCATGGGCGGTATCACGACGGACTCGACGCGGACGTCGCCCTTCTTGCTCTTCCCCCTCAGCAGGAGTATCCCCTCTCTCGGGTACGCGCTGCGCGAGTAGGTCAGCACGCTGTCAACGACCTCCTTCAGCATCGTCACGCTGCGCACCGGCAAGGGGATGTTCGACTGCGCCGGCCCCTCCTTGGATATAACGGCTTCTGGCCGGCCCGCGGCCGACCTCGCCGGGGAGCCGCGAAGCCGCTCCCGTCGCGGCATCCCCTTCCTCCCGACCCGTACCGGTCGGCGGACAGAATCCTTTAAAACGTCCCTAAAAGCGTGCTAATCAACCTAAGGAGATTAGAGAATACGTTCGCGCCTTCAGCAGGTTACGACCGGGCGATCACCATCTTCTCGCCCGACGGCAGACTATACCAGGTAGAGTACGCTCTCGAGACCGTGAGGAGGGGCAGCTTGGCGGTCGGTGTGAGGACGAACGAGGGTGTCGTCCTCGCCGTGGAGGAGAGGGGCAGGAAGCTCCAGTCCGGCTACTCGGTCGTCAAGATGTTCCAGATCGACGATCACATCGGCGCCGTGGGCGCCGGCTACATCCCGGACGCCCGCATCCAGGTCGACAACGCGCGGGTCATAGCCCAGAGCAACAAGCTGGTCTACGAGGAGCCGGTCGACATCGAGACCGTGGCCAAGAGGATCGCGGACCTCAACCAGCAGTACACCCAGTACGCGGGGGTGAGGCCCTTCGGGGTCTCCCTGATCATAGCGGGGGTCGACGAGAACAGGGGACCGGTGGTCTACCTGACCGACCCGACGGGCGCCTATCTCAGCTTCGACGCCGTGGCGATAGGCGCGGGCTCCGACCAGGTCAACGAGTACCTCGAGAAGAACTACGACAAGGGGATAAGCCTCGACGACGGGATAAGGCTCGCGATCGAGTGCATCTACCTCGTCAGCGAGGACAAGCAGGGCACCGCCCACATCAAGACGGCGGTGGTCGACTCCGAGTCCAAGGCGATGCGGAAGCTCTCCGAGGACGAGATAGCCAAGAGCGCCGCGAACGCCAGGACCCGCAGCGACAAGCCGGCCAACAACAAGGGCGCCTAGTCGCCCGATGCAGGGGTCATGAGCAACAGGTTCAGCAGCGTGCGCATGACCATAGAGGGCGATCGATACGAGATACTCGTCTATCCGGACCCCGCCCTCAACTACAAGATGGGCCGCAACGTCGACCCGCTCTCGGTGCTCGCGATCGACGAGGTCTACTTCGACTCTTCGAAGGGGCTCAGGGCCTCCGCGGACAAGCTGAAGAAGCACTTCAAGACCGAGGACCACGCCAAGGCCGCCCTCGAGGTGCTCAGGCGCGGCGAGCTCCAGCTCACCCAGGAGCAGAGGATGAGGCTCACCGAGGAGAAGCGGAGGCAGATCGTCTCGATCATCTCCAAGAACTACGTCGACCCGAGGACCAGCCTCCCCCACCCGCCCGTCAGGATTGAGCAGGCGATGCAGGACGCGAGGGTCTCGATCGACCCCTTCAAGGACGCCAACGAGCAGACCAAGGACATCCTCGACAAGCTCAGGCCCATCATCGCCTTGAAGTCCGAGAGGGTGAAGCTATCCGTGAGGGCGCCGGCGCAGCACGCGGGGCAGGCGATAGGCGTCCTCAAGGGGTTCGGCGAGATACTTAAAGAGGAGTGGGGGCAGGACGGTGGACTGTCCGTGGTACTGGAGGTGCCGGCCGCCTCTCAGCCGAACCTTCTCGAAAGGTTGGGGGCTGTGACGAAGGGGTCGGCCCAGGTAACATTGGTGAAGTGAATTGCCAGAAATAGTCAGGAAGCAGGTAATCCCCGGGGACGTCATAGTCAGCGGGGACTATAGACCAGGCAGCTTTGTCGAGCGGAGAGGAAACGACCTCATCGCTCTGCGCATTGGTCTCGCGGAGATCGTCAGGTCGGACGTCAAGGTCATACCCCTCTCGGGGATCTACATCCCGCGCGTGGAAGACCTCGTCGTCGGGAAGGTCTCGAACATGACGGGCTACGGCTGGGAGGTCGACATCAACTCGTGCTTCCAGGGGTACCTGCCCGCCCAGTTCGTCTTCGGCAGGGACTTCTCTCCGGCGACCCACGACCTGAGCTCGAGGTTCAAGATCGGAGACCTCATGCTCGCCAAGATCGAGGCCTTCGACAGGTCCAGAGACCCGCAGCTCTCGATCAGGGGGCCGGGGCTGGGGCTGGTGCCCGGCGGCGAGCTCGTGAAGATATCGCCGACGAAGGTCCCTCGCCTGATCGGGAAGAAGGGCTACATGATCAAGATGATAGGCAACCTGACCCACTGCGACATCAAGGTCGGTCAGAACGGGCTGGTAATCCTAGAGGGTCCCTCGGAGGGCGTGGTGAACGCGGTCAAGGCCGTGCACATGATCGAGTCGGAGGCGCACCTGGCAGACCTGACGCAGAAGGTCGAGGCCTTCCTCTCGGGCGGAGTCGCAAGCAGCGACGCCAGCGGGCCCAGCGGCGGCGAGGGCCAGGTCACAGGCACTAGTGGTGAATAGAGAAAATGGAAGAGAAGCGCAAACTGATCGATGAGAACGGCCTGCGCACCGATGGCCGCAAGTGGGACGAGCTGAGGCCCATCAAGATGGAGGTGGGCACGCTCCAGAACGCGGACGGGTCGGCCTACATCGAGTTCGGGAAGAACAAGATCATGGCCGCGGTCTACGGTCCCAAGGAGATGCACCCGAAGCACATGCTCCTGGCCGACAGGGCCGTCCTGAAGTGCAGGTACCACATGGCTCCGTTCTCGGTCGACCAGCGCAAGAACCCGGCCCCCTCGCGCAGGGAGATCGAGATATCGATGGTCATAAGGGAGGCGCTGCAGCCGGCGCTCATCCTCGAGGACTACCCGCGGACTGCTATCCAGATCTACGTCGAGGTGCTCCAGTCGGACGGCGGGTCCCGCGTCGCCGGGATCACGGCAGCCTCGCTGGCGCTCGCCGATGCCGGGATCAACATGCGCGACCTGGTCGTGGGGTGTGCGGTCGGGAAGGTCGACGGCAAGGTCGTCCTCGACCTCAACGACACAGAGGACAAGGAGGGCTCAGGAGACATGCCCTTTGCGTTCCTGCCGAACCTCAATCAGATCACCCTGCTCCAGCTCGACGGCCTCTTCACGCCGGACGAGTTCAAGCAGGCTCTAGAGATGGCCAATCAGGGCGCCAGGAAGGTCTACCAGATCCAGCGCGAGGCGCTTCTCAAGAAGTACTTCGCGAACACGACTCCCGAGACGACCTCTGAGGAGGTGGGCGAGTAGATGCCCCAAAAGTCCTACGTCGTAGAGGCCCTCCGGAGGGCCCAGCTGCTCGAGCTCCTCTCCAGGGGCACGAGGCTCGACGGCAGGTCGCTCAACGAGATCAGGAAGCTGGAGATACAGACGGGCCTCATAGAGAAGGCGAACGGGTCCGCGATGGTCAGCCTGGGCAACACCCAGGTCATAGCCGGCGTGATGATCGACAAGGGGACGCCCTTCCCCGACACCCCCGACAAGGGGTTGCTCATCGTCGGGGCGGAGGTCCTGCCGATGGCCGCCTCCTACGTCGAGGCGGGTCCCCCCGACGAGAAGGCGATCGAGCTCGCGAGGGTAGTCGACAGAGGGGTGAGGGAGTCGGAGATGATAGACGTCAGCAGCCTGGTCATCAAGGAGGGCAAGTTCGTCTACGCCGTCTTCGTCGACGTGAACGTCCTTAACGTGGACGGCAACCTCTTCGACGCGACCAACTACGCGGTCGTCTCGGCGTTGCTCACCGCAAACATGCCCGAGTTCGTGCTCGAGGGAGACGCAGTCAAGAATACGGGCAGGAAGATGCCGGTGCCCGTCAGCAAGATCCCGGTCTCGCTGACCATGGCCAGCATAAACGGCATGCTCGTCGCGGACCCGACAGCGGAGGAGGAGGGCGTGATGGATGCGAGGATAACCCTGACCACCGTCGACGACGGCAACATCTGCGCCGGCCAGAAGGGCGAGCCCGGCTCGCTGACCCAGGAACAGATACTCACCGCGGCCGACTGGGCCATCTCGAGAGGCAAGGAGATACGCGCCAAGATCAAGGAGGCCACCCATCGTGCCTAGGTCCAAGTCCCTAAGGGGCCTCGGGGCAAAGTACGGAGGGACTGTCCGGAAGCGCTACTCCAACGTCCACCGC
>JBEKTS010000043.1:0-20328 GCA_049515775.1 Nitrososphaerales archaeon | reverse complement strand
GCAGCAAGCCAAACCAGGGAGGCGACCGTAGAACCTTCCTCAAAATCGGTGCCGGCGTGGTAGTCGGTGCCGCTGTGGCAGGCGTCGCAACAGACGCGTACCTCTCAAGTGTGATAGGAAACAACAATAGCTCCTCGAGCAGCACCGTCTCCTCCCTCCAGTCCCAGCTGAATCAGAGCTCGTCCCAGCTCCAATCGGCCCAGGGGCAGGTCACCTCGCTCAACTCGCAGCTCTCCTCGACCCAGGCGCAGCTAGCGAGCGCGAACTCTCAGCTCACGAGCGCGACGTCGCAGCTCTCCTCGGTCTCGACGGAGCTCTCCTCGACCCAGCAGGCGCTCACTAGCGCCAACGGGCAGATCTCGTCGCTGAGCGGCCAGGTCTCGACCCTGAACACCCAGGTCACCTCGCTCAACTCGGCCGTCACCTCGGCGACGACGCAGGCCACCTCGCTCCAGTCGTTGGTGGACGAGAACTCGGCGTTCCTATCCCTGAGCACGACCGAGCAGGTCGAGCTCGAGGCGATCTGCGAGGCCATCATCCCGTCCGATAGCTCCGGTCCCGGGGCGAAGGAGGCGGGCGCGATCTACTTCATCGACAGACAGCTGAAGGCCTCGTACGGAATGAGCGGGCTCAACTACCGGGCCGGACCGTTCATCCCATCGAACGTCTCGACCCCGATAACCGTCGACGGGATCAACTATCCTGGCGGCTCGGTGACCTACAAGAACGGCACGAACACGTTCACGGTGAGCTACCCCCCGACCGCCAACGTCAGGGTCGGAGCGGGAACCCGCTACCAGTACTCGTTCGACATGAAGACGTTCTGGACGATAGGGCTTGCGGGGATCCAGGCCTATGCGAACGCAGCCTATGGCGGGAACTTCGAGACTCTCTCGGCCGCCAACCAGACCGCATGTCTCACCGACCTCTGGAGCAACAAGCCCACCTACGACGGGGCGAACGGCACGCTGACCGGCGGCGCCCCCGGCGGCTACCAAGAGGTGATCAACGGGGTCAACTCTCCAGCGGCGGGAGTCCCCGGCGGTACGCAGTTCGGCGCGGTACTCCCGTCTGACTTCGCCTACGAGCTGTTCTTCATGGTGTGGAACGGCTACTGGGTCGACCCGGTCTACGGCGGCAACAAGGGGATGGTCGGGTGGACATACGTCGGCTTCCACGGCGCGAACCTGGGCAACTTCTACAACGAGGGATACACCCCCAAGCAGCTCATGGTCCTGACCACCCCAGTCACCCTCCAACCGGTGAGCCTCGGGCAGTTCCAGAAGGGGTCGCCATAGGGGAGCTGATGGAGATGTCTACTGTAATCACGGAACCAGCTGCCGACGTCGTACTGATGGGCGTCGGGGTAGTGAGCGGCACCATCGCGGCCGAGCTCACCGCCGCAGGGTACAAGGTGGCGGGGATCACGCGCGGCCCCTACTGGAACTACGCGACCGACTTCGCGTCCACCAAGTACGACGAGTGGGGCATCCAGTGGGAGAGGAAGTTCGACGTCCCCTACGCCTGGGGCGCCCAGACGATCCGCAACAACTCCAACCAGTTCGCGCTCCCTGTGAGACGTGCGACCTTCCCGATCCAGTACCACTCGTTCGGCCTCGGGGTCGGAGGAGCGGCGCACCACTACGGCGGAGCAATGGGTAGGAACAGCCCGTGGGGCTTCGCCATGGCCTCGATGACGGCGAGCAGGTACGGCGCCGGATTCCTCGCGTCCATCAACCCCTTCGACGATTCCCAGGACTGGCCCATGACCTACGCCGAGTACGAGCCCTACTACACCTCATGGGAGCAGAACTTCGGCCTCAGCGGAAACGGGGCCGGGAGCGTGGGCAACGGGGAGGCGATCGGCAGCAACGCCGGCGGCACCCCCATCGCCATGAGCAAGAACTATCCTCTTCCAGGGCATCCGGACACCCCCCTCGGTACCGCCTTCAAGACGGCGACGGAGGCGCTGGGCTACAACCCGTTCCCTACGACCAGCTCGCTCGCCTCTGAGGCCTACGTGAACCCGTACGGGGTCTCGATCAACGGCTGCGCCTACGAGGGCTGGTGCACGGGCGGAGGCTGCAACTTCGCCTGCGAGACGGGCGCCAAGGGCAACTCTGCCTTCAGGTCGGTCCCGGCGGCGGTCAAGAGCGGCAAGTTCACCCTGTCCTTGAACAGCGAGGTCTTCAGGATGGACACCAACTCCAACGGGACGGTCGCCGCGGTGCGGTACTACGATGCATCCGGCAACGTCCACGTCCAGCCCGGCACGGCCTTCTTCAACGGCCTCCACGGCGGCAACCAGGTCAGGGCGATGCTCATCTCGGGCGTCGGAGTCCCGTACAACTCGACCACCGTCACCGGCACGGTCGGCAGAGGCTACACCAACGGCTACCTCCCGTTCACCGGGACTGCGGGTCCGAGCGGTACGCTCCCAGGGCTGGGGCTGAACGCGATCACGGGCAACGGCGGAGGCGGCTACACCCTCTATGAGTTCATGGACGACGGCTTCGACCACACCGGACTCTCCTTCGTCGGAGGGGCCGAGCAGAACGCCGGAGGCTACGCCGGGAGCGGCCCGACCAACGTCTCGACGGCTGGCGGCGCCAGCTCGGGCAGCCAGGGCAGCGCGTACAAGCAGACACTGAAGGCCAGGTACATTACGGGCGGCACCGCGGCCCGCGTCGGGCTCGGCGGCATGGCGCCCGACCTCCCGAACACCCTCAACATGTGGGACCTCGACCCCCACTACAGCGACCTCTGGGGAGACCCGCTGCCCAGGATCACCCACGAGTGGACCCCGAACCCCTACCAGGCCGCGACCTACTTCGCGTCCTCGCCCGGGAACACGGCGTTCCTCGCCATCCTGAACAAGCTGGGCGCACAGAACATCTCCAAAGGAGGGTCGACGACCGTCGCGCCCTACTCGGCGCACAACGACTGGTGGGGCCACCACATCAGGGGAGGGAACAGGGTCGGCTCGTCTGCCAGTTCGTCCACCTTCAACAAGTGGCAGCAGTGCTGGACAGCGCCGAACCTGTTCGCCGCAGGCGAGTGCAACAACACGACGGGAGACACCGTCCCGTCTGGTACGCACCAGGCAGGGATGCAGTCCGAGGTCGCCTCGGAGGGCATCCAGATGTACCTGAAGAGCCCAGGCCTGCTCGCCTAGAGCAGGCGCTAGGACCGGAGCGGTGCCTGAACGAGGCACCCTCCCCTCTCACTTTTCTGAGACTCGTGCGCTTGGTCTCCCTCTGCCCGCATGGTCGTTCTCAAGGGCAAACTCTTGGACCATGACCACCCGATCCCTCCCTGCGGTGCGCCTCGGACCATCTCCGGCCTCCCCGAATCGGAGCGGGGCTCATGATTTATTTAGTGCGGGCCCGTCTGCTCGGGTCATGGCCGAGAACCGAGCCGTAGGAAAGGAGGCGGCGGGGGAGACCCCGGCGACCGCCGAGCCTTCGACGCCCGCCACCGCGAAGGAGCGGCTTGTCTACATCTGCGAATCCTGCGGTCCCGAGATGCCCGTGGACCAGGTCTACTCGTGCACGCTCTGCACGCTGAACTACTGCGTCAAGCACCTGGCCCCGATGGCCCACTACTGCTTCGGCGCGCTGGGCAAGCCACAGACCATCGGCGTCTCCGGCTGAGACCCCGGCCTCGAGGCCCGCGGGGATCGCGGTCCCACGACCCGGAGCGGACCCGCCGTGGCCCCGGGGTTGGAACTGCTCCCAGCGATCGCCGACCGATAATTTTTTCAAGCGGGCCTAGAACGGCGTGGCCATGACTACGAAGTTGGGCGAAGCGGCGGAGGACAAGGCGCCCCAGGCGCAGCCACCTCCGACCCTCGTCTGCGCGTTCTGCCCGCCGGACACGCCCCAGGCGCAGGTCTTCCAGTGCACCGTCTGCACGAAGTACTTTTGCGTGACCCACATCGGCACGTGGGCCCACGACTGCTACGTGAACGAGTGAGGCCGGGCAGGACCCAGGCCCCGGACGAGGGGCGCGGAGCCCGCCGGTCCCGGCTGCGGTCCGTCTCCCCTTCGGCGCTCCGCAGAAGAGCTAATAACTGCCGTCGGTCGAAGGCCGAGCGATAGTTCGAATTGATCAACGCGCCCAAGAAGAGCACGGTCCCCAAGGTCGAGGTCTTCTCCAGCAAGATCCCCCGACCGGAAGACGTCCCTCTCGTGCCGATCCCGATACTCAGGGCGTCCTCGAAGATCCTCGAGGGGTTGAAGGACACGGTCCATGCCAAGTGGGCGGTCGGCGGCGACGCCGGCGCGGTGATGGCGGGCGTGAACGTCACCCCCGAATACATCGAGATACTCACGACGAAGGAGGGGTGCGACGAGATCTCCAGGGCGCTCGCCAGGTATCAGACCCTCGCCCCCGCGATGGTCGAGAGGAAGCTACCCAGGGAGGCGGAGATCGACGGGAAGATGCTCCCGGTCTACATCAGGAGCCACTACGCCGAGCTCAGCGTCGACGGGGTCAAGGTCGAGGTCCACGGGGACAAGCAGATCAAGGTCGGCGAGTGGGAGTGGGGCGACCCGCTCGACTACACGGCCGACTACACCTACATCTCGGGAGGAAGGCTCCCGCTCGTCCCACTCTCCCTGATGAGCGAGCTCGACCTCGGCCTGGGGTGGCTCGACCACGTCAAGCTGATATCGGACGCGGTCATGATGAAGTTCCACAACCACTGAGCCGGGAGCTCACTGGCCGCAGAGGAAGCACCTGAGCCCCGAGCCCTCGGGGCTGACGGGGTGCGCCTTGTTGTCCAGCTGGGTTCGGAAGTTGTGGAACTGCGCGCACTCGGTCTCGAACGCTATGCTCGGGTTGCCCGGGCTGAACTTGAAGTAGGGATACTTCATGGTCTGGAGCTTGGCTGTCATCTCGGCCCTCAGGTCGGTGTCGGACCTGCCCACGTACTTCGGCACGAACTCGCCCGACTCGTCCTTGAGCCCGAGGGCGTAGTTGCCGCTCGTCCCCGGTCGGATCATGCGGTCCAGCACGACCTGTTCGAACCTGAACAGGTTCGGTCCCATCCAGAGGTCGGGCATCGTGGGCGAGCCCGGGAGAGGTCTAATTATAGTTGCGCTCGACCGTCCGTCCGGGACGACCGACCGCCGCAGCGCGCCGGCCTCCCGATGGGCGCGGGGTCGACCCTTCCGATCTGCCGCACCCGTCGGCCAGAATCCTTTTCTACGATTGGGCGGGACCCGCCGCCCATGTCTACTCAGACGAAGCCCATGCTGCTGACCTCCAACTACGTTACCGGCTACAAGATAGACAGGGTCCTCGGGCTCGTCTACGGGATCACCGTGCGGTCCCGTGGCATCGGAGGGAACATCATGGCGGGCCTCCGCACGCTGAAGGGCGGCGAGATCAACGAGTACACCGAGATGGCGCAGCTGGCCAGGCAGCAGGCCCTGGACCGTCTCGCCGACCAGGCCACCAAGGTGGGCGCGAACGCGGTCATCAGCGTCATGTTCGACTCGACCGAGATCGGCAACACGATGGACGAGATCATCGCCTTCGGGACGGCCGTGGTAGTCACCCCCACGACGGACCCGCAGCAGTTCGTCAGGCTCAGCTGAGGGCGCACGCCGGACCGCCGGTGCTGGACGGGCACGCACGCACGCACGCGGGCTGACGGACGGACAGAACGCGACGGACCCTGCGGCGCGATATCACTAGGGTTATATAATCCCGGATTAGTGGGCGTCCAATACGTCTCGGCGATCCCAAGTGACTGAATCCCAACAACCCAGCGGCAAGCCTAACGCGTCGCAGGCCCAACAGACGGGGCAACCGGCCCCTCCCGGGGCGCTCGGACCGGTACAGACGATCCCGCGCCGGAACTTCATACTGATCATCGGCGGTCTCATGACCGGCCTGCTCCTGGGGGCCATCGACCAGACGATCGTCGCCACGGCGGGCCCGACGATCATCTCGGACCTGGGAGGCCTGAACCTCTACGCCTGGGTCTTCAGCGCCTACATCCTCACCCAGACCGTCGCGATGCCCATCTTCGGGAAGCTCTCGGACCTCTACGGGAGGAGGCGGTTCTTCATACTGGGCCTCGTGATATTCATGGCGGGCTCGATCGCCTCCGGGGCCGCCCAGAACATCGACGAGCTCATCCTCTCGAGGGCGATCCAGGGGCTGGGAGGCGGCGCTTTCTTCCCGATAGCCCTGGGCATAGCCGGGGTCACCTTCCCGCCGGAGCAGAGGGGGCGGATCACGGGGATCTTCTCGTCGGTCTTCGGCATCGCCTCGGTCCTCGGTCCCTCCGTGGGGACCTACATCGTCGACATCACGAGCTGGCGGTGGGTCTTCTACATCAACCTCCCGCTGGGCGTCGCGTCGATCGTACTGCTCCTCGCCGGCCTCAGCGAGTCGAAGAGCGCCATCAAGCCGAAGCTCGACCTCTTCGGCATCCCGGCCCTCGCGGCCTGGATAGCCCTCCTCGACGTCGGGTTCCTCAGCGGCGGCTCGACCTACCCGTGGCTCTCCTGGCAGGAGGCAGCCTTCTTCGGCGGCGCCGCGCTCTTCTTCGCGGTCTTCATCCAGATCGAGCGGACGACCGCCGAGCCGGTCCTGCCCCTGAGCCTCTTCAGGGTCAGGAACATCTCATCCGCCTCAGGCGTCTCCTTCCTCCGGGGCCTGATGCTACTGGCCGTCGTCTCGTACATCCCGCTCTTCGTCCAGGCCGGGCTCGGCCTATCGATCAACACGTCGTCCGACATCCTGGACGCCTTCCTGCTCCCGATGATCGTCGGGTCGGTGATCGGCGGGACCCTGGTCACGAGGGTCTCCTACAGGAACCTCACCGTCGTCGGCCTTGTGATCGCCACGGTCGGGGCATACTCCCTCACCCTCTTCAGCGCCACGGTCGGCGTCGCACAGATAGCGGTCTCTGTCGCGGCCACGGGCTTCGGCGTCGGGACGACCTTCTCGGCGACCTTCCTCGCCATCCAGAACTCGGCGCCCAGGAAGCAGATAGGCATAGCCTCCTCGCTCCCACAGTTCATGGGGAACCTCGGGGGGACCATCGGCCTGGCGATCCTCGGCACGGTCCAGGTGAACACCTTCGCCTCCAAGGTCTCGGGCGTCCTGGCGGGGGTCCCGCCTCAGTACCAGCAGATCGCGTCCCAGTACCTGGGCAACGCCAACCTGGCGGGCCAGATCCTCGCTTCGCCACAGGCGCTCCACCAGCGGGTGACCCAGTATCCCGCCCTCCAGTCGCTGATAGAGCCGCTCCGGGTCGCCTTCGTCGCCTCGATCAGCCCGCTCTTCACGGCGGGCGTCGTGATTGGGGTGGCCTCGATCGCCGCGGGGATGCTCTTCAAGGGGTCGATGAAGCAGCAGCTCCTGGCCAGGCAGATGGCGGCCGCCGACGCCGCCAACAGGAAGGACCTCGACGAGACGCCGACGATCGCACCCCTCTAGGACACCGTACGGCGGGGCCGCCGACCTATCCGTCGTCCCCGCCCAGCCGCTGGATGGTGGGGAGCGATCTCGGCCGTCCGTCTCCCTCCCTCCCGTCGCGGTCGGCCCGTCGCGACGACCCCCTCCCCGGGTCGCGCAATTCCTCGCGGGACCGATGCAAGGTTAATCAACGCCCAGAATTCGTCCGGGTCGATGCAGTACAAGTGGGTGGCCCTGTCCAACACCACGATCGGGACGCTGATGTCGTCTCTCGACACCAATATCGTCCTGATCGCGCTCCCCACCATCGGGAGGGAGCTGCCGGGCACCTCGCTCTTCGACCTGGTCTGGACGCTGCTGGGGTACCAGCTGATCACCGCCTCGGTCCTGGTCAACTTCGGAAGGCTCTCGGACATCTTCGGGAGGGTGAGGCTCTACACCCTCGGCTTCGCCATCTTCACCGTCGGCTCGGCGCTCTGCAGCGTCTCCCAGTCGGGGACCCAGCTCGTCCTCTTCAGGATGGTCCAGGCGGTGGGGTCGGCCTTCCTCTTCTCCAACAGCGCCGCGATACTCACCGACGCCTTCCCGCTCAACGAGCGGGGCAAGGCCCTGGGGATCAACCAGACCTCGATAGTGGCCGGCTCGGTCGTCGGGCTGGTGCTGGGCGGGATCCTCGCCTCCTCGATAGGTTGGAGGTCGATCTTCTGGGTGAACATCCCGATAGGCGTCTTCGCCACGGCCTGGTCCCACTACAAGCTGCGCGAGCTCAACCGTCCGCCGCACCGCCAGAAGATCGATCTGCTGGGGAACCTCACCTTCGCGGGCGGGCTCTCCTCGATCCTGGTCGCGATCACCCTGAACATCATCACCGGGCTGAGCGCGGCCGCCACCTACGGGCTGCTGGGCCTCGGGTGCGCGCTCCTGGTCGTCTTCTTCGTCGTCGAGGAGCGCGTCGAGGCGCCGATGCTCGCCCTCTCGCTCTTCCGGATCAGGGCGTTCGCCGCGGGGAACCTGGCGATCGTCCTGAACTCGCTCGCTCGGGGGGCGGTCACGCTCGTCCTGGTCTTCTACCTCCAGGGCCCCACGATGGGCCTCAACGCCTTCACGGCGGGCGTCTTCCTCATCCCGACCTCGGCCTCGCTCGCCGTCTTCGGGCCCATAAGCGGCTGGCTCTCCGACAGGTACGGAGCCCGCCTCCTCTCGACGCTCGGCCTCGTCGTCTCCTGCTGCGGGTTCCTCCTCCTGACCCAGCTCGGCGAGACGGTCACCTTCCCGGGGCTCGCGGCCCCCCTGCTCCTCGTCGGGAGCGGCATGGGGCTCTTCGCGGCCCCGAACCGCGCCTCGATAATGAACTCGGTCCCCGCGGAGGACAGGGGCATCGCCTCGGGGATAAGCGTCACCTTCGTGAACCTGGGCTCGACGCTCAGCCTTGCCGTGGCCTTCCTGGTGATGGCGGCGGTCACGCCCATCAAGACGCTGGTCTCGATCTTCCTCGGCACGAGCGGGCCCGGGACCCCGAGCTCCGACGCCGGCTTCATCGCCTCGATCCACCTGGTCTTCCTGCTCTCGACCGTCTTCCTTCTCGTCGCCATCCTCCCCTCGGCGCTCCGGGGGAGGAGGGCCAGGGAGGTCCCGGTCGTGGTCGAGACCGAAGAGGGCCCCGCGGCTCCGTGATTGGTTAATTAGGAAGCGGGCCCGCCCGCTTCCGCCATGACCTCCAACCCCGAACCCGAACCGCAGAGGTCGCTCAAGCGGATAACCTGGCAGTACGAGAACTGTCTTGCCTGCGTATGGTTCAAGCCCAACGACCCGCTGAACGCCGACCTCTTCGAGAGGGGGATGTGCGTCCACTCGAAGCTCAAGGAGTTCGAGCTCGTGGTCTCCGGCCGCGACTGGTGCAACCTCTTCACCGAGATAAGGCAGGCCCAGATCGACAAGGTCCAGGAGGAGGCCTCGGAGGGCTAGGGCCCTCCCCCGCCTCGATCCGGTCCAGCTCGGCCCGGCTCGCTCAGGTGTGGTCGCCCTAGGGACGGAGCGCCCGCCTTATCGCCTCGGCGGTCGCCTCCATCTCGCCCTCGCCCACCTTGATCCTGGTCATCGACCTGGTCTTGTCCTCCATCATGACGGGGATGACGTGGACGTGGACGTGCGTCACGGCCTGGTTGGCGGCCTCCCCGTTGTTCTGGACGAACCGAAAGCCGTCGGCCCCGGTGGCCTCCACGACCGCCCGCGAGACCCTCGACGCCGTGCGGAACAACCCTCCGATCTCCGGCTCGTCCATGTCCCAGATGGTCTCCCCGTGCTCCCTGGGACAGACCAGGGTGTGCCCCCTCGAGAAGGGATAGTTGTCCAGGAAGGCGATGTACCTCTCGTCCTCGTAGACCCTGTGGGACGGCAGCTCGCCCTTCGCGATCCTGCAGAACGTGCACTTCTCGACCTCGACCGAGGCCGAGTTGAAGAGCCGCCGGGGTTGCTTCGTCCCTTCCAAGGCGCGCTCACGGCCGACCCCTGCGTTCTAAACGTTTGCCCTCCGACCGCCCGTTCGCGCCCACCGGCCCGCTAGCGCCATCGGGAGTAGGCGGGGTGCCCTTCCTTCACGGCCACGAACGTCCCCCTGAACGTCGCCCGCACCTTCCCGGCCGCCTCCAGGGTGGCCTCCACGACCGCTCGGTCCCCCTCGAGCTCCACCGTCCTGGCCCTGAGGTGGAGCGTGCCGTCGATCGGCGTCGGCCTGAGCATCTTCACCGTGAACTCGGCGGTCACCGTCGGAGGCGGCGTCTCAGTCTGGTCCCGGACCATCATCGAGTGGACCGCAGTCCAGTTCCCGTGGCAGTCGAGGAGCGAGCCGATTATCCCTCCGTTCAGCACACCCGGAAAGGCGTGGTGGTGGGGCTGCGGGGTCCAGTCGCAGACGACCTCGTCGCCCTCGACCCTGGACTTTATCCTCAGCCCCTCCGGGTTGGCGGGCCCGCACCCGAAGCAGACGCTGGTAGGGGCGTACCTCTCCTGCAGCGAGATCGACGACGATGATGATGGCGGTCGCCTGGACGGCATGTGAGGCACTCCGGAGAGCCGCTGCTTCGCCCTTCCTTAAAACCGATCGAGCGCGGTCCCCTAGATGGTCAGGGGAGGCCCCGGAGGCGCCCTCCCCTCTCTACTTGCTCGCGACTACGACGGTGCCGGTCCAGGTGGCGACCTGCTGGAGGCTGTCCGTGATGGTGATCGAGTAGTAGCACCTGATGCCCACTGGCTGCTCGGTCGAGATGGGCGCCGGTCCAAGCTGGACGTAGTTCAGGCGGACCTTCGAGTCGTACTCTATGGTCATGTTGGTGTAGACCTGGTCCGTGCCCTTGCTCTGGGCGCTGGGGTTCAGGCAGAGACGGGACGCGGCGATCGACGAGATCTGGGTGCCCGAGGCGAGGCTGTAGAAGACCGAGATGGTGCTCGAGTTGGCCTTGACGGTGGTGACTCCCCCCTTGTCCAGGGTCGGCGACCCGGAGGGCGGCCCCCAGTACACGTTCTTGACCTCGGGGATGGAGACCCCGTTGATCGCTCCCGTGCCTAGATAGTTCCCCAGGATCAGCACCACCAGTGCGAGGGCCAGAAACTGCCCACCGACGATCGCGACTTCTCCCTTCTCCACTCTCCGGACCCTCTTCGCCCGCTCTTCCGACGTGCCCAGATAAGTTTACCGTTTCTGTCCGGGAGCGAGCGCGTCCCTGAGCCCGGCCACGAGCCTGGCGTTCACCTCGGGAGTCCCGACGGTGGTCCTGAGGCAGCCCTCGGTCCCCCGGTTCCTGGATAGGTTCCTGAGCACCAGCCCCGTCGACATGAGCCTCGAGTGGACCGCCTCGGCCTCGCTCCCCCGCACCCTGAAGAGCACGAAGTTGGTCTCGCTCGGGTACGCCCGGACACCCTCGACCTCCCCCAGGCTCCGCAGGAGCCTTCCGCGCTCCTCCACCGTGGCCGCCACGTCCTTCCTCATCTCGCCCCGGTGGTCCGCGAGCGCGGACTGCGCCAGGAAGAGCGATATCACCGAGAGGCTGTTCGGCGGCCTTACCGCGTTCAGGACCTTCGTCGTCTCCTCCTTCGCGACCAGGTATCCCACCCGCACGCCGGCCATCGAGAATGCCTTCGAGAGAGTCCTGCAGACCACGACGTTCTCGAGCCTGTCGGTGAGGTCGATCGCGCTCCTCCCGCAGTACTCGAAGTAGGCCTCGTCGACCACCACGGCGACGCCGGACCCGGCCAGCCTCTCCACATCCTCGACGGGCGAGAGGCTCCCGGTGGGGTTGTTGGGGTTGCAGAGGAAGATCGCCCTGGTCCTCGGTCCGACGGCAGCGAGCATCCGCTCGACGTCGAGGCCGAAGTCGGGCCTCCTATCGACGGAGACGACCTTCGCCCCCATGATCGAGGCGGCGATCCTGTACATCGAGTAGGTCGGCGTGGGGACGATCACCTCGTCCCCGGGGTCGAGGAGGACCTTCGTCGCGATGTCGAGCCCCTCGTCGGCCCCGTTCGTGACGACGAACCTCTCGATCCCCTTGCCCGTGTAGTCGGACAGGGCCTCCCGGAGGTCCAGGTAGGACGTGTCCGGGTACTGGTTGACCTCCAGCCCCTGGGCCGCTCGCGCGAGGTCCGAGAGCGCGCCGGACGGCCTGAAGGGCGACGCGTTGGTGTCCAGCCTTACGATCTCGCCGACCGGGAGCCCGACCCTCTCCGCTATCTCCCTGCTCGGGGTCTCCCAGCCGTACTCCTCGAAGTGTTCGAACAGGCCCCTCACTCTCATCTAATCTCCATGCCTCGCTTCCCGTCGTCCCTCCCCCTCCATTTAAGGGAGCCATGGGGAGCCCGTTCCGCCGTTCGTTCCTCCGCCCGGCTCAGAACCGCCGGGCGAGGTAGCCGTTCCAGACCCGCGCCGCGGCGAGCCCCGCGACCGCGCCGCTCACCACACCGAAGACCAGGACCCCGGCGTCGGCCGAGACCTCGTTGGGGACGAGGCCGGTCAGGACCGCGGCCACGTAGTAGGCGACGAACCCCACGATCGCCGTGCTCACGGTCATCGCCAAGACCAGGTTGGCCGTCCTCGCCTTGTTGCCCCGCTTCGCCCGGAGCGCGACGGCCAGCACGTCGACCATCACCCCGAAGAGGCTGGCGAAGACCAGGTCCAGCGGGAAGAACGAGACCTTCGCGAACGTGATGAGGACGCCGCTCACGACCCCCACGTATGTCGCCCCTCCCCTCCCGACGACGAGGAAGCTGAGCGCCAGCAGGAAGGCCTGGATGCCGATGAGGAAGTCCGAGGTGGGGAACGGGACGAGGCCGATGAAGACCAGGATCGTCGCGCTGAAGAGGCTCCCCAGGGCGATCTTGCGGTTGTCCGAGACCATCCGACCATGCTCTGACCTCCTGAGGGTATTAAGGTTTAACGAGCGTTAAATAACCCTCGAACGCAAACTAATTATCCATCCGGACAGCCAGCGGGCGACGAGGGGTAGTTTCGAGACGCCCAAGCAGGGTTCCGGCGTGATACTGGAGGCCGCGGCCCGGCTCTTCTCCGAGCGGGGCTACGCAAACGTCTCGATCAGGGACGTCTGCAGGGAGGCGAACACCACCCCGCCGATGATCTACTACTACTTCAAGGACAAGAAGCGGCTCTTCGACGCGGCCGTCAACCAGAAGACCTCGATGCGCGAGTTCATCGCGAGGCTGCGCGACCAGTCCCGCCTCGACGACCCGGAGAGCTCCGCAAGGGCCTTCGTCGACACATACCTGTCGGGCTTCCCCACCGACGCCTTCGCGCCCGGGCTCTACCTGAGCGAGACGGCCAAGCTCGACGCCGACGCCGCGGCTCACATCAGCGAGCAGCTCGACGAGGTCCACGACATCGCCGAGTCGATAGTCAAGCGGGGCGTCGCGACCGGCGCATTCGCAAAGACCGACCCGAAGAGCGCGGCCGACTGCCTGCTGGGCATGCTCAACAACGTCGTCTTTCAGCAGTTCCACTTTGCAAAGTCGAGGGACATCGCCCGGTCCAAGCGCTACATCTCCGACTTCTTCCTCCGAGGCCTGGGCGCGAAGGTCCCGCGCTGAGCTGGGCCGTCCCTCCCTCCCTCCCTTCCTCCCTTTCTCCGGCCGCGCCTCGCTCACCAGAACGGCCTGGTCTCTATGAACTTGAGCTTGGCCTCGAGAAGGTCCCTGTAGAACTTCTCCTCGTCCTCCTCCATCCTGGCGAGGATCCTTGCCGCGGTCTGGGGGCCGACGCCGTAGACCGCCTGCGCCACGACCGCCCTCCTCCCGTAGGAGAGGACGAGGTCGGCCGCGCGCCTGTCCTTGGCGACCTCGGTCCGCTCGTCCTCGCCGAGCGCGTCGCCCCTCAGCTTCCTCCCCACGAGCCCCGCCACCTGGCCCGAGTTCCAAAAGGCCGGCGCGAGCAGCCCCGAGCCGCAGGTCGTGCAGTGGGGCTCGTCGGCCAGCTCCCCTATCGAGGTGGGGCCCTGCGCCAGGCCGCACTTCATGCAGACGAGCTCGATCGCCGTCCCGTAGATCGAGAGCTTCATCCTCTCGATCGTGGTGCGGGCGAGCGAGTCGGGGGCGACCAGCTCGGGGACGTCCAGGTACCTGTAGAGTATGTGGTAGGCGACGGGCGTGGGCTTATCCTCGGACTGGAACGTCTCGACCCTCACCGCGCCCTGGGCTACCGAGACGAGCAGCTCCTTGGCCCTCCTCATGTCGAGGAGGTCCCGGCCCGTCTCCTGGAGCGACTCCTCGAAGACGGGGGTGTTCTCGAACCTGGTCGGCAGGGAGCAGAGGTTCGGGTGCGCGATGAACTGGCCCCTCCTCAGCGCCCCGAACCGCTCGGCGATGGCCTTGACCCGGGCCGGGAACGGGAAGTTCCTCTGGGCGGCGACCGCATAGGTCCTCTCGAACTCCTCCGGGGCCATCCCATAGAGCTCGTCGGCCAGCTTCCGGAGGTCGAGCTCCGCCGAGTCGACGGTGAGCTCTATCATTATCCTGTAGCCGTCGAGGTACCAGAGGCGGATCAGGCCCTTGCGGGAGAGGACCTCCTCGAAGGTGTAGGCCAGGGTCCTGTTGATGGACTCGCCGAAGCAGGAGTGGACGATCAGGTACTTCTGCCATCCCTCGAGGAGCACCACCCGGTCCGTCGGGAGCGGCGCGCCGAGGCGGAGGTGCTCGTGGACCTCGTCGACGACCATCCGGGCCCCCTCCACGGAGACGGGGTGCCTGGCCGTCATCCCGGTCGCAGAGGCCTCGGGGTCGGACCCCGACGAGGCGAGGAGCGACGCGACCTCTCCCCTGAGCGCGCCGGTCTTCTGGGCGAGCCCGTAGGGGATGGGCAGCATCTCCCCGTCCCAACCCGGGACCGCGGCGAGAGGGTCGTCGGTCGAGGTGACGTAGATCTTCCTGTCGTCCGCTATCTTCTCGATCTGCCAGACCCTGCCCTTCAGGATGAAGTGCAGCCCGACCTTGGCGCGCAGGAGCACGAACTCCATCCCCAGGATGCCGACCGACTGGTTGTTCGCGAGGTCGATGACGAGGTAGCGCGTCTCGTCCGGGATCATCGAGAGGTTCTGGAAGTAGTACTCCCTGGTCCCCCTGGTCATCGAGAGCCTCGTCCCGTCGGCCCTCAGCTTGCGGAGCTGGCCCATGTACTCGACGACCCTCTGGAACGTCTCGCCGGTCAGGTCCCTGAAGGGGTACGCCCTCCTGACCCGGGCAAGGACCTCGCCGCGCTCCAGGGAACCATGGTCCATGAGGTACCCCGCCACCTGGTGCGTCAGCACGTCGAGCGAGTTGTGGTAGGGCCTCGTCTCCTCCAGCCTCCCCAGCCGCGCCTCCTCGATCGAGGCGGCCGACTCCAGCACGTCGTCGGCCGAGACGGCGATCAGGACGCCCTCCGAGGTGCGCTTCAGGTCGTGGCCCGACCTCCCGACCCGCTGTATGAGCGAGGTGACCTGCCGCGGAGACATGTACTGGACGACGAGGTCCACCGACCCGATGTCTATCCCGAGCTCGAGGGTCGAGGTGCAGACGAGCGCTCTGAGCCTCCCCTCCTTGAACGCGCCCTCGACCCTCTCCCTCTCCTCCCGAGGGAGGGAGCCGTGGTGGACGCCGACGTCGCCCCTCAGCCGGTTGAGCTTCTCGCCGAGCATCTCGGCCAGCGTCCTGCTGTTCACGAAGATGAGCGTCGACCTGTGAGACTCGATCTGCTCGTTGATGAGCGATAGGCGGGCCGCCAGGTCCACGCCCGAGAATGTCTCCCTCGAGATCTCGCCGTCCGCGGAGCTGGGCGTCGGGTACTCGACCCTGTACTTGAACTCCTTGGGGATGACGGCCCTCACGACCCTGTGCTCGGCCCCGCCGAAGATGAACCGGCCGGCCTCCTCCGGGCTCCCGACCGTGGCCGAGAGCGCCACCAGCTGGAAGTCTCCTGCGACATCCCTGAGCCTCTCGAGCCCGACGGTCAGCTGGACCCCCCTCTTGGACTCGATCAGGTTGTGGAGCTCGTCGACGACGACCGCCCTGACCGTGGAGAGGTTCCGGCGCATCCTGCTCCCCGGGAGCATCGCCTGGAGGGTCTCCGGGGTCGTGACGAGGACGTCGGGAGGGTCCCTGGACTGCCTCTGGCGCTGGGAGAGGGGCGTGTCGCCGTGCCTCACCTCGATCTTGAGGGAGAGCCTGGTGCACCAGGTCTCGAGCCGCCTGAGCATGTCCCTGTTGAGCGCCCTGAGCGGAGTGATGTAGACTATCGATATGCCCTCCCCGTGCCCGCGCTCGACCAGCCGGCTCAGGAGGGGCAGCATGGCGGTCTCGGTCTTCCCCGACCCGGTCGGCGCTATCACGAGGACGTTCTGGCCATCGGCGATGAGGGGGGACGCCTCGGCCTGCGGCGGCGTCGGGTCGCGGATCCCCATCTCGTCGAGGCACCCCGGCCTCCCCCGCGCCCTCGAGCGTCTTCGGCGACGGGCGAGGAAAAGGTTAATCTCTGGGCGCCGGCCGTTTCGAACCGACATGGTAAAACTGAACGACAAGGCGCTGGGCCTGCTCAAGGGGAAGAACTTCGCGTTCCTGGCCACGATCAACCGCGACGGCTCGCCGCAGGTCACCCCTGTCTGGGTCGACACGGACGGCTCCCGGGTGCTCGTCAACACGGCGCTGGGGAGGGCCAAGGAGAAGAACGTCTCCCGGGACCCGCGGGTCGCCCTGGCGGTGGCCGACGCGGCGAACCCGTACTCCTACCTCTCGATAGACGGAAAGATCACCGGGAAGACGACGGGCGAGAGGGCCGACGACCACATCGACTCCCTCTCCTACAAGTACACCGGGAACAAGAAGTACCAGGGTCGCACCCCCAAGGAGAAGAGGGTGATCCTCTCCATCGAGCCGGTCCGCATACGGGCTCTCCAGTGACGACGGACCGCACGGGCGGGGCCCGCTCCGCGGACGCGCCCGCCTCGTCCTGCCTCTCGGCGCTGGGTCCGCGATGAGACAGAAGATCCTGACCTACGACGGGCGATCGCTCTCCAGCGTCGCCGTCGACGCTCCTGGCCGGCTCCGGTGGTCCTGCTGGAACCCTCGGGACGGGCGCGCCCTGCTGGTCGGCGACCGGGGCAGCCTGCTCAGGTCGGACGGAGGCCGCGAGTTCGTCCCGCTATCGAGCGGGATCGTCGGGAACCTCCGCTGCGCCCAATATTCTTCCCGCGGAGACGGCGCATACGTCTGCGGGAACGGGGGCCTGATCCTGGCGCTGGGCGACGACACGGTCCAGCCGCTCATGGAGGACCCCCGGGAGAACCTCAGGAGGGTGGCGTGGTACCCATCGGGAGACGCGGCGCTCTTCGTGGGGAACAACGGGACTGCCTACATCCGCTCCGCCAGGGGATTCGAGGTCGTCCACGGGGCGGCGACCCACCTCCGCTCGATCGCCTGGCACCCGACCGACGGATACGCCCTGGTCGCCGGGAACTGCTTCGAGGACTCCGTCGGGGGCCTCTCGCCGTCGCCCAACCTGTTCCGTTTCGAAAGGGGCTCGCTCGCCGACGTATCGTCGCTGGCGGAGAGCAGGGCGGACCTGGTCGCCGCGTCCTGGAGGCCGGGCGGGGCCTCATCTTCTTCGTCCTGCCTCCTCGTCGGCTACGACCAGACCTGGCACACTCCGGCGCTGCTCACCTACGACGGCGACTCGCTGCGGGAGGTGGTCTGGGGGCCCGAGAACATCTTCCCGACCGCGTGCGCGTGGCACCCCTCGGGCGAGTACGCCCTCATCGGGACGAGCGCCATGACCGATACCGAGGGAGCGACCGGTCTCTACCGCTTCGACGGCCGGACGATCGCCGCCGTCGAGGACCTGGGCGGCCTGGGCGTCTCGTGCATCTCCTGGTCGCCGGACGGGCTAGCCCACGTCCTGGCCTCCCGGTCGACCAGGGCCTTCAGCGTCTGACCGGACGCGCCGTGACCGGCGCGTGGGCCGCGAAGAACGCCTTCATCCCGTCCATCGCCCCCTCGATGGTCTCCTCCGAGGAGGCGAAGCAGAGCCTCAGGTGGCCCTCGCCAGAGGAGCCGAAGGCGGTCCCCGGGAGCACCGCCACGCTCTGCCCTCGAGCTCATCCCCCCGGCGTAGCCGGGGAACGCGTAGAACGAACCTTCTATCTCGGCCGGCCGGAGCGCCGATATCTCGGCCATCCTCTCCTCCAGGAGCTTCCTCCTCTTGACGTACTCCCTCTTGAACTCCTGGACGAACCGCTCGCCCTCGTTGAGGGCGTAGGCCGAGGCGTGCATGATGAACGGTGGGAAGCAGGTGACCGTGTGCTCCAGGAGCTTGTTGACGAGCGCGACCCTCCCCTCCGGCCCGACTATGTAGCCCGCCCTCCACCCCGGCATCGAGTAGCTCTTGGAGAGCGTGTAGACGGAGAGCACCCTCTCCGGCCTCTTCTCGAGCGACCCGACCGAGACGTGCTCCTTCGAGTAGACGAGGTCCTCGTAGGCCTCGTCGCTGATGATGAACATGTCCCTCTCCTGACAGAAGTCGTAGAGCTCCCTCAGCTCCCCCCTCTCGAGGACGGTCCCGGTGGGGTTGGATGGGGTGTTGATCACGATCGCCCTGGTCTTCGGGGTCGTCCTCCTCTTGATCTCGTCCAGGTCCAGGCGGAAGGTCGAGGGCGCGAGCCTGTACCTTACCGGCTTGCCCCCGGTCAGGATGACGGGCTCCGAGTAGAAGTATCCCGGGTCGGGGATCAGCGCCTCGTAGGCTCCCTCCGATATCGAGGCGAGGGAGGCATAGACCGCCATCTTGGCCGTGATGAAGATCGCGTTCTCGGTCCCGGCCGCTATGCCGTTCTTCCGCCGGGCCTTGTCGACGATCGCCTTGCGCACGTCGGGCGTCCCGTAGGAGCCCACGTAGTGCGTCCCGCCTTCCAGCATCGACCTGTGGGCCACCTCGACTATCTCCTTCGGCGTGTCGAAGGAGGGGTCTCCCGGCGCGAGGGAGATGACCCTCTCCCCCTTCGCCTTCATCTCGAAGACCAGGTTGACCATCTCGAGAGACGGGGACTCCCCCAGCTCGCCAAGAAGCATGGCCCGCGTCGCGGGACCGGGAATCTTAAGCCTTTCAGAATCCCGCGGGAAGCCCCTCCCCCCGCAGGTCGCAGACGCCCCTGAGCCGCCCTCCCTTCTGCTCCTCCGCTCCCACGACCTCAACCCCCTGGGCGACGCCGGTCCGGCCGGGGTATCCTACCCGCTCGACTGCCGTCCCCAGTCCGTCCAGCCCGTCGTACCCCGCCTCCACCCTGACGGTCCCTTCGCCGTCCCAGAGGAACCTCGGGAAGTCGATCGCCTCCTGGAGGCCCATGCGGTAATCGACCAGGTTCGTCACCAGGAGCGCGTGCTGCTGGGGCCGGTAGTCGCCCCCGCTGCAGCCGGTCGCGAAGACCGGCCTCCCCTCCCTGGAGAGCAGGAGCGCCGAGAGGGTGTGGAGCGGCCTCTTCCTGGGGGCGAGCGCGTTCGGCCCCTCCATCGTGAATGCCGAGCCCCTGTTGTTGAGGAAGAACCCGCAGTCTCCGACGAAGACCCTCGAGCCGAAGTGGTGGAAGATGGACTGGATGCAGGAGAGCACGTTCCCCTCCCCGTCGGCGACCGCGAAGTAGGTCGTGTCCGCGGGCTCGATCCTCCGCGAGGCGCCAGCCCCGCCGGCCGAGCCCAGGAAGCGGTCGAGGTCGAAGCCCACGAAACGGGGGTCGCCCAGCTCCCTGTCCCTCGCGGCGTAGGCGGCCCTCGCCGCCCCGACCGTGGCTCGGACCCTCTCGGCCGACCTCGCGCCGGCCGCTGAGAGGTCGGTCTCCTCTAGGAGCCTCAGGATGAGGAGGGCGGTCGCGCCCATGCTGTTCGGCGGGACCTCGAAGACCTCCGTCCCACGATAGGCCATCCTCAGCGGCTCGCACCACTCCGGCCTGAACGAGGAGAGGTCCTCCTCTTCCACGACGACGCCCCCGCGGGCCATCTCCTCGCGGATCGCCCTGGCCGGAGGGCCGTCATAGAACGCGGCCGGCCCTCCCGAGGCGATCCCCTCGAGGACGCGGGCGAGGGGCTCCTGCCGCAGCACCGCGCCCACGACGGGTGAGCCTCCCCTCCCGTCGGCCCCGAAGGCCGCGAGCGCCGCCGGGGAGAGGTCCGGGCGCGTCGCCGCGATGGTACTGGCCAGGCCCGCGCCCATCGGGAACCCTTCCCTGGCCAGGCCGACCGCGTCCTCGACGCACCGGGAGAACGGCAGGGCGCCGAACCTCCTCTGCATCGCGTGCACCCCCGCCGCGTAGCCGGGGACGGTCGCGCTCGCGTGGCCGAAGCGGGGGACCGACGCTCGGCCGCCGCGCCTCA
>JBEKTS010000042.1:0-16780 GCA_049515775.1 Nitrososphaerales archaeon | reverse complement strand
GACGACGGGGGAGATACTCGGGGTCCAGGCCCTGCAGAACATGAGCGAGGTCGTGAACATCCAGGCCAAGAGGGGTGTCATCCTCACCACGGGCGGCTTCGAGTACAACGCCGTCATGAAGCTGAACTACCTGAAGTGCTCCCCGATGCACTTCGGCGGCTGGCAGTACAACACCGGCGACGGAATCAACATGGCCCTGAAGGTCGGCGCGGGTCTCTGGCACATGAACACCGTCTCGGGCCGCCCCGCCCCCTGGATCCCGACGCACAACATGGCCTGGGCCGTCAACGCCGTCACGAACAACTACGTGTGGGTCGACAGGTACGGCAACCGGTTCATGAGGGAGACCGGTTATCCGTCGCACGACGGATGGACTCCGTTCACCGACTGGAACTACACGTACTCGGAGTACTCCCGGCTACCCGCCCTCATGATCTTCGACTCGACCATGTACAAGGCCGGGCCGGTCGCCATAGGCGAAGGTGGAGATGCGCTTCGCACGGGGATCAACGCACTCCCTGTCCAGCTCGGAGGCACCATAAACTACTCCACGCCGCTCCCCTCTACGACCAAGTGGGCCCCCAACTCCTGGAGCCTCGACAACAGTGCGGAGCTAGCGGCCGGGTGGATCATCCAGGGCGCGGACCTGCCGACGCTCGCCGCGAACATCGCCTCGGCCACGATCTGGGGCTCGAACCAGAACTATTTCCAGGGCTTGGGAGTCCCGCCCGGGTGGAACTCCGTGGAAAGCCAGGACAACGTGACGATGCCTGGCAACGGCTATGGGTCGAACTGCCCGCACTTCAGCGCGGCCACCCTGACCGCCGCCCTCAACCAGTACAACGCCGACTGCGCGGCCGGCAAGGGCGACACCGTCTTCGGAAGGGCCGCATCGACGATGGCACCCGTCCAGACTGCGCCCTTCTACGCTCTTCCACTCTGGCCCGCAGGCCCCAACACCAACGGCGGTCCGATAAGGAACGAGACGGCGCACGTATGCGACCCTGACTACAACCCGATCCCCCGGCTGTACAGCGCAGGGGAGCTTGGGTCTGTCTATGGGTACCTGTACCAGGGCGGCGGCAATCTCACGGAGAGCTGCGCCTTCGGTCGCATAGCGGGGTTGAACGCGGCCGCGGAGAACCCCTGGACAACGTAGACTGGGAGAGAGGAAGCCCCCCACGGCTTCCTCTCCTCCCACCCCTCCGGCCCCGACCGGGGACGCCGCATCCGGGGTGCGCAGCGCGCTGCTCCAGAAGGGATATGAGGGCCGGCAGGAGCGAGCCCACATGGGAGCTTCGCGCGTCGCCCTCGTCACGGGCGCGTCGTCGGGCTTCGGCAAGGCGATCGCCACCCTCCTCGCGGGGAACGGTTTCGACGTCTACGGCACGTCCAGGAGGCCGGAGCGCCCCGAGTCGGACGGGTTCCGGATGCTCGCCCTCGACGTGACCTCGGACGAATCGGTCAGCGCCTGCGTCAGGTCGGTCCTCGACGGGGCGGGGAGGATCGACCTCCTCGTGAACAACGCAGGGTTTGTGATGTCGGGGGCCATCGAGGAGACGTCCGTCGAGGAGGCGAAGGCGCAGTTCGAGACCAACTTCTTCGGAGTCATGCGGGTGACCCGGGAGGTGCTCCCGGCCATGCGCGAACGGCGCTCTGGAAGGATAGTCATGATGGGCTCGGTGGGGGGGCTCCTGCCCAGCCCCTTCGAGGGCGTCTACGTCGCGACCAAGCACGCCCTAGAGGGGTACGCCGAGACGCTGCGCCTCGAGGTCGCGGGGTTCGGCGTCAAGGTCTCGATAATCGAGCCGGGGTTCTTCAAGACCGGTCTCTTCAAGTCGGAGACCCCGGTCCGCGCGCGGATCCCGGACTACGACGCGCCGAGGAAGAACGCCTCGACGGTCAGAGAGGGCGAGCACAGGGCGAAGGCGCTCGACCCGCGCCTGGTGGCGGACCTCGTCCTCCGCGTGGCTAACTCGAGCTCGCCCCGCCTCAGGTATACGATAGGGAGGGAGAGGGGGGCCATCAGGCTGAAGAAGGTGATCCCCGAAGGGATCTACGAGAGCTTCACGAGGAAGCACTGGAAGCTGGATGACCCTCGCGCCGCCTGAATGGGGTGCCTCGCGCCCCTCCTCCGATGGAGCCGGCGCGCAGACCCTGGCCTAGAGTATCCCGTGCTTCCGCCATGCGTCGCCGAGGAGCTCGCCCCTCAGCAGGTCCCTCCGCACCCCGTTCTCCCTGCTGACCTTCTTGTAGGCCCGGGCGAGCACCTCGTCCTCGACGTCCTGCGGAATGGCCACGATCCCGTCGGCGTCGGCGAAGACGATGTCCCCGTGGTTGATCGAGGCGCCCCCGCAGCGTATCCGACGGTCGAACTCGATTACCTCGGACCTCCCCTTGGAGTCGGCCGGGGACGTCCCCGTGCAGAAGAGCGGAAAGCCCATCTCCAGGATCTGGCGGGTGTCCCTGGCGAGACCCTCGATTATCGTCCCCCGCGCGCCCCGCGCGCGGCTCGCGGTCGAGAGGAGCTCCCCCCACATCGCCGCGCTGGAGTCATTGTTGGTCACCATGACCGGGACCTCGCCGGGCTTGATGCTGTCGAGCGCCTTGATCATGACCTTGTAGGGCTCGTCAGGGACCTCGAAGACCCTTGAGGCGAGCATCGGCTTCGCCCGTCCCGCCAGGACCATGTCCGCACGAATGGGCCCGATGAGGTCGTTCAGCGTATGGTCCCTGAGGCCGATGTCATCGAGCACGTCGGAGATCACCGCGGAGTAGAGTTTGGCCTCCATCCGGTCGAAGATCGTCTTCTGCGGTAGGCTCTCCCGCATTCTTCGCGTTGTGCCCTCCAAACCATATTTATTCCTTGGCGCGGTCGCCTCCCCGCGCCTCGTCTTTCGGTCCGCTCCTTACTCTCAAAACCGATATATGAATGCGGGAAGCGCTTCCCTTTGATGAAACTCACCATCTTCCTCGACGCCCGGGGGACGGCCCTGGCCTCGGACGTGAAGAACCAGCTGATGTTGAAGGAGCTGGTCTCGTCGGAGTACTCCGTGACGGAGCTGGCGAAGAGGCTGAACATCCCGACCGTGACGGTCTGGAAGAGGATGCAGAAGCTCCTGTCGGTGGGCATGGTCGAGGTCACGAAGACCAGGAGGTCGGGCAATCTCGAGAAGAGGATGTACCGCGCCACGGCCGCCCGCTACATCCCTGCGGACCTGCTCGACTTTAGACCGAGGGACAAGGGCCTCTCGGCTGCCTTCGAGGTCTACTCTCAGATCCAGAAGATGGGGATGGCCCACCTGGCCCGCATGAACGAGATCCCCGAAGGGGCCGACCCCGTCGACTACGGCCTGTACGTGGGCATGCGCGCGTTCGCGGAGGTCTTCGGGACCCCAGGCTTTCGACAGAAGCTCTCCGAGCTCGAAGACAAGCTGTCGGAATACGATGTGGCGACCGCGAAGCTCTCGCCCGGTAGCGGATGAAGCTGGGGCCTCGTACACCCGGTCGCGGGCGTCCGTCTCGATAACCGAGAGGGGTCAGCCCGGCAGACCGTAGTAGACGTTCGCGATCACGGTCGTGCTGTTGGAGCCCGAGGGGTTGGCGAAGACCAGGTCGTAGTTGGTGTCGTGGCTCACGGGAGGGATCTGCACGCTGAATGCGCCAGAGGTCGTGGGGCCGCTGTCGTAGAGGACGGTCAGGTCGCCCATCGTCGGGCACCCGGACTGCCCGTTCAGGGTGCCGTTGCGGAGCTCGTCCACCCAGTCGTTCGCCTCGGAGTCGGGGATGATGACGACCTCCACGGCGGTCCCCGTGGTCGTGCTGAAGTTCCCTCCCAGGAACGTCACCTGCCCGTTGGGGTAGGTCTGCGCCTTGTTGGTCTCGACCCCGAGGGGTAGGAGAGGGATCGGGGTCGCCGGCGTTAGGAAGTTCTGCAGCTGCCCCTGCGGAGGGCTGCTGTTCTTGTCCGCGAGGTACGGGTAGATCACGTAGAATGACGCACCGCAGACGAGGATGAGGATGACGAAGACGGCGAGGTAGGCGTTCCTCGTCGCGTGCGATCTCTTCTCACCCGGCGCCAGGGGCGTCCTCCTCTGGACGAAGTGGGCTATGACGAGCCCGATCCCGACCAGTATCATGATGCCGATGAGGGCGAGGCTCGCGAGGAAGGCGTAGGCCGAGTACCTCACCGTCTTGTCGGGGTAGCTCAAGCTGAAGACGTCGGTGGTCGTCGGCTTTATCCCCGGCGCCGCGAGGCTGCCCGCGAGCGACGCGGGCGCGACGTCGCCCTGGGTGGTGCACCCAGTCGGCGGGGGTATGTTCAAGGTCTCCGAGGTGCTGGTCGTCGCAGTGGCCTGGGCGCCGGCGGCGGGGATCGCCCGGAGGGAAGCGACGAGCAGGATGCCGAGGAAGAGCAGGACCATCGCGCCGCGGTGGTGGGTAGCGCTGTGTTTCATCAACCCGTGCTTGGCCAGCGCATCGACGTTGGGCTATTCAAGCGTTTTGCCGCCATTTGGGGAGGCCGTGCTCGGTTCAGGTGGAGCCGGACCGATGAGACCGGGGTCGGTTCTACCCTTATATACGCGCGGTCGGCTTTCTCGGTCCCGTTGAGAGCGTCGCGTGCTTGGCAGCGCGTCCTGCTGCTGCTCTCCTTCGCTTCGTTCCTGGTCTTCCTCTCGATGGCACCGCCGCCAGCCGCCAGGGCCCAGCAGGTCGCCGCCTGGACGTCCATCGCCAACTACCCACCGACGGTTCCCTACACCGGCTTTCCCAGTAACGGCAGCCTCGGGATCGCATCGACCTCGTGCGTGACCTCTGAAGGATACCTATACTGCATAGGCGGGAAGGACGGGAGCGGGACCACCAACGCCACGGTCTACGCGGACATCGCGGACCTCGGGATCAAGCCGTGGTCGGCCGGTCCGGACTATCCGCTGCTGATCAACAGCGAGGCCTGCGTCTCGTCGGACGGCTACGTCTACTGCGTGGGCGGAGAGGGTGCCTACGGACCCGGCAACGACACGTCCTCGACCTACTTCGCCTCCCTCTCTAGCTCCGGGATCGGTCCTTGGAAGTCGACGACCAGGTACCCCGTGGCCGCGGAGCACCTCTCCTGCGTCGCCTCTTCCGGCTACCTCTACTGCCTGGGTGGGACCGCGACGGGGGCCGCCCCGGAGCCCGCCTACTTCGCCTCCCTATCCGGCTCGGGTGTAGGCAGCTGGCAGGCGACCACGCAGTACCCGGGTGCGGTCGAGGACCAGGCCTGCGTCGCGGCCTCCTCGACCGTCTACTGCGTCGGAGGGCGCGTGGTCGGAGGCACCCCCACCAACGCCACCGCGTTCGCCACGCTCTCGACCTCGGGGATCGGCCAGTGGCAGACCGGCCCCGGATACCCGTTCGACGTCGCCCACCAGTCCTGCGTCGCGCTCTCGGGATACGACTACTGCGTCGCGGGCCAGAGGGACGCCGCGGGCGCTCCCGGGGTGACCTACACGAGCGCGAACTCGTCCGTCTACTTCGCGGCGGTCTCGACCTCGCAGATCGGCCAGTGGCAGGCGACGACGCGGTTCCCGGAGCTGGCCTACGACCAGTCGTGCGTCGCCTCGACCTACATCTACTGCGTGGGTGGGATGGTGAACAACACGGGCGCGATATCGGGCGGCGTCTACACCTCGGGTCCGCCCCCCGTCATCACGGTCACTACCACCCCGGGTCTGCTGACCTCGACCACGACGACGCTGGTCACGACGACGAGCCAGTCGCTCATCATCTACTCGAACGGCACCACAACCAGCGTGCGCACGGGTTCGTTCGAGACCGTCACCGACTACGGCATCTATGGCGTGCTCGTGCTGATACCGGTCTTCTTCATCCTGCTCATCGTGACGGCGGTCCGGCGCCGGCGCTCACGGGGGGAGCGGTCCAGCTCCGCGGGTCCTCTGGCCGTGCTGCTGCTCTTCCTGATAGTCTTCTCGGCCATCGCCGGGGTCTACTTCCTTCTCCCCGAGAGGGTCCAGATCACCGGCATAGCGGTCTCGGAGTCCTACTGGCAGGGGACGCTCATCTTCAACCCAGTGACGCCCACGTACTTCGACCGCTCGCCGGCCGCCTACCCGGGGACCCCGACGACGGACTCATCGAACCCCATCCAGGTGGAGGTAACGGTCGTGAACAACGACACCGGACCGCACTACTTCAGCGTTGGCTCGGGAGACGTCTTCTACGTCGACACGCTCGCCTGCGCCGGGTGCGTCTCGACCGCGGGCAACGCCACCCTCGCAGACGAGGGGTTCTACTACGGGGTCCCGCCGGAGTCGAGCGCGACGATCACGCTCCAGGTCCAGCTCTGCTCGTCCGGGTCGGTGGACGCCTTCGACAGGTGCTTTAAGCACTACACGGGCCCGCTCGACCTGGTCATCACCTCTCCGGCCTAGGCCGACGATCGCAAGACGGCAAAAGGCTCGGCGCGCGACCTGGGAGCGGCCGGGACGGCCCTCGCCCTAGGGCCTCCCGACGTCGGGCTTCGTGGCCGCCGCCTGCTCCGCCTTCAGCTCCCGGTGGAGCCGGGCGAGCCTGAGCAGTATCTCGGACTTGAGCAGGCTCCAGTCCTCCTGGATGGGGACGACGAACTCGACCAGGACTATCAGGAACTCCTTGTCGCTCTGCTCGTTGAAGACGACCTTCTCGACCCCCTCGACCCCGGAGAGCGCTTCCCTGACCCGCGCAAGGACCACCGAGGGATCGAAGGAGATGCTGAACTCGTACCTGACCTGCAGGGTCCTGGTCGTGGACTGCGCCGGCTGATAGTCCACCACGGCCGAGTTGAGTATGATCTGGTTCGGGACCTTCATGCCGAGCCCGGTGTCCGTTATCAAGGTCGAGGACATCAGGCCGACCTCGACGACCCGCCCCTTGTAGCCGTAGTTGACATAGTCCGCTGAGAAGTACTTGTAGGCCGGGAGCGTCGCGGCCTGGTAGGGCAGCTGCGAGGTCAGGAACCGCACCTCGTCCCCGACGCTTATGAAGCCCGTGACCAGAATGACCAGGCCGGCGAAGAAGTTGCTCAGGACGAGCTGCGCGCCCAACCCGATCACGAGGCCGGTGACGGTCCCTCCCGCGAGCGCCACGTCCGGGCTCACCCCGAAGATCGAGAGGATCGCTATCGCCACTATGCTGTACCCCAGCACCAGGACGACGTTCCTGACGGTGAAGGCGTGGCTGCCCGCCCTCGGGCGCAGGACCCGAAGCGTCAGCTGGCCCGCTATGTTGACTATCCAGATGCCGATGAGCAGGACGATGACGCTGTAGATCACCGTGGGCGCGATCTCGTGCGGTATCACTCCGAGGCCCTCGAGGGAGTAGACGGCCACGAGCGCCACCACGCCGATGGAGACGGCCAGGACCACCCTCGCTCCCGCCGACCTCGGCTCGTTCGCTGGCACTGGGGTCCTTGCCCCCGTTTTGTAGATAAGGGTTGGTGGCTCCGGAAGGCGCGTCCTTCGGATCTCGCCCCTCGGGCGCGCTCCGGCCGGCCCTCCTGGACCTAAAACCGCTCCCGGAGATGGGTTTTTAGCCCCCCAGAAGTGAACTGGACCCGAAACCTTGAGCGGAGCAAAGGTCCTTCCGGAGCGACCGGGCGCCAACGATTACCAGGGCCGGCCCACCGTGCTGCAGCAGGTCGAGACTTCGGCCATATTCGTAAGCGGGGTGAACGTCCGGAGGAACCCCGGGGACGTCGCCGACCTCATGCAGTCGATCAGCGACAACGGGATACTCGAGCCCCTGCTGGTGCGACCGGTCGACGGCCGCTTCGAGCTCATCGTGGGGTCCAGGAGGTTCGAGGCCGCGAAGCGGCTGGGGCAGACGAAGGTCCCGGCCGTCGTCAAGACCATGGGGGACGAGGAGGCACTCATCATCTCCCTCGTTGAGAACATCCAGCGCAGGGACGTCGAGCCCGAGGAGGAGTACGACGCCCTCATGAAGCTCAAGAAGCTCAATCCTGCCCTCTACTCGTCGGTCGACCAGATGGCCAAGGCGATAGGAAAGTCGCGGGCCTACGTCGAGGACCGCATCGCCGCGATCGAGGCCGTGAGGACGATCCGGAAGGTCTCAAAGTCGCCCATCAGCGTGAAGCAGGCCCCTACCCAGGAGGAGAGGAGGGAGGGCGTCCTTCCGATCAAGCACGCCGCGTACCTGGCCAAGGCCGAGGACGCCCCCTCCGTCCAACGGCTCACCGAGGGGAGTCGAGCCAAGAAGCTCTCCGCCCTGGCCGAGACGATAGCGGAGCTCCCCAGGCAGGAGGCCGAGAGGGTCGTGGAGCACTTCGTCATGGCCCCTCAGAAGCCGATGGAGCAGATCAAGAGGGAGACCGAGATGCTGCGGGCGGTCAGGCTAGAGGTGGTCCTCGATCCCAGGGTCGCCGACCGCCTCAGGAAGGCGGCGGAGGAGAAGAAGACGACGATGGAGGCGATGGCCTCGCTCGCGATCCACTCCTGGCTGAGGCAGAACGGCTACAACTAGACGCCCGACCGTCGGGATCGAGGGGGCGCTCGATGCTTCAGCCCTCGCAGGGACCCGAAGACGCCGAACCCGCCGTGCGCTCCGGCCCCTCGCGCACGCATATAACCCGCCGGCCCCTTGGAGGGACCGGACCGCGTTGAAGAAGCTCCTAGACGACCCCAAGTCGGTCGCGGACGACGCCCTCGAGGGCATGGTCCTCTCGTGCCCGCGCGTGTTGCGCAGGATACCCGGCAAGAGGATAGTCCTGCGGAAGGACGGCCCCGTCAGGGGAAAGGTCGCCCTCGTCTCCGGAGCCGGTTCGGGTCACGAGCCGGCCCACGTCGGCTACGTCGGGCGGGGGATGCTGGACGCGGCGGCCATGGGAGACGTCTTCTCCGCGCCCGCGACGGGGGATGTGCTGACGGCGATCCAGAGCGCCGACGGCGGCTGCGGGGTCCTCCTCGTCCTCCCGAACTACGGAGGGGACGTCCTGAACTTCGGCCTCGCCGAGCGCAAGGCGCGGGAGGCCGGGATCGCGACCGAGCGCGTCCTGGTGAACGACGACGTCTCCATCAGGGAGAAGAGCAAGAGGCGGGGAGTCGGCGCGGCCATCCTGGTCGAGAAGATAGCGGGCGCCAGGGCCGAGCGAGACGCGGGAGGAGCCTCCCTCGCCGACGTCAAGGCCCTCGCCGAGACCGTGGTGGCGAACGCGGGGTCGATGGGGGCCGCCCTCGCGCCCTGCGTCATCCCGGCGGTCGGCCGACCCACGTTCACAATAGGGGACGACGAGCTCGAGCTGGGCATAGGGATCCACGGGGAGGCCGGGGTCGAGCGCGCAAAGATGATGACCGCAGACGCGCTCTCCGAGTACCTCGTCGGTCGCATCGCCGAGGACCTGCGTCTCTCGAGAGGGGAGAGGGTCGCAGTCCTCGCCCAGGGAATGGGCGGGACCTCGAACATGGAGAAGTTCATCTTCTACAGGGACGTCCGCAGGCACCTGGAATCGCTCGGGGTCGTCACCGCCGCCTCCTACGTCGGCGAGTACACCGCGTCGATGGAGATGGCCGGGGTCCACCTCACCCTCCTCAGGCTGGACGACGAGCTCGAGACCCTGCTGGCGGAGCCGACCGAGGCGCCGGCATGGCACGCCTGGAGCTGAGCTGCCGTCCCAGACGAGGCGACCGCGGCGGAGTTTCGCGGGATGTTCACGCGGGCGGCCGGGGCCGTCGCCCGGCGGGCCGACTATCTCTCGGAGCTGGACATGGCGGGGGACGCCGACTTTGGAGTCTCGATCTCGAAGGGCTTCGACCTCGTCCTGGATAGGCTCTCGCGCGAGGGCGACCTGGATGTCGGGAGGGTGCTCGCCGTGGCCGGGGACACCTTCTCGATGGAGGTGGGCTCCACCATCGCCGTCCTCTTCGGCTCGGCCCTGACCGAGGCCGGGAAGGCGATGGAGGGGAGGAGGACGCTCGACGCCGGGGGCCTGGCGACCATCCTGAAGGCGATGCTCGCGGCCGTGAAGACCGCTGGCGGCGCGGCCGTGGGCGACAAGACGCTCCTGGACGCCCTCGAGCCCGCGGCGCTCGCCGCCGCGGCATCGGCCGCCGAGGGAGGCGGTCTGGGGCGCGGGCTCGCCGCCGCGGCATCGGCCGCCGAGGCAGGCTCCGACTCTACCGCTGGCATGGTCGCGAAGGTCGGAAGGGCCAGCTACATCGGCGAGAGGAGCAGGGGGCGGGTCGACCCGGGCGCGGCCTTCATCGCCCTGTTCCTCCGGTCCATGAGCCGGGTCGAGTGACCGCCTGGACCGCCGCCGTGCCGGCGAGTCCCGTCCAGGGGCGGACCGGCCCTAGGACGCCGGAGGCGATGATGGTGGTGGCGTCACCCCGTACCTCTCCGCCACGGCGGCGATGTCCCTCCACGTCTTCTCGGGCAGGGGGATGCCCTCCCTCCGCCTGCGCTCCATCATCCTGTACTCCGGGTCTCCGGGGACCAGTATCTCCTCCTCGGGGACCCTGCGCGGGGAGGCTCTGATCTCCGAGACCATCTGGCGGACCTGGGCCTCGAACTCCGGCAGCGGGAGGAACGCCCCGACGTCCAGCGCGACGTGCATGAACGCGTTGTTGCTCTCCAGGTGGGAGAGCGCCCCAGCGCCGCTGAGTATCCCGCCCAGCGTCTCGCTGACCAGGCTCAGCGCGTACCCCTTGTGCCCCCCGACGGGCAGCAGCGCTCCCCCCCTCTGGGTGAAGTCCAGCGGGTCGGTCGTCGGCCTCCCGCTCGAATCGACGGCCCAGCCCTCCGGGATTCTCTCGCCCTTGTCCTGGGCCACGATGATCCTTCCTCCTGCGACGACGCTCATTGCGACGTCGACGAAGATGGGCTTGCCCGGGGTCCCGCTGGGGATCGCGACGCTGATGGGGTTGTTCCCGAGCAGGGCCGCCCTGCCGCCCTGCGGGACCATAACCGGGTTGACCATCACGAACGTCATGCCGATGAGGCCCTCCCTCGCCGCCATCAGAGGATAGGCGGCGGCCCGCCCGACGTGGTCGGTGTGGCGGCCTGCGACGAACGCCACGCTGTACGACCTTGCCTTGGCGATCGCCAACTTCATCGCGGCGGTGGCGCAGACCTGGCCGAAGCCCCAGTCTCCGTCGACCACGGCGGTCGTGGGAGTCTCGCGCACCGTCCTGACCCTGGCGTCGGGGTTGAGGCGAGGGGAGGACGGCGCCCCTTCGCCCCCGGACCCGGTCGCCGCCTCCTTCTTCCAGAGCTCGAGCTTCCCAACGTACTCGGGGACGCGCACCACCCCGTGGGAGTCCACGCCCGCGAGGTTCGCCTCGACGAGGTGGTCGCTGACGAGCGCCGCGTCCTCCGCGGAGCTTCCCGCGGACCGGAAGATCTCGCACGTGAAGGAGAGCAGGCGTTCCGCGGGGATGACTGGCATCTGACACTACCGAGACGCCGGTTCGCCAGTTAAGGGTTTGCCGGCCGGTCCGACGGACGGGCCGAGGGCTTAACCGCGCCCGTCGGGGCGAAAACGACCAGGGCGGCGGGCCGGTCCTCGTTTATTAGACGGCCTGGGGCCTCCCGCTGACGGCATGGGCGACAAGGAGCCGCGGCTGAAGAGGGTCCGCCTCTACAAGAAGGACGAGCCGACGACCTTCCTCCTCGACCTCCTGCAGGACGAGACGGACGGGAGGGAAGGCTGATGGGAGGCGGGGGCGCCACCTCCTCCATCGGCCTCCGCTCCCTGACCGCGATCTCCGCGGCCCGGTCGATCAGGGACGGGCGGATCACCTCGGAGGAGCTGGTCGGGGCGCTCCTGTCCCGGATCGACGAGACCGACGGGGTCCTCAAGGCGTACGTTACGGTCTGCAGGGGCGAGGCGACGGAGGAGGCGCGCAGGGCCGACGCCCGGACGAGGAGCGGGGCAGATAGGCTGGGGCCGCTGCACGGCGTCCCCGTCTCGATCAAGGACCTCATGGAGACGAAGGGGATAAGGACGACCGCCGGCTCGAGGTTGCTCTCGTCCTATGTCCCGAAGGGCGACGCCTCGGTCGTCGCTCGGCTGAAGAAGGCCGGCGCGATAGTGATAGGCAAGACGAACACCCACGAGTTCGCGCTGGGTGGGATCACGCCCCCGACCTGCAATCCCTGGGACCCGACGCGCATCCCCGGAGGCTCCAGTGGGGGGTCGGCCGCCGCCGTCGCGGCCGGGTCGGCGCTCGCCTCGCTCGGTTCGGACACGGGAGGCTCGATAAGGATCCCGGCGTCCTTCTGCGGGGTCGTCGGCCTGAAGCCGACGTACGGCAGGGTGAGCAGGGCCGGCGTCTTCCCGGAGTCCTGGTCGCTCGACCACGTCGGGCCGATAACCAGGACGGTCGAGGACTGCGCGCTGCTCCTGACGGTGATCTCGGGGCGCGACCCCAGGGACAGGACCTCCTCGGCGAGGCCGGTCCCCGACTACCTGTCTCTCGCCCGCCGCGCCACGCTGGAGGGGATGCGGGTGGGGGTGCCGAGCAACTACTTCTTCGAGCCGCTGACCAAGGGGGTGCGGAGCACCGTGGGGCGCGCGATCAAGGAGCTCGCGAGGCTCGGGGCCGTGGTCGAGCACTTCAGGTTCCCGATGGCCGACGAGGTCCTCGAGGCGCACGCGTTGATCGACTTCGCAGAGTCGTCGGCGTACCACGAGGACTCGCTCCGCGAGAGGGCCGGAGAGTACCAGCCCGACGTGAGGGCCCTGCTGGAACAGGGGCTCCGCGTGAGGGCCGTGGACTACATCCGGGCGCAGAGGTGGCGCGGCGCCTTCCTGCCGCGCATGAGGGCGCTCTTCAGGGGGCTCGACCTGGTCGTCACCCCGTGCCAGCCGATGGTGGCTCCCAAGCACGGGACCAGGAGCGTCCCCATCGATGGCCGCGGCGTCGACTTGGACGTGGCCATGACGCGGTTCGTCGCCCCGTTCGACTTCACGGGCCATCCCGCCCTGTCGATCAACTGCGGGTTCTCCGACGGCCTCCCGGTCGGCCTCCAGCTCGTCGCCGACCACTACGATGAGGGGCGGCTGCTCTCGGCGGCCCTGGCCTACGAGAGGGCGACCAGGTGGGGCCGGTCGCACCCCGATCTGTGACCGCACGGCCGTCACGGAGGCGGCCCGCCGGAGGGGCGGCTGCCTACTCCAGGGCGAAGACCGAGAGCCTCAGCCCTCTCTTCTCGTCCGCGTACCCCTCGGCGAGGGCCACGGTCGTGTTGAGGAACCCGAGGTTCTTGCTCGACGTCTGGAACGTGCACGTCGCCTTCACGCGCCCGCGCCCCTCCTCCGGGACGACGTACCCCCTCCTCATGACCGAGACCAGCCCGTCGTCCGTCTCTATCGTCTCGTGAACGTGGAGGGAGACTGGATGGACGCCCTTCGGGGCCGCGAGGCCGTAGTCGACCGCTCGGAACCTGCCGCTCACCCTGCCGACGACCTCGCCCTCGAGGTGGTAGTCCGACCTGGAGCCGTAGGGGGTGTCTCCGAACCGGGAGACGCCGGTGGGCCTGGCCGTGACCCTGTAGAGCAGTCTCAGCTTCACGATGGACGTCCTCTCGGAGAGACGGTCTCGGGCTATAAGGAGGTTTCACGGCGTGGGCCGCTCTGGGTCCCACGGAGGCACCACGCCGTCGCTCGAGCCGCCCTCCCCTCCTCCTCTCCCTCCGTGCGGGATTTGAGCCCTGGGTGTAGCAATCCTCACCCTGCGCTATTTCATCGAGAGGAGGCGAACGATGCCCGGTCGACGAAAACAGATGAGCCTAAGGGAAGTGATGGTCCTCATGAACGGTCGCGAATACGGGAGAGCTATCTCCCTCCTGGAGGACGAAGCCTCCGACGAGAGCAAGTCTCCGTCGGAGAGGATCGAGCTCTGCGAGTGGATGGCCGAGTGCCACCGCAAGCTCGAGGACTACAAGTCTTGCGGCGATTCCTATCTCGAGGCGGTCAAGAGGGTCTTCTCGCAGAAGCTCGACGTGAGACTCAAGGCGCAGCAGGCTCTGCCGTTCAGCGTGAAGGCGCTGGAGAGCTACAAGCTGGGCGGGGACACCATCGACGTCCTCGAGGCAGCCAAGCTCAGGCAGAGGCTCCTCGACCTCGCCAGGTAGCCGGCAGCCCCCGCACGCAGCAGAGAGCCGGGCCAAGCGCCGTCAGGCCGTAATCCGCCAGCCGATCTCCTCGCTCAGGCGCTCGTAGTCCTCCAGCAGGCTGATCCCCTTCTCCGTCGGTCTGAAGACGTTCGTCCCCTCCTCCCTCTTGACGAATCCCGAGATGCGGAGGAACGACAGACACTCCGTCGCCTGGGAGGCTGTGATGCCCTGCTCGTACATGACCCGCATCTTCGTGGCGCCCTCCCTCGTGGCCAGCAGCACGCCGACGAGGGCCTCGACCCTGCTCTGCCGGCTCATGGAGACCGAGAGAGGCGGCCTTGATAGCCCGTGCCGCAGATTTCTTCAGTACTTCCTCCGGCAAGATTCGAAGGGAGGGAGGCGCACGAGGATTCCTGCGCAAAACCCCCCCTACGGGCCTCACACCTCCGGAGCGAGGGCCGCCAGATCGCGCCGGCGACAGCCCGCCGGCCTGCGGCGCCTCCCGGTGGTCGAAACGTATATCGTCGGGCGGCAGTCCGGAACCGGAGAGGCTGCGATTCGCTTGGCCGTGAAGACAAAGTCGATCTACGAGCCGAAGGAGGAGGGAGACGGCGTCCGGGTCCTGATAACCCGATACTACCCCAGAGGCGTCAAGAAGGATCGCTTCGACAGGTGGATGAGGGACCTCTCGCCCAGCCGGGACTTGCTCCGGGCCTATCGCTCCAAGGAGAAGTCCTGGGACGAGCTCGTCGCCGAGTTCCGGGCCGAGCTCGACGCGAACCCCGCTGGGCAGGCGGCGCTCGCCGAGCTCAGGAGGGACTCGAGGAAGGGGGCCGTCACCCTGCTGTGCTACGAGCGGACAGGCAATCCGTGCCACCGGAAGGTCGTCGCGGAGCTCATCGAATAGCCAGAAGCGCCTGGGTGCCGAGCCGGGTTGGCCCTCGGCCCTCCACTCACGGTGCGAGCTGGAAGGAGGGAGCCCGACATCACCCGTCCGTGCGAGACGAGCGCTCACCACGGGACGATGGTGACGGTCCCGGTCGTCTTCGGGCTCGTTCGAGCTCAGGACGACGCGTCGCAGCCGCCGGAAGACCCCGAGGACGAGCCGGAGGGGGGAGAGGGCGCTGATGACGACGATGAAGAGGAGGACTGCGCGGTCCCGCCCGGCGGGATGCCGGCCATGTAGGGCGCGCAACCACCGGACTGCAGTTGCGACAGATACTGCAGGGCAGAGGACTTCATCGCGGCCACGTCCGCCGGGTTCGGCTCGGTCTGCCCCTCGGCGGCCGCTATCGCACGGGCCTCTGCGGAGCCGTACGTGTAGCCCAGCGGGTAGCCATCCTCGACGCCGTTGGAGTAGTCTATGTTCCACTGGGCGACGGCCGGGTCCTCCGTCGGGGCGTGCTGGGACGCGGTGCACGCCTCGTTGCGCCTGTTGTCCGGGGCGCCGCTGAGCCCGTCGTTGTATCCGTCACTCCATCCCTCGCTCAGACCGATACAGGAGCCGGCGAGCGTGTATCCCGGATCCCCCGGATTCGGGAGTCCCGTCAGGCTGGGGGGAAAGCCGGGGATTCCTGGGAGACCGAGGCCGCCCGGAGGGTTCGACGGAGTGGTCTGGGGTGTCGTGCCCGACGGCGGCTGCTGTTGGCCACCCGGGTCTGGGCCGCCGGCTGGAGGGCTGGTGTTGCCGTCCGGGGGGTTGTCTGTCGACCCGCCGGGTCCGGTCGGCCATGTGACCGGGATCGGGTCCGGCGTCCCTCCGTCCGTCCCCGGGTTGGACTGGTCCTCCGTGGGATTCGACGAAGGGGTGCTCGTCCCGGCGCCTCCGTCGACCGACCCGGTCGGCTGGTCGGGATTGTTGTCCTGTGGCGGTTGCTGTCCGTCCTTCCCGTCGGTCTGTTGCTGCTGGCCCTGCGTTGACGGGTTCTGATTAGAATCCTGGGTCTGCGACTCGCTCGTACCGGTTGTCGAGCCGGTGGGTGTAGTGGTCGAGCCGTCGTTCGTCTGGGTCTCGGTCGAAGCGGTAGTGGAACCATCCCCGGATTGAGGTTGGCCGGATGCCGTGGTGTTGCCGTCACCGGTCGATCCTGAACTGCTCTCGCCCAATTGGGCGATTTAATCGCCCTGAAGTTATTTAAGCGTCGCGGACGGTCGTGGTCTCCCGACGCGCTTCCCACGGGGCGACCTCGGTCCGCGCCCGGCCAAGCCTCTGTCTTCGAACTAGCACGGCCGGTCCATGGGGAGGGTCGGCGGCCCCTTCTGGACGTCCCTCGCCCACTCGCCCGCCGGTTCGCGGACACGACGTCCCGGTCGTGGGCCGACCGGCTCGGCGCGACCGCCTAGGTCCCTGCCTCGCTCCGCAGAGCCAGGAGCGGCATGGTCAGTCCGACCAGCAGCGCCCCACAGAGGAGCCAGGCGATCACGTAACCGAGGCCCACCACGATGGCCGAGAAGACCAGAGGCATCACGACTCCGCCGAATAGCGCGATGCTGTTTATCCAGGATATCCCCAGCGCCTCGTACTCCTTCCTCGCGCCACCGATGGTCCTCCCGATCCCCACCCCGAAGACCCAGACGCCGCAGGTCGAGACGCCGACGACCAGCCCGGAGACCAGCGCGGCGTAGACCGAGGTCACCGCCGCTATCGCCAGCCCTCCGGAGGCGGCCA
>JBEKTS010000041.1:0-17761 GCA_049515775.1 Nitrososphaerales archaeon | reverse complement strand
CCAGCCGCGACGGCTTCTCCAGCCGCTCTATCGTCGGGCCCCTCCTCAGCAGGACGGCCCGGGCCGAGATGTCCCCCGCCTTTTCGTGGAATACCTTGTGCCAGGACTTTCCGATCTCCGAGTACAACCTAAACGGAGCCCCGTTTCTTGAGGAGCAGATAAATCTATCTTCGTAGCCCATCCTCCAGTCCGTGCGTGCGGGAGGTCGTTCCTCCCGGACCGCCCGGGAGACGGTCCTCCTCCGGCTCAGCCCCTTCGCTGGAAGAACTGGGCGATCTTGTTGCCGGTGACCGTCAGCGCCATCCGCTGGGCCTCGGCGGTCTGGCCGCCGATGTGCGGGGTCGCGATGAGGTTCCGGGCCGAGAGGAGCTCGACGCCGGGGGGCTCCTTCTCGAAGACGTCCAGTGCCGCGCCGCCCAGCGAGCCCGAGTTGAGCGCTTGGATGAGGGAGGGCTCGTCGATCACCTCTCCCCTGGAGGTGTTGATCAGGAAGGACCCTGGCTTCATGAGCGAGAGTCGCCGCGAGTCCACCAGGTGGCGCGTCTCGGGCGAGAGCGGGACGTGGAGCGTGACAAAGTCAGAGGAGGAGAAGAGCGTGTCCAGGTCGACCATCGTGCAGCCTATCGAGGCCAGGACGTCCCTGCCTATCTCGATGATGTCGTAGCCCAGCACGGACATGCCCAGGACCTTCGCTATCTCCCCGACCCTACGCCCTATCCGTCCCATCCCGGCTATGCCCACCGTCCTTCCCCTTAGCTCGACCCCGACGAACCTCTCCTTCTCCCACCCTCCGGACCGCGTCGAGGCGTCCGCCCAGGGCGTCCTCCGGGCCAGCGAGAGCATCAGCCCGATGACGTGCTCCGAGACCGCTTCGACCAGGGCCTCCGGGCTGTTCACGACCTCGATCCCCCTGGAGTTGGCGGCGCGCAGGTCGATGTTGTCGAGGCCCGTCCCGGGCCTGGCGATCAGCCTGAGCTTCGCGGCTCGGTCTATGACGGCGGAGGTGATCTTCGTCCGGGACCGGACAACCACCACGTCGTAGGCGGCGATCTTCTCGAGCAGCTCCTCGGGGGTCGTCTTCGGAAGATAGTCCACGTCAAAATCAGCGGGAAGGGCGAGGGACGCCACGTCGACGGTGTCGCAGACAAGGACCTTGCGGTTCGCCACGCGCCTATCCTCTTGCAGGGGCGCGCGTCCGTCCCCCTGTTAAGGATATTGGAGACCGGGACGCGCACGCGCTCGGGAGGTGGGGCGATTCGTGGCGGAGGAGGTCATCGAGGCTGGCTCCCGTCGAGACCGCGTAGGAGGCGTAGTCGGCCACGGAGAGAGAGCCGCGGCCCGCCAGCTGGACGCCGAGGACCGCGCGGGTCGACCGCTCGTAGATGAGCGAAGAGTCGAGGTCGTCCGAGTAACCAGCCAGCTCGACCGCGTCCAGGCCGAGCCTCTTCGCCCCCAGGATGTCGACGCCGGCTGTGCAGAGCTCGACGCCGAAGAGGTCGACCGCGATGCACCGGGAGAGCACCGCCCTTGCGGTCCCCCCCGCCGCGTTGGTCCCGGCCGCCTCGCCCATCGCCACGGAGGACGAGCCGAGCCTGCAGGGGAGCGAGCCCGATCCGCATCGCACCTCCGCGCACTCCCCGGCCGCGTAGACCCCCTTCAGCCCCGTCCTCATCGAGCCGTCTACGAGCGCCCCGCCGTTCCCTCCCCGAGCGCAATCAATCGCGGGGAGGTTCGGCGCCCCCAGAGGGAGCAGAGCGACCCCGTCGCACGGGTGGACCGAGCCCGCGGCGACCACCGCCTCGGCCGCCCTGACGCCCACTATCGCTTCGACCGTCTCTCGCACCACCCGGACCCCCGAGTCCGACGCAGCCGCCGCGACCCTCGACAGCATCCTCTCGGTGAACGAGGGGACCGGGCCGGCGCCGACGAAGACCGAGACGCTCGTCCTGGACGCGACGGCCTGTGCTGCCATGAGCGAGAGCGGGAACGATCCGATGATCGCGAGGCGGGCGAGTCGACCCAGGGAGTCGTGGAGGTCGGAGTAGCCTTCTCTGGATCTGAGGGAGAAGACACCATCCTTGGAGGCGCCCCGCAGCTCGGGGTCGAGCCATGACGAGCCGCTGGCCAGGACGAGGGCGCCATATTCCAGCCTGCCGCTCCTGGTCCGCACGGTACGAGAGGAGGCATCGACGGAGACGACGGGGTCGCCCAGCAGGACCTTCACGCCGCGGTCCGCAAGAACCTCCCCCAGCTCCGAAGTGCCGGGGCGTGAGGAAGCGCCGGCGAGGACGTCCAAGAAGGACCTCTTGTCCTCGGCCAGGCGCTGGGAGCGCTCAGCCAGCGTCACCTCTGCGCCCGCGTCGACCGCGGAGATCACCGCTGCTACCCCCGCTGCCCCTCCTCCGGCGACCAGCACCTTGGTCAAGGCGATGCGGTGGGCCGCTCCCCGGTTATAGGGGATGACCAGGTCGCGGACCGGACGGCGTGGGGGGACGGCCCGGTGAAAGTGTTCCGAGCTCGGAGCGCGGGAGGGCGTGGTCGGGGGGGCGATCGGCGGACGAGAGGGAGGAAGAAGGAGGGAGGACCGGTACCACTGCTATTATAACGAGGCGGAGTGAGCTGCAGCGACCTCCGCCATGCTCGTTGGAATTGTCGGTAAGCCGAACGTCGGCAAGTCCACTTTCTTCTCGGCGGCCACGCTGAAGAACGTCCCCATCGCCGATTATCCGTTCACCACGATAACGCCGAACCTGGGCATGGGCTACCTGAGGACCAGGTGCGTCTGCAAGGAGATGAACGTCCGCGACAGCCCCAGGAACTCGGTCTGCACCGATGGTGTCCGGCTCATCCCGGTCAAGATCGTCGACGTGGCGGGGCTCGTCTCGGGGGCCTCCACCGGGCGCGGCAGAGGGAACCAGTTCCTGGACGAGCTCAGGCAGGCCGACGCCCTCATCCACGTCGTCGACGCCTCCGGCGGGACCGACGAAGAAGGCAGGAAGGTGGAGGCCGGGACCAACGATCCGGCCGGGGACGTCAGGATGGTCGAGAACGAGCTCGACCTGTGGGTCCTGGGCATCATCGGCAAGGACTGGGAGAAGTCGGCCCGGCTGGCGGAGCAGACGGGAGGGAGCATAGTGGCCCACCTGGCCCAGCGGCTATCCGGCCTGGGGCTCGACGAGGAGGGCATCGAGTCGGCCATCCTGCACCTGCACCTGAAGCCAGAGAAGCCACTGGGGTGGAGCACCGAGGACCTCATGACCCTCGTCAGGGCGCTGAGGAAGGCGAACAAGCCCAGCCTCATAGCGGCCAACAAGGCCGACCTCCCCGGGGCCGGCGAGAGGGTCGAGGCGCTCAGGAAGCTCGAGGAGGAGAGGGGGACGCCCGTCGTGCCCTGCGCCGCCGAGGCCGAGCTCCTGCTCAGGAGGGCCTCGGAGCACGGGCTGATCAGGTACACCCCCGGCGACGGTTCGTTCGAAGTCGCCAGGCCCGACCTGACGCCGCAACAGACCAGGGCCCTGCAGCTCGTCAAGGAGAAGGTGCTCGACCCCTACGGGGCGACGGGCGTCCAGCAGGCCATCGACCTGGCATACTTCGGCCTCCTCAAGGCGATCGTGGTCTTCCCCGTCGAGGACGAGACCAGGCTCTCCGACAAGAACGGGAACGTGCTCCCCGACGCCTATGTGCTCAGGGGGGGCTCGACCGCTCTCGACCTGGCGAGGACGGTCCACACCGAGCTGGCGAAGGGATTCCTCTACGCGGTCGACGCCAGGACGGGGATGAGGGTCTCCGGGGACTACGCGCTCAAGAACGGAGACATACTCAAGGTCGTCTCAGGCAGCAGGCGGGGCTAGGGCCTCGGGCTCCGGGGCCGGGGCCGGGGCCGTCGCTGGCCTGCTGACGAGCTTGGTCTTCCTGACGCCGACGTGCCTCAGCCGCGTGACCTTCTTGGCCTCGTTGTAGACGTCCGAGGCGACCTTCTGGAGGACGGTCTCCTGGACGAACTGGTCGTAGGTGAGCGACGACGCCCGCTCGGAGATGATCCGGTCCATCACCGCCCGGATGCCGTGCTTCCTGGAGGAGTTCATCCTCCCCTGCGAAAGCGCTATGCAGTAGACGCGCACGACGTAGCCGTCCTTGGTCTTGTAGTCTCTGATGAAGTCGGACATGGACGAGCCGCGCCGCATCAGCGACCTGAGGTACTCCCGAGAGTACTCGTGGCCCTTCAGGACGGTGTAGGCCGTGTCACCCTCCACCCTGTCGATCTGGAAGTGGAGCTTGAAGCTGTAGTGCTGCGGGTCCTGCTTCAGGATGTCGTAGAGCGTGGTCTCGACGACCCGGCCGCCCGGTTTCTCGATGTCGGTGAGCGGGACCCTGCCGATGGGCGCGTTGCCGAACGACGGCGAAGCGAGCACAGTGACCCACTGCTTCGCCTTCCACTTGTCCTTTACCTTGCCCGCTCCTTTCTTTACCAAGCTAGGAAACGCCCCCCGATTTTCCCGCCTTAAAAACCCAGCCTTTCGGTCAGGCGATCCTTTCCTTGCCACCCATGTACGGCACCAGGGGTCCCGGGATGAGGATGGAGCCGTCCGCCTGCTGGAAGTTCTCCACGATGGCGACCAGGGCCCTGGTCGTGACGGCCGTCGAGTTCAGTATGTGGACGAGCCTGGGTTCGGCCGAAGGCTTCTCGCGGTAGCGGATCATCAGCCGCCTCGCCTGGTAGTCGGTGACGTTGCTGCAGGAGACCATCTCCCTGAACCGCTGCTGGACGGGCATCCAGGCCTCCAGGTCGTACTTCTTCGCTGCCACGGTCCCCATGTCTCCGGTGCAGACGTTCACGACCCGGTAGTGGAGTCCGAGGGACTGGAAGATCGCCTCCGAGTTCCCGATCAGTTGCTCGTGGATCGCCCAGCTCTCCTCGGGCCTTGAGAAGACGACCTGCTCGACCTTGTAGAACTGGTGCGTCCTGAAGATGCCCTTCGTGTCCTTGCCGTGGGCGCCGGCCTCGACCCTGAAGTTTGGGCTGAACCCGCAGTAGCGCCTGGGCAGCGACTCTCCGTCGAGGATCTCGTCCATGTGCATGGAGACCAGCGGGTGCTCCGAGGTCGCTATCAGATAGAGGTCCTCGCCCTCGACCTTGTAGATCACGGGCCCGAAGTCGTTCAGGTCGACGACCCCCGCGTAGGCCTCCCTCTTCATCATCAGTGGAGGCCCGACGGGGGTGAACCCCCTCCGGGCCAGCGTGTCGAGCGCGTACCTCATGATCGACTGCTCGAGGAGGAGAGCGTCTCCCTTGAGGAAGTAGAAGCGCGCCCCGGAGATCTTCGCGGCCCGCTCCATGTCGACGAGCCCCAGGTCCGAGAGCAGGTCGATGTGGTCGCGCAGCGGGAACCCGGCCGACCGCGGCTCGCCGAAGGTCCGCACGGTCACGTTGCCGCTGTCGTCAGGTCCGACCGGGACCGACTCGTCCAGGATGTTGGGCAGCCCCATGAGGATGTCCCTGACCCTCTTCTGCGCCTCCTCGGCCCTGGCCTCGAGCTCCTTGATCCGCTGCGGGATGCCCTTCACCTCGCCCAGCTTCGCCGTTATGTCGGTCCCGGACTTCTTCATCGCGGCTATCTCCGCGGTGAGCTGGTTCTGTCGGTGCCTGGTGTCGTCGACCTCCTTCTTGAGCAGGCGCCACTCGCGGTCCAGGGACTCGGCCTCCGCGACGAGCGGCACCTTCTCCTCCCAGCCCCTCTTCCGAAGGTCCCGCCGGATGACTTCCGGGTTCTCCCGGACCAGGTTGACGTCTAGCATGGTGCTACGGCGACCCCGAGCAGCCCCGGGAGATAATCATGACGCTAGGGACCAGACCTCAGAGAAGAGCCTGGCGTCGGAGAGCAGGCCGAGGGCCGAGGAGACGCAGCTCGAGGCGCGCGGCGACGAGACCGTGAAGGTCAGGACGCTCCCGCTCCGCTCCGAGACGATGCTCTGGTCCTTGGGCAGCCTGTGGTTGTCGGGACCCAGGACCCTCTCGAGGGAGGAGGCCTCCTTCTCGCCGAGGCAACGGAAGGCGAGCTCTATGACGGTCATCTTCTCGGCGGAGGTCACTGGGAGAACCTCTGGAGCACCGCTCGGGTGAACTCGTCCCCCTTGGTGATCGAGATCTTGGCGCCCGCGGCCATGCGGTGCCCGCCCCCCACGCCCCCGACGAGCTCGGCGGCCTCCTTCATGACGAGCCCCAGGTTGACCTCCTTCGGGAAGGCGTCGCCCAGGCGGCAGGAGAACTTGAGCTCGGTCTCGCCGGAGCGGGCCCGGACCAGCACCATCTTGTCTCGGAGCCTCTCTGAGGAGGCGAGGAGCGACGAGATGGAGCCGGCCATCCTCTCCTCGATGAACTCGTCGCCCACCACGACCGCGACGTCCCCGTGCGTCGATATCCGGTCTCCGACGGTCTGGATCGTCTGCAGCGCCTTCCCTATCTTCACGCGGTACTCCCCGGTCAGCCGGAGCGCCTGGGCGAGGGCGCCCTCCCGGTCGCCCAGGCTTATGGCGATCCCGACGTCCGTGGCGTCCATCCGTCCGCAGGCGTTCAGCAGGGTCGCGAACTCCCGCGCGTCGTGGAGCGGGGTCAGGGCGTCCTCGTCGCGGAGCGAGTAGATCTCGCCTATCACCTCGGCGATGACCGCCGACCCTCCCGCCCCCGCGCCCACGAAGCTGGTCAGGAGCTCGAGGAGCTTCGCCTTCTCCCCGTCGGTGAGCTCGGCCAGGTTGCGCCACCTCCCGTGCTCCTTGAGCACGAACCCGGTGTTGGTCAGCGCGGCGAGGCAGGCGTCCTTGGCGCCGGAGAGCCCGACCAGGTAGGGCGTGTAGGTCATCGCCAGCGCCTCGTGGATGGGGCGCGTCTCGCGCCCGTGGAACAGAAAGTCCTTGGAGACGACGATGACGCCCTTCTCCAGGCCGTCCTCGAGAGGCCTCCTGTTGAGGCCGGTCAGGGAGCGCCCCGGGCCGTTGTCCTGGCGGTCGCCCAGGGCTCCCACGACCGCCGAGGTGGACAGGTCCTTGTTCGCCTCCCCGAATGCGAGGGCGAGGAAGTAGGCCATCGTCGAGGAGCAGACCTCGGTCCCCCCGTCGTAGCCGAAGGCCCAGGCGTTGATCACGCAGGGGTGGGCGTAGTGCTCGGGCGGGAGCTGGTGGTGGTCGACGACTAGGAAGTTCTGGCCGAGCGCGGCCGCGAGCGCGTCCACCAGGCCCGAGCCCAGGTCGGTGAAGAGGTAGAAGTCGAACTTCTCCGCCCCGAGACCCTCTATCGCCCTCAGGTCCAGGTCGGGGATGGCCCGGACCGAGGCGATCGCGCCGGCCCTGATCAGCGTCTGGAACGCAATCGCCCCGCTGGAGAGGCCGTCCGCGTCGATGTGCGTGACCACGAGCACCCTCTTCCTCTCCGCCGCGAGGCGGGAGAGGAGCCTGGATGCGTCCGATGCCCTGCTCGTCAGCGCTTGGAGGTCGGGCACGCCGTAGCCGGACCTCCACCTAGCTCAGTTGGGCTACAACGGCGGCGTACTTGAAGTCGCTGGGAATGAGCCCGGTCCTCTTGTAGTACTTGGAGAGGCGGTATATCTTGGCCTCGATGAGCTCCAGCGAGCGGACGTTCCGCCTGTCGGACTTGTAGGTTTGCAGGTGCAGCTGGACCCTCCTCGCCCTCTCGAGTAGGTGCTGAAGGTCCTCGGGGATCGCCGGGGCGAGCTTGTTCTCCCGGAGGAGCGTGGCGATCGACTTGCCCAGGATCGGCTTGACCAGGGGGATGCCGTACTCGTCTCTGAGCCTCACGCCTATCTGGCTGGGAGAGAGCCCCTCCCTGCCCATCTTTATCGCGAGCGAACTGACCTCGTCGGCGCTGTAGGTGAGCCAGCTCGGAGGCCTCTTGCTCGTGGGCCTGGTCTGGTGGCTCTTGCCGTGCCGATGGGAATGAATGCGTGCCAATCTTGAGCAGCCGAGACTCCGAAGTCGGCCTGTTTAAAACCGTTGCCCACGGCCCGGTCCGACGTACCAGGCGGCGAACAGCCTGAGCGCCCGCCCCCTGTGGGAGACCGCGCACTTCTCCTCCAGGGCAAGCTCCCCCATAGTCCTCCTGGTCCCCGACGGGACGAAGACTGGGTCGAAGCCGAAGCCTCGGTCGCCGACGGGCGACCTGGAGATCCGGCCCGCGACGGAACCCTCGAAGACGATCGGCTCGGAGGCGGGTCCACAGAACGCGACCGCGCTCCGGAAGCTCGCGCGCCTCGAGCGCGCCCGCTCGAGCAGGGCCAGGAGCCCGCCTATGCCGACGGTCTTGAAGACATAGGAGGACGAGGGGCCGGGAAACCCCAGCAGGGCGTCGACGAAGAGCCCCGCGTCCTCGACGATCAGCGGCCGGTCGAACCTTCGGGCGGCGGCCCTCGCCGAGAAGGCGGCGACCTCCGAGACCGTCTCGGCCTGGATCTCCAACCCCTTCCCGTCGAGCGGCTCGACCGCGATGCCGTAGGGCGAGAGGATCTCCCGGGCCTCCTCGACCTTCCCTCGGTTGGAGGTCGCGAAGGTAACGGACCGCGCGCTATTCGAGCCTCGCATACCTCCCTCTCCTCTCGATCTCCAGCAGCTTCCTGCCGACCGCCCCGGCCCTCGCCTCGCCCACCTCCCCGGCGTAGCCCTCCATGAAGGCCGCCATCACCCTCGACGCCATCTCCGAGTGGGCCCCCGAGAGCGTCTCCTTGATGAGCCTCAGGTCGACCGCGTGGTCCTCGACCTTGACCGTGTGCGTCGCGAGCCCAAAGTCGATGAGGTGGACGCCGGTCCCGTCCACCAGGACGTTCGAGGTGGTCAGGTCCCCGTGCATCATCCCTCCCCGGTGCAGCCGCCCCACGGCGGCTCCGAACTGCGAGGAGACCGCCTCCTTCGACCCCGCCCCCCGATCCGGCGCTGCCTCCGACTGGAGGAGCGACTTGAGCCTCGGGCCCTCTATCTCCTGCATCACGATCAGCGACTCGGGCTGCGAGACGTAGTACAGGACCGGCGTCGAGACGCCCGCGCCCCTGGCGTCGTGCATGATCTCGGCCTCGCGGACCGTCCGCTGCGCCCGGATCTCGGCGTCGAGCTTGGGGTGCCTGTAGGGGAGGGGCTTGCGGAACTTGAAGATGGCCCTCTCCCCCGCCCATCGGCCCGAGAAGACGTCCGCCTCGGCCCCCCGGTAGACCAGCTTCAAGGGCCGGTCCTCCAGGGGAGCGGGACCGTGTCCAGCCTCCAGGACTGCCGTATCACGCTCCTCTCGATGGGGATGGTCGTCCCCGCGCGGTACGCCAGGAGCCCGGTCCAGGCGATCTGGGCGCCGCAGTCCCCGCTGTAGCGCAGCGGGACGACGCTGAGCCGTGCGGAGTGTCGCTCCACCATGATCGTCAGCATCTCGGCGAGCCTCCGGTTCGCCGCGACGCCGCCCACCACCATGACCTCGTCGGACCCCGTGAAGGCGAGGGCCCTCTCGGTCACCTCGACCGTAGTCGCGAAGGCGCTCTCCTGGACCGAGAAGCAGACGTCCTCGAAGGGCTCGCCCCCGTCGACCATCCGCTTCGCCGCGGTCAGGAGCCCCGAGAACGACACGTCGTTCCCCTTCACGGTGTAGGGCAGCTTCAGGTACCGCTGGGAGCGGGCCGCGGCCTCCTCGATCCTCCTCCCGCAGGGCGAGGCGTACCCGTGGTGCCGCCCCAGCTGGTCGAGGAGCTGCCCGAGCGTCAGGTCCAGGGTCTCGCCCAGGACCCGCCACATACCGGAGGAGCACGATATGACCATCGTATGGCCGCCCGAGATAAGCAGGACGAGGGGCGAGGTCGCGCCCGTGAGCATGCAGCCGAGCTCTATGTGCCCTATGGCGTGGTTGACCGGGACGAGAGGCCTCTCGAGGGCCAGCGCCATGGCTCGCGCCGAGACGGCACCCACCCTCAGGCACGGCCCGAGCCCGGGCCCCATGGCGTAGGCCACGGCGTCGACGGACCTCGGGTCGACCCGAGAGGCCTCGAGCGCCTCCCGGATGATGCGGGCCGCGACGGCCGAGTGGTGGTTCGCGGCCTCGGTCGGGTGGATCCCCGACCCCTCCGGCGGCACGTAGACGTCCTTGACGTCGCTGAGCAGTCGCTCCTTCTCGGTGACGACAGCGGCCGAGAAGGTGTGGGCCGTAGACTCGATGCCCAGGACGCAGAGGTTGCCCTTCATGGATCGCTCAGCTCGACCTTCGCGCCGGGGCTCGCGCGGCGCTGATAAAGTTATCAACGGACGCGGGCGCTCGGGAGAGCGAGAGGGGAGGTTGGAGGGGCGTGCCCAGAGGGGAGATCCAGGCGGTCGAGGTGTCCTGTTTCGTGCAGGCGACTGAGGACGAGGGGCGGCTGCGCGACGCCATAGCGAGCAGCCTCGCGATCGGGGTGGGGCCGGAGGAGGAGCGCCTCGAGGGCCACTTTGGGAACCGCATCCTCGCCCTCTCCTGGCACCTCACCGGAGAGCAGGCGTCGACCTCGTTCCGGGCGCTCTTCTCGCTCCTCGGGCAGGGCGGGAGGAGAGAGGTCCTCAGGGAGCTCGAAGGGTACCTCGACGACCACGGCGCGCTCTACGTCCGGCTCAACAAGCAGACCCTCGTGAAGGGGGTCGCCACGACGTCGCAGAGCGATCCCGTGAGGATCCGGATCAAGCCCCGGACGTTCCTGATGAAGGGGCAGCCCAGGCAGTTCTACGAGAGGCTGATGGAGGCGCGGGAGGGAGAGGGAGAAGGACGCGTGGTGACGACGGAGGAGGAAGGAGGGTCTGCGACCTGACGGTCCGTCGGGCGAGGAAGCGGTACATACTGCTCTCGTGCGAGCGGCCCCTGGACCAGGAGGAGCAGCGCGAGTTCACGCGCATGATCTTCGAGAGGTACCCTGACCTCGGGAAGAACAGGGTCGTCTGGGTCAGGGACGGCGTGATAGTCAGGTCCGACCACCTCAGGCGGGCCGAGATGGAGAGCGCGCTCTCGCTGAGGATCGAGGGGGCCTCGCTCGCCCCGACGAGGGTCTCTGGCTCCATCAGCAAGCTCAAAAGGCTGGCCGGCGGGTAGCCGTGGCTGAGATGGCAAAGTACTTCTCGGACGAGTTCTTCAAGGAGGTCGAGCAGAGGCTCGTCGCCGACCCCAAGTGGCAGCAGGACACCAAGGGGATCAAGACGACGGTCCTCCTGAGCGCAGCCGACCAGAGCTCGCTCTTCCTCATCAAGGTCGAGGACGGGGTGACGTCCATCTCCAGGGCCGCGCCGGGGGCCGTCGCCGAGTTCTCGTTCGAGGGGCCCTACGAGGTCTGGACCAAGGTGGCCAAGGGCGAGGTCGACCTCCAGGCCGCGGTCCTGAAGGGGCAGCTGAAGTTCAGGGGCTCCATCACGAAGATACTCTTCTACAAGGACCGGTTCGTGAGGATAGCGGAGATAATCCGCTCCGTGCCCGTCGAGTTCTAGGCGACGGGGACGAAGACGTAGTAGGGCGCACCGGACGGGTCGCTCCGCGCCTCGATCCTGACCTTCGCCCCCGGGCTCAGCACGTCGAGGGTCTCCACCTCGACCCACGCCAGGACCTTCACTCCACGCTCGAGCCTGCCTATGCCCACCACGTAGGGGTCACTCTCCACGAAGCTCGTCGGCGTGACCTGGACCTGGGTGTAGGTGACGAGCTCGGCGTCGGTCCCCAGTTCGACCCACTCGACGTTCGCGCCCATGCACGACGGGCAGTCCGCCTGCGGCGGGAAGCCGATCCACCCGCAGTCCCTGCAGGCGGTCGTCACGAACCTGCCGTCTCTGAGGGCATCCCAGAACTGGTGCGTCCTCGCGATGGGCAGGTTGAAGCGGAGCGAGAGCGTCCTCCGCGAGCGCAGCGTGGGGGTTTCCCCGTCCATCGCCGTCACGGGTCCCTCGAGAGCACCGTCACGTAGCAGTAATGGCCGGTCCCGCCGACGTTGTGCACCAGCCCCTTCCCGTGCCTGATGGGGACCTGCCGCCGACCGGCGTCCCCCCTCAACTGCTTCGTCACCTCGACCATCATCGAGACGCCCGTCGCGCCGACGGGGTGGCCCTTCGCCTTGAGGCCGCCGTCGACGTTGACGGGGATCCGCCCGCCGATCTCGGTCTGGCCCTCCCTGAGGAGCCTCGCCCCCTCCCCCTTGGCGCAGAACCCCAGGTCCTCGTAGGCCATTATCTCGGCTATGGTGAAGCAGTCGTGGCAGGTCGCGACGTCCATCTCGTCCGGTGTGGTCCCCGCCCGCGCGTGCGCCCTGCGGGAGGCGTCTACCGTTGCGGGGAGGCCGACGTAGTCCTCCCTCCTGCTGAGGTTGGCCGAGTCGGAGGAGACCCCCATCCCCTTCACCCAGACCGGGGTGTCGGAGAGCCTCCGAGCGGCCTCCTCGCTCGCGAGGACCACCGCTGCCGAGCCGTCGGTTATCGGGCAGGCGTCGTAGAGCTTGAGCGGCCAGGAGACGACCTGGGACGACATCGCCTTCTCGACGGTGATCTCCTTCTGGAACTGCGCCAGGGGGTTCATCGAGGCGTAGTGGTGCGCCTTCACGGCCACCCTGGCCAGGTCCTCCTCGGTCGTCCCGAACCTCTTCATGTGCGCGACGGCGTAGAGCGCGTAGTAGGCGGGGAACGTCATCCCGAAGTTCTCGAACTCCCACAGGTATGAGCCGGCTCTCCCCATGAGCTCGACGGAGGTGAGGGTGTCCACCTCTGTCATCTTCTCGAGCCCGACCGCCAGGGCGACCTCAGCCTCGCCGCTGGCGACGGAGAGATAGGCCGCCCGGACCGCCGCGGAGCCGCTCGCGCACGCCGCCTCGACCCTCATGGTCCCCACCTTCTCGAACCCGGCGTACTCGTTGACGATGACCGCCGGGAGGGACTCCTCGTACCAGCCGCCGGCGCTGCCCAGGGTCACCGACTCTATCTGCTTCCTCTCGACCCCCGCGTCCTGCACGGCCTCCCTTATCGACTCGAACGCGAGCTCGCCGAGCGCCGCGTCCGTCCTCCTGCCGAACTTCGAGTGACCTATCCCGACTATCGCTACGCCCCTCATTCGACGACCACCTAGGTCCCGATGAGCTCCCTCGCGAGGATCCACTTTTGGACCTCGGAGGTCCCCTCGACGATGTCCATCACCTTGGCGTCGCGCAGGTAGCGCTCGACCGGCAGCTGCTTGGAGAGGCCGATCCCGCCGTGGATCTGGATCGCCCGCTCGCTCGCCCATACGGCGGTCTCTGTCGAGAAGAGCTTGGCCATCGACGCCTCTCTGGTGAACTCCTCCCCGGAGTCGCGCACGCAGGCGGCCCGGTACGTCAGGAGCCTGGCGGCCTCGATCCTGGTCCCCATCTCCGCGATGAGGAATCGTATGGCCTCGAGCTTGCTGAGGGGCCTGTCGAAGAGCACCCTCTTCTTGGAGTAGGAGATGCAGGCTTCGAGGGCTGCCTCGGCCACGCCCAGCGCCCCGGCGGCCGCCCCCACTCGGCCCTCGTTGAGGACCGCCATCGCTATCAGGAAGCCGTCCCCGGGCGAGCCCAGCATGCTCGAGGAGGGCACGACGCAGTCGCTGAAGACCAGCTCGGCGGTGCCCGTGCCCCTGACGCCCATCACCTCCAGCTTGCTCCCGACCTCGAACCCCTTCGTCCCTCGCTCGACGAGGAAGGTGGTCATCCCGGCGGCCTTCTCCTCGGGCTTCCCCGTCCTCGTGAAGAGCACCACGACGTCGGCGTAGAAGCCCTGCGAGATCCAGGTCTTAGACCCGTTGATGCGGTACGCGTCGTCGCCGGCCCTCTCGGCCCTCGTCTGGACGTTCGCGGCGTCCGAGCCGGCGCCCGGCTCCGTCAGCGCGTAGGACCCGACCAGCTCCCCCTTCACGAGCCCGGGGAGGAAACGCTCCTTCTGGGCCGCGGTACCGAATTGCGCCAGAGGGTACCCGACCAGCCCGTACTGGACCCCGATGAGCAGCCCCACCGAGAGACTGACCTTGGCGATCTCCTCGCCGACGACGACCGAGCTGAGGAGGTCCAGCCCCAGCCCCCCGTACTCGACGGGAGCGTTGATGCCGAGGAGGCCGTACTCCCCCATCTTCCTCATCAACTGCCGCGGGTACTCGTCGTCCCTGTCTATCCTCTCGGCGAGCGGCGCAACCTCCCGGGCCGCAAAGTCCCTCGCCCACGCCCTGAGCTCCTCGTGCTCCGGCTTCATGCGGATCTCCGGAGGAGACATTCGGCCCGGAGCCGCCCCGAACTCTATTTATCCGTTCACTCGCCCTTGAACTCGGGCTCCTTCTTGGAGAGGAACGACGCCATCCCCTCGGCGGCGTCCTGGGTGGTTAGGAGGAGCGCGAAGGCGCCCGCCTCGAAGTACTGCCCCAGGTCGGGAGCGGTCTGGGAGGCGACCGAGAGCGCCTGCTTGGCGTAGCTGAGGGAGAGTGGGGCTCGCTTGGCGAGCCTGCCCGCAAACTCCTCGACCCCGGACCGAAAACTCGCGTTTGCGAAGACCCTGTCGACGAGCCCGACCCGGAGCGCCTCGGCGGCCGGCACCCTGGAACCAAGGTAGATCATCTCTCGGGCCTTCGAGAGCCCCACGAGCCTGGCGAGCCTCTGGGTCCCGCCCGCCCCGGGCATGATCCCGAGGCTGGTCTCGGTCAGGCCCAGCTGGCTCGACTCGGACGCGAGGCGGAAGTCGCAGGCCAGGGCGAGCTCGCAGCCGCCTCCGAAGGCGAACCCGTCTATCGCCGCGATGACGGGCTTGGGCATCCTCTCGAACGCGCTGAAGACCTCGTACATCCTGCGAGACATCTCGAAGGCCTTGACCGGGGACCCCACGCTGAATGTCGTGATGTCCGCGCCCGCGCTGAAAGCCCTCTCCCCCGACCCCGTAAGGACGACCACCCGGATCGAGCCGTCGGCCGCGACGTCCCTCGCCGCGGCGTCGAGCTCCTCGGTCATCCGCGGCGTTATCGTGTTGAGCTTCTGCGGCCGGTTCAGCACGATCCAGGCCAGCGGGGGGCTCTTCCTGAGCACCAGCTCCTCGAAGGCCCTCTCGCTCGAGGCGTGCTCGTAGAACCCTCTCCCCGACGCGGCGCCGAGCTCTCCCCTCCCCACCATCTCGACGAGGAGCGGGTCGGGCGCGTAGGCGGGCCCGTAGAGGCGCTCCTTCTCCCTGAGCGCGGCGACGACCCGGTCTATCCCCCACCGGTCGGCCATCTGGAGGAGCCCCTCCGGGAATCCGAGGCCCAGCCGGACCGAGAGGTCGAGGTCCTCCTTCGAGCAGACCTGGTTGCGCAGCAGCCAGGCGGCCGCGTTCACCGCGACGGAGAAGAGGGCGACCGGGTCGACCGCCCGGGCCGCGTCCCTGTCGAGCGCCGGCCGCGACGCCGCGCCCCCGTATTCGTAGAAGCCCCCGCCGGTCTTCTTCCCGAGCTTCCCCTGGCGGAGCTTCTCCTCGAAGAGGGGAGCGGGAGGGAGGGAGGCCGGCTCCCTCGACCTGAGCGCCTCGGTGGCGGCGCAGACCACGTCTATCCCCGTGTGGTCGGCGAGCTCGAAGAGGCCCATCGGGAGGCCCACGGAGTAGACGGCCGCCGCGTCGACCTGGGCCACCGTGGCCTGGCCGCGCCCGACCGTGAGGGCGGCCTCGTTGAGGAGGGGTCCCAGGACCCTGTTCACGATGAATCCCGGGACGTCCTTCCGGCAGACGACGACCCGCTTCCCGAGCGCTCCGGCGAAGGCGACGGCGGAGTCCAGGGTCCGCTGCTCGGTCCGGTCACCCCGCGTCACCTCGACGAGGGGCATCAGGACGGGCGGGTTGAAGAAGTGGAGCCCGACGAAGCGCCCCGGCGCCGACGTCGCCGCGGCGATCTCGGAGATCGGGATCGTGCTGGTGTTGGAGGCGAAGATCGCACGTGAGCCCAGCTCATCGAGCCGACGGAAGACCTCGGCCTTGAGGGAGAGGGACTCGGGGACGGCCTCGACTATCAGATCGAGCGGGACGAGGTCGGCGAGCTCCATCGTCGTCCGGATGCGGCCGAGCACCTCGGCGCTCTTCTCGGCGTCCACGAGCCCCTTCTCCCTGAGCTTGAGGAGGCTCCCCCGGATCTTCTCGAGGCCGGCATCGAGGAACGACCGCTGCAGGTCGTAGACCGTGACCTGGAATCCCGCGAGGGCGGCGGCCTCGGCTATCCCGTGGCCCATCGTGCCCGCCCCCAGCACGCCGACCGACCTTATCTCGCCCGGCAAACTCCGATCGACCATACACGCCCTCGCCGGCCCCCGGGGTTACTAAAGATGACGTGCTCCTCCCTCCCTCCGTCCGTCTCCGGCCGACGGACGATCGTCCTGGCTCGCGGCGGCGCCGGAGAGGTGACGCAAAGACCTAAAAGAAGCGGGCCAGCCGTCCCCGAAGACGATGAGGTTCACGCCGTCCCAGTCAGAGCCCGGGTTAGCTCCATGGGCAGATGATGAACTCGCGACGATACTGAGTCAATAACGGCAAGCGCGGCCGGGCTGGCACCAACTAACTCGGCCCCGCGCCCCGTGAGCCCGTCGGTCGTGCCTCGAGGACGGTCGGCCGCCTCGCCGGTCCGGGCGCGCTCCATCGCGGGTCGATAGAGTAATCAAGAGGGGCGGGGCAGAAGCGCGGGGATGCTCGTGAGCAAGAGCGTGAAGGTCCATGGGGACACCCACAAGGTCCTCAAGCTGATCAAGGAGCAGAGGCGGGCGGGGAGCATGGACGAGGTGGTTCGGGACCTGGTGAGGGGCGCGACGGGCAAGAGCGTCGAGCGGTTCCTGCCCCCGGGCAAGAACTCGAAGATCACGTCGTACCTCTAGGTCGCCTGAGGCCAGGCCTCGCTCGTCACGGCTGGGTGATCTTTATGCTCAGCGTCGGGCAGGAGGTCTCGCAGGCCATGCAGAATATGCAGTCGGCCTCACGCACCGGGTCGGACTTGTCGGTCCTGTACTGGTCCCACTCCGGCGTCCCGGGGTCGACCAGCTTCTCCTTTCCGGTGCCAGACTGGCCGGGGTTGAGCAGCCACTCGAAGACGAAGACCGGGCAAACGTCCATGCAGACGCCGTCGGCGATGCAGGCCTCGAAGTCGACCGCGACTGCGGTGCCGTGGATGCCGTTGGTCGTCGGATACGGCTTGCCGTCGGCGTCTGGTCGGGCCTTGCCCGCGGACCTGATCGCATGGGATGCGTGGTCGCCACTGGTCGGGAACTCCTCGGGCTTCTGCAGGAAGTTGGGGTCTATCGCCTTGGGCTTGTAATCGACTTCATGAACCATTGCTGATTTCTGCCGCCGTTCGGCTTCGACCCCGTTATAAATCTGTTAGTGGAGAAGGGGACGAAGATGATCGTCGTCGTCACGATCCCTTCTTCCGCTCGAGGACCCTGTACCCGCCGTCCTGCTGGACGACGTAGACGGCCACTTCCCTGGGGGTGAAGATGCCCGACTCCACGACCCCGGGTATCGACTTGATCCTGCCCTCCATCTCGGCCGGCGCCTCCAGCGGCGCGAACCCGGTGTCGAAGATCAGGTCGCCGTTCTCGGTGTAGAAAGGGAACCCGCGCTCCCCCAACCTCAGCCTGGGCTCGCCGCCCAGCGCCCGGAGCCTCTCCATCACCGGCACCCTTGCGAATGGGTGCGCCTCGACGGGCACGGGCACCCCGGAGGCGCAGAGCCTCCCTGCGAGCTTCCGCTCGTCGACGACTATCATCGTGGTCCTCGCGTTCCC
>JBEKTS010000040.1:0-18211 GCA_049515775.1 Nitrososphaerales archaeon | reverse complement strand
CGACTACGAATGGGAGCTGACGACGAGCCCGGCCGGTGCGCACCAGTGGAAGCCGAAGGGAGACGCAGGCGCCGGTACGGTACCGGATGCGCAGGACCCGTCGAAGCATCACGCGCCGTCCATGCTGACCACGGACCTCGCCCTGCGGTTCGACCCAGTCTACGAGAAGATCTCGCGGCGCTTCATGGAGGACCCGGACGGGTTCGCTGACGCGTTCGCCCGGGCGTGGTTCAAGCTGACGCACCGCGACATGGGCCCGCGTGCGCGCTATCTCGGACCGGACGTCCCGGCGGAGGAGCTCATCTGGCAGGACCCCATCCCCGCCGTCAACCACAAGCTGATCGATGCGTCGGACATCGCCTCCCTCAAGGGCGAGGTCCTGGCTTCTGGCCTGTCGGTGCCGGAGCTGGTCTCGACCGCCTGGGCGTCGGCGTCCACCTTCCGTGGTTCCGACAAGCGCGGCGGAGCCAACGGCGCCCGCATCCGCCTGGCACCGCAGAAGGACTGGGAGGCCAACCAGCCCGACCAGCTGGCGAGGGTGCTCAAGACCTTGGAGGGCATCCAGAGCGCGTTCAACGGCTCGCAGTCCGACGGCAAGAGGGTGTCCCTGGCCGACCTGATAGTCCTGGCCGGCTGCGCCGGCGTGGAGCAGGCCGCCAGGAGCGCCGGTCACCAGGTGACCGTCCCCTTCACGCCGGGACGCATGGACGCCTCGCAGGAGCAGACCGATGGGGCGTCCTTCGCCGTGCTCGAGCCGACCGCGGACGGGTTCCGCAACTACCTCAGGACGAGGTCCCCCCTGTCGGCCGAAGAGCTGCTGGTCGACAGGGCGCAGCTGCTGACGCTGACGGCGCCCGAGATGACGGTACTCATCGGCGGCCTGCGGGTCCTGGACGCCAACTTCGCACGGTCCCGGCACGGCGTCTTCACCGAGCGCCCCGGGACGCTGACGAACGACTTCTTCGTGAACCTGCTCGACATGGGCACGACCTGGAGCGCGAGCCCGGGAGACAAGGGCGTCTTCGAGGGCCGCGACCGCGCCACGGGCAGGCTCAGGTGGACCGGCACCCGCGTCGACCTCGTCTTCGGCTCGAACTCGCAACTCCGGGCCCTGGCGGAGGTCTACGCGTGCGAGGACTCCAAGGAGAAGTTCGTGCACGACTTTGTGGCGGCGTGGAGCAAGGTGATGGACCTCGACCGGTTCGACCTCCCCGCCAAGAACCCGTGAAAGAGCTCGGATGCCGGTCCGAGCGCCTCTTTCTTCCTGTTCCAGCCCTCGTTGAACCCACGATCGTCGCAGACGTCGCCGCAGCGCACGCTCAGGTCGAGGCGCCCGCGCCGGTGCACCCCGTCCACCGCCCTTGACGAGCGGCTCGCTTCGCTCGTTCACGCGAGGGCGATCGCCGATGCGCGACCTTACAGGGCCCACACGATTATGTTCAGCCAGACGAGAGCCGAGACGATCCAGACCGCGGCGTTGAGGACCGTCACCCCGATTATCACGAGCTGGAACTGGCGATCCGTGATCGTGTACGCGTTGACCTGGTGTTCGTCGAACCAGTCTCTAATGCGGCCCACGTGCGGTCACATCTCCTTTGCGATCGTCCCCGACGCCGTGCAGGCGGTGTCGCCTCCGCTCCACGTCCCACCGGGGAGGGAGCCTGGACACACGGTCACACCGTTCCAGGTGGTGGTGGGGTCCGCGGCATAAACGGCAGATGGGGCGTCAGAAATAACTGGAAAAGTTGCGAGAAACTTGGCTGAAATTCTTAGCAGGAAACCACTACGGGTGTGCATTTCCCCTCAGAAATCCCGTCATTTCTCCTAGCTAATTATACAACGTGAAGCCAAAGTCCAATCGTATGGATTTCAAATTCACAATGGAATCGTATATTAGTCGAGGGCGACAGTCGTGTCACTCCCTTCCGTCGCGGGCTCGAGCAGGCCTCACATCGCGAAGGTCGCCAAAAAAGGCGGCCGGGTCCGCGCACGAAGCCGACCTGACGACCTGACGGCGCACGCCAGATGCGCGGACGGCCCTACGTAGCCGGCGACCAGAAGAATCCCCGCCCTGCAGCCTACGGAAGAAGGCACTATACCTACTCACAAGGGCGCACACGCTGTATCCTCCGGGTTGGACGACATCCCGGAGATCACGGCCATGCGGGGCTACGCCAGCCTCGGCGTGGTCGTGTACCACATGCTCATCATAACGAACCTCTGGATGCCCACCCTCCTCACGTCGATGGCGCTGACGTGGAACACCGGGGTGGACTTTTTCTTCGTGCTCAGCGGCTTCCTCCTCTCCGCGCCCTTCATAGCGCAGGCGGGAAAGCAGGACCTCAGGGACTACTACGTCAAGAGGATCTTCCGCATCCTCCCCGTCTACTACCTCAGCGTCGTCGTCGTGGGCTTCGGCTTCCTTCTGGTGTACCACGACGTTACCCTGCAGCAGATAGCCGCGAACCTCTTCTTCGTCCAGAGCTTCTTCCGCTCGACGTTCGACAGCGTCAACGGGGTCAACTGGACGCTGGTCATCGAGGAGGTCTTCTACGCGACCCTCCCGATCTTCTCGCTCTTCTTCCTGCGGGGGCGCTGGAAGGTCGCCCTCCCCGTCTGCCTGGCGGTCTCGCTGGTCTACAAGTACGCGGTGATCAGCGCGTACGGGAACACCGGCGACCTGACCTTCTACCTCTGGCAGTACCCCAGCTACCTCGCTAACTTCGCGCTAGGGGCGACCCTGGCCAACTTCTACGTCTACGACGAGGCCAGGGCCGCCAGGCGGCACGCGTCGTCCATCCCGCTGCTCGCCTGCATCGGGGTCCTGGCCGCCACGCAGTACTGGACGGGCATGGCCTATGCCGGCTCCAACTACAGGGTGCTGCTCCCCGGCGAGCTCTTCCCCGTCGAGTATGCGGCGCTGATCTATGCGGCGATCACCTCGCCCCTCGGCTCGGTGGTCAACAGGGCCTTCGTCAACCCAGCGGCTTCGTACCTCGGCAGGGTGAGCTACAGCATGTACACCTGGCACCTGCCCGTCGAGGAGGTGCTCTTCACGTTCGGTCTTCCCTGGTTGGAGTGGGGCTGCCTCTCTCTCGCAGCGGTCGTCGGCGTCGCGACCGCCTCCTTCTACCTCGTCGAGAGGCCCTTCCTGCGGTTGCGCGCGAGGTTCCTAAGCACAAAGGCCGTCGAACCCCCGGAGGGAGCGCCGCTACGACCCGTACCCGTCCCCCATACCCCGGGTCGCCAGGCTCAGATCCCCGGGTCGGCGGTCCGGCAGGCGACGTGAGGTTCGACCTCAGCGTCGCGGACGAGCTGCCCAGGCTGAGAAAGGCCGCCGATGAAGAGCTGCTCGGGCATTAACGTGGGCTTAGTCCCCGTTCCCAGGCATACGCTCTAACGGAAACGACCCTCGGTTGACCAGCCGCGGCAAGACTGGCCGGAGGCCACGGAAGCGTCTACCGCGCCGTCTTCCGGGCTTAGAGCGGCTCCGAACCCAAGGGGTCGGGGTCAGGCGCTTCGATCTCAGCACAGGCGACCGTCGTGAGCGGGCGAAGAGGTGCGGTGGAACCGGCACCGTTCCGCTCGGCTGGCCATCAGGCGCAGTAGAAGGTGATGATCCAGCCCTGCTCGCCGTTGTATATGCCGTAGACCCCTCCCCAGCCCTCCAGCATGGGAGCAGGGGCGACGAGGTAGGACCCCTGGAAGAAATAGGAGCTGTACGGCGCGCCGTCGATGGTGCCCTCCGGCGCCACCCAGGCATTGCCGGATGAGTCCGTGAAGGCAGCACCAGGCGGCATCAGGACGCCGCCGTAGGTGTTGGGGCAGACGGGGACGGCCGGGACCGCTGAGGTAGACGACGTCGTCGTCGTCGTCGAGGATGAGCTGCTGGTGGACGAAGAGCTGCTGCTGGTGGACGAAGAGCTGCTGCTGGTGGACGAAGAAGTGGAGACGTACCCACCGATAGCTGCGTAGTTCACCGCACCGGTGATGACCTCGGGCAGAAACTCGTCGCCAGTCGCTCCCAGACCGCCGACGCACACTATGTCGCCGTCCGGCACGACGCAGGACAGCAGCTCCATCCCTTCAGCCTGTCCAGGATAGCTCGTCGTCGACGCCCACGTGCCTACCCCGGACGCGGTCGCGGTAGCATAGTCGACGTCGTTGGTGAAGATGCCGGCAGTGCTCGTCTCGCCGCCCACGCAGTAGATGTAGCCTGATGAGATGCCGCACGAGCCCGACCCGATATCGATCGGATAGTTGTCCATGGCGTTCCACTCCAATCCGTCAGTCGAGGTCGCCGCATAGTAGACAGAATCGGACGGGACGGGCTGAGGTTCCGAACCGCTGTCGCTTGGAATGACAAACCCGCCCACGCAGTAGATGTAGCCAGAGGCGACGCTGCAGGACTGACCGTCGATCACCGTGACAAAGTCGCCGCCCGACCACGTGCCCACCCCAGAAGCCGAGACGGGTGCCCACTCTTCCGCGTTGTCGGGAGTCCCCGGGAACGAGGTGTCTGCGGTGCCGCCGATGCAGTAGATGTAGCCGAGGCTGGAGTCTATGGCGCACGATTCCAGCGCGATGCCGTCGCTGCCTCCGAGCGTCGGGTAGGCCGTCGTGGATGTCCATCCGCCCACTATGCCGCCGGAAGGCGAGAGTTCCGCGTAGTACACGGCATAGGTGAAGGCACCCCCACCGACCGAACCGCCCACGCAGTAGATGTACCCGATGCTCGAGTCGACGGCGCAGGACCCCTGGTTGAAGCCGATCGGATAGGCGGTCGCGGATACCCAGTTGTCTCCCCCTGGCGATGAGACCAGTGACGAAATCTTGGCGTACTCTACCTCGTGCTGGGCGATCCCTTCCCCGACGTAGCCGCCCACGCAGTAGATGTAGCCGTCGTAGGCGACGCAGGATTCGCCGGCTATCCCGGTAAGGTCAGAGTTCTCCCAATTCGTGGTGGGATTCCACGTTCCGAGGGTCTCCGCACCGACCGGCGGTATGGAGAGGCGGCCAAATGCGAGGAGGAGCAGGAGGCTTGCGCAGAGGACGAGCTCAATCCGGTGGGTGCTGCGAATCTTGTGCGGCAGGTATCTCTACACGTGGTAGCCGTCCGGCCTCTTATAATCATTGTTATAATCGCCATCGAAACGGATAGTTTCGAGAACTATTCGACGGAAGCCTTGGAAAATCGCACACATCTATCGTTCCGAAGCGGCTATGCCCACGTACGTGACCCATCGGTGGCTCCCTGGCGACGGCGGGGGCTAACGGCGTCTCGCGATGCAGCCGTCTCCGGGTCGTTCGTTAACGGTCCGATCTTTTGACTCGGTCTGGGGACGCCGATATCCTCGCCGGAGGCGAGAATCACCGTGGACAGGAGGAACCTTCTGTCGCTGTCGTCGAGCGGCGCTGCACCGATCGGCTTCCCGTTCACCATTGGGGACGCGGTCCATGCCCAGGGAATGGCGCCGTCGAGCCCGCCCTCGAGTTGAACTCCCAAATGAGCACGGAGAGGCCAAGCGTGGCTTCTGTAGGATCCGACCATCCCTAAGGGCCGCGACCGAGGAGATCGGGACCCATGCCTTTGCCGCTACCGCCGCTTCTCCTTCCACTCGATGAACTCCAGGCGGTTCCCGCTCGGGTCTTCGCTGTAGAACCGATCCGCCCCCTCGAGCGGCTCGTCGTCCTCGACCGGGACACCGTTCGAGACCAGCCGCCTCCGGAGGCCTGCCAGGTTCCTGACCTCGACGGCGGGATGGGCTTTCTTGTTCGGGTGGAAGGTCCCGGGGTCTTCCATCCCGACGTGCAGCTGGTTCGACCCCACCCGGAACCAGACGCCGCCGCGCTTCTGCAGGTTGGCGGGTTTCGGGATCTCCTTCATCCCGCAGATCGTCCCGTAGAAGTGCCGGGCCTTCTCCTCCGTCCCGGTAGGCGCGGCCAGCAGTATGTGGTCCACCCGCACGAACTCTACCCGGTCGTCTTCTTCTTCCTCTTCCATCCCTGCTCGAGCTCTCGTGCGGGAGAGGCTAAATTAGAACTTCACGGCTGCCACGCCTTCGACCGACCCGGGGACCGGCGCGGCAGCGCAGACAACCCTCCCTGGTCCCATGGGTCGCAATCGGGAGGAAGGGGGAGAAGAAAGGACCCTCTTCCCAATTTTTCCTCTTCTTTCTTGATTCGTGGCTGTCTTTGCCCCTTCTTCGTCAGCGCGTCCTCCTCGCGTACGTCAACCCCTCGACCTGCACCCGGTAGCTCTCGATCTGCCGGATCCTGTCCGCGACGTGGGGCTGCGCCCAGAGGTTCACCGGGTCCATGTAGTCCATGTCCCACTCGACGACGTTCCCGCACCTGCACCTGTAGCCGAAGAGCTTCTCGCTGACCTGCTTGGCCCTGGACATCGAGACGGCGAAGAGGTTCAGGCACTTGGGGCACTCGAGGATGACGCTGTTCACGACTCTCAGTCCTCGCACGTCCTGCAATGGTTCGGCGGGAGGAATGGCATGATGCCCAGGCTGCCGTCGTCGTCGTAGATCACACGGTCGGGGTTCAGTTCGCGGTCGCGATCGTCGCCGGCCTCTTTCGTCGGCTTCGGCTCTTCGGTCGTCATGGCTGGGACTTCGCCGCTCTCCAGGCCTATAATCTTGGAGGCGGACGGACGCAAATCGCAGGGGGAGGAGGTGAGTGAAAGTGAAAGAGGAACTCCCGATACAGGACGATCCAAGCCATCAGAGGTGGTCCTGCTTCCAGTCCTCCGACGGCGCCCAACCGTCGCCAGGCGCCCTCTCCTCCAAGAGGTGGGCCAGATAGGACGCTTCTTCTTGTTCCAGCCCTCATTGAACTGGAAGTCGTCGCAGATGTTGCCGTAGCAGACGCTCAGGTCGAAGCGCCTAACAGAAACACCCCATCCGACACCCTGAACGACCTGCAGCGCTCGCACATGTAACCGTGGACCTAGACCGTCGGGTGCAGGTCGGGAGGTTCCGTGAACTCACGGCCCGGCCGAGCATATAAGCGCCACTGAGCCGCCGCAGGACCCTCCGTCTTCCGAAAAGCAGTCGTCGACCCGCCGCATCATCGTCAGATCAGCTCGCCCAGGGGCTTCCTGTCGGTGATCTCGGTCACCCCCGAGCCGTCGAACGTGAAGAGCTTGACCTCCCCCCCGTCGAGCTCCACGAAGGTGTCGTGGACGGCGGCGTCCGTGACCCACGACCCGGCGTTCGCCAGCCTTCCGTCGGCGCTGACGAACGGCCTGTGAGTGTGCCCGAAGACCAGGAGCTCCCCCTGCCTCAGGCTCGAATAGGCCTTCCTCTCCACCGTGGGAAGGAGGTCCTGCAGGCGGGACTCCGGCCCCTTGAGGAGGCGGTCGATGTACCGGTCCTTCCCTCCGTGGAACCTGAGCAGCCCCTCGAGCTCGTCTCCCAGCCCGGTGAACGCGTTGTAGACGTCGGTCCTGTCCGCGCCCGCGGTGTCCGAGAGGTTGTGGCAGAGCGCCTCCATGATGGGGGGCCGCTGGTCGGAGTCGAACTCCCACCCATGCATGAACCTGTACTTGACCGGACCCGCGTCCAACGGGTCCATCGACTCCTGAAACTTGAAGGGATACGCGTGCCCCTGGAGGCTCCTGAGATGGTAGTCGTGGTTCCCCACGACGAACTGCACGTCGATGCTGGAGCCGAGCTCGAGGAGCTTGTCCATGGAACCGTGCTCCTCCAGGAAGATGCCCGAGACGTCCCTCCTCCACAGGTCCACGAGGTCGCCGAGGATGATCAACGTCCCTACGTCGCTCCTAGACGAGACGTAGTCGAGGAACTTCTCGAAGCCGGCGACGTCGGAGTTCGCATAGCCGAGGTGCTGGTCCGTGGCCACCAGCACCTTCCCGTTCCCAGCGCTCACGGAGTCCCAAGGGTCGGGTCGGCAAGATAAGCTAGCTGAAACTTCCCGTCCGCTCCGACGTATGAAGACGCCGTCGTGATCGTGTGGGCAGAAGCTCTTCTGGTCCGTCGGCACCCTTCCTCCCGGGCCATAGCTGCACCTCTGATCTATGCGGTATACAACTAATTGTTGGATAATACGTATATACGAATATAACATATGTGTTGGGAATGGCCGATACCAGAAGTGAGAATAAGCGTGCGGGTTCTTCGGACCGCAGGACGTTCCTCAAGATAGGCGCCGGCGTCGTGGTCGGCGCCGCGGTGGCAGGCGTCGCAACCGACGCATACCTCAGCAGCGTGATAGGGAGCAATAACTCGAGCTCGAGCAGCACTGTCTCGTCGCTCTCCGACCAGCTCTCTACGACGGCGGCGCAGCTGTCCACGGCGCAGGCTCAGGCAGCCTCGCTCTCCCAGCAGCTGTCGTCCACCCAGGCTCAGGCGACCTCGCTCTCCAACCAGCTGTCCTCGACCCAGTCGCAGCTCGCGAGCGCGAACTCGGCTCTGACCTCCGCCAACTCCCAGCTCAGCACCACACAGTCGCAGCTCAGCACCACACAGGCACAGCTGAGCACGGCCCAATCGCAGCTCACTTCTGCCCAGGGTCAGGTGTCTACGCTGTCTAGCCAGGTCAGCGCGAACGCTAGCACCATCTCCGCGTACTCGGGGAACGCCGACGCCGTGGTCACCCTGGGCCTCCAGGAGGCGACGGTCGTCGCGGCGCTCGCCAACACGATCATCCCCGCTGACTCGAACGGTCCCGGGGCCCTCGAAGCGGGCGTCCTAATCTTCATCGACCGCCAGCTCAACGGCGACTACGGGAACAACGGGAGGATGTACAACGCCGGCCCGTTCATAATGCCCCAGACGGCGGGGCCCATCACCGTCGATTCCGCCTCCGGGCCGATCACGTACAGCGCCGGGACGGTGAACCCGAACATCACGTGGTCCGCCGGACAGGAGTATCAATACGGCATGAGCCTCAGGAACTTCTGGCGATACGGCATCCTGGCCCTCGAGACCTACGCCAACAGCGCCTACGGCGGGAACTATGAGACCCTCTCGGCCGCGAACCAGCTCGCATGCCTGCAGGACCTCTTCAACAACAAGCCCACGACGTTCAACGAGATAATCCCCAGCGACTTTGCGAACGAGGTTTTCTTCATGACCTGGGCCGGATACACCAGCGACCCGATATACGGAGGGAACAGAGGGATGGCGGGCTGGACGTACACCGCCTCGCCCGGCCTGAACAACGGCAACTTCTACGGCGAAGGCATGACGACCAAGCAGCTGATGGTCGCCACGACGCCCACAATACTGAAGCCCGTCAGCCTGTCCCAGTTCCAGCAAGCGCAGGGAGTTCCCGGAGTCCCCGGAGGGAGCAGTTAGAGATGTCAACCGTAATCACGCATCCGTCGGTGGACGTCTGCGTCATAGGAATGGGCTGCATGGGCGGGAACGTCTCACAACTCGTCAGCCTGGCAGGCAAGGGCTACAAGGTGGTCGGACTGGAGAAGGGGCCGTACTGGAACTACCAGACCGACTGGCCCATAACCAAGTATGACGAGTACGGCATCCAGATCATGCGGAAGAACGACAGCCCCCTCCAGCAGACCACCGTGTCCATCAGGAACAACGTGAACCAGATGGCGCTTCCCATAAGGCGGAACACCAACGGACAGGGGACGTCCTCCGGCTACGGCGTCGGCGGTGCGAACCAGCACTACGGAGCCCAGTTCGGCAGATACGAGCCGTGGACGTACGCCATACACTCGAACACGGTGAGCTCATACGGCCAATCCTTCCTGGACGCGGCCAACCCCAACGACGACACGCTGGACTTCCCAGTGACGTACGACGACTATCTGCCCTACTACCAGGCCTTCGAGGCGGTCTGGGGCGTCTCGGGCACGAACCAGGAACCGAACTGCCCCTCGTCCACCTACCCGATGCCCGCCCATCCGCAGACGGCGGTAGCGGCAGCCTTCCAGACAGCGGCGGATTCCCTCGGCATAAACAACTGGCCCGCGCCCTCCGCGATAGCCTCGGAGCCCTACACCAACTCCCTCGGCCTCAACATCAACGCCTGCGTGTACGACGGCTGGTGCTCGTGCGTGAGCTATCCCTGTGAGACGGGTGCCAAGGCCAGCTCCGCGACCAGGACGGTCCCGGCAGCCATCAAGGGCGGGAACTTCGACCTGAGGACGAACTCCTACCTGTTCAGGATCGACACGGACAGCAAGACGGGCCTCGCCACACAGGCGCGCTACTACGACGCTATGGGTAACGTCCACGTGCAGCCAGCGACGACCTTCGCGGTCACGACGTGGGGCTTCTACCTCTACTGGGCCCTGGCCGTCTCGGGGATCGGCACGCAGTACAACCCGACGACGGTGACTGGTTCACTGGGGAGGGGGATAGCCAACCCGACCGGCGCGCCCACGAGAACGGCGACCGGGACGCTCCCCATAGGCCAGAACAACTACACCGCCGGAAACGGACAGGGAGGCGCCTATACGACCTACGACTTTGCGGATGACAACTTCGACCACAGCAAGGTCTCCACGCCGTACATCGGCGGCACCCGCAACCAGTACGGGGCGTATCCCAACAGCCCTGGCCTGATCGCGCTCGGAGCGGCCGGCAGCGCGGCGAACGTGGGCGCGGCATACAAGGCCAGCGCATTCCACAAGACGCAGGTCGCGAAGCAAGCCATATCCGCCGCCGCCGCCGGGATGGACCTGCCACAGACCGACAAGTACATCGACCTGGACCCACACTACTACGACATCTACGGCGACCCTCTCCCGCGGATGACGCTGGACTACACCATAAACTCGGCGAACGCGTCCAACGACTCCGTCCGGCTGTGGACGCCCGTCGTAGAGAAGATGGGGGTGACCAACCTGACACCCGGTCCCGCCGTCACGCCGGTGGGCTCCCACTTCACGGCGTGGGGCATCCACATCAGAGGGGGAATCAGGATAGGCGCCTCGTCCTCTACGTCGGTGATGAACATGTACAACCAGGTCTGGGGCACGCCCAACGTCTTCGCCGCGGGCGAGATGACACAACCCAACGGCTCGAGCGTACAGACCGGAGGGACCCACCCAGCAGCATGCACGTCGTACGCAGCCGCGGAAGGCATCATGAAGTACCTCACAAGCCCGGGTCCGCTCGTCTCCGAATAGAGACGGCGGACACCCGTGCCTTTTCGCTCTCCGAAGGAGGTCTGCGATCGACAGATGACCGGACCGCCTCCCGACGACGGGCTTCCGGGTAAGGAAGGTTTAATCGTGCTAGAGAGGGAGAACCCAGGCCATGAAGAACGATGACGGTGTGGTAAGGGCGACGCCGCAGAACATCACCACGTTCGTGAACCCGGGCTCGCCGCTTCCGAAGCCTGAAGAGATCTTCATGCTTTCGCAGGATTTGATCAAGTGCATACACGACATCACTCCAAAGATCCAGAAGACGGGCGCCTGGTGGGCGATCGGGGGGGACCTCTCGGAGATGATGGGCGGGGTCAGCATACAGGCGAAGCACGTCGAGATCCTGACGAACAAGGAGGGAGTGCAGAAGATCTCAGAAGCCCTGGCAGAATACAACCCCACCTCGATCACCACCGTCGAGACGAAGCTGGACCGGGACGCCGAGATTGAAGGGAAGAAGTATCCGGTTAGGGTCCGGAGCCAGCGGGTGGACCTGAGAGTCCATGGAGCCGAGGTGCAGGTGCACGGCGACTACCAGATGAAGGTCGGAGAATGGGACTGGGGGGACCCTCTCGAGTTCAAGGCGCCCATCGTGAACATCGTGGGGACGCGCGTCCCGGTGATGCCGATAAGGCTCAGCAGCGAGCTCTACCTGACGCTAGGCTGGTCTGACAGGGTGGAGAAGATCTCCCAGGCGATCGCGCACGCGCACCACGGCCGCGGGCAATACGGCGACGAGACGCGCTCGAACGCGTACGACGCCCAGGTGGGCTGACCCGGGCGCATGATCAGCGACGTGAGACAGGGACCCCAGACGGGAGATTCCGCGGCGGACGTGCGGATGGCGAAGCTGGACGAAGCGCTAAGGTCGCACTGCGCGGAGATGCTCCGGGACTACGGCCTGCTCTTCGAGAGAAAGACGGCGCACCCACCCGGACCATGGCCCGCTTCGATCGAGTACCGGGTCACGGGCGGCGTGGCGTACTACTACAACGAAGGGAAGACCGCCCTCTTGCCCCTCGCGCTCCCAAAGGAGCTCGAACCGGTCGAGGCTCAGCTCAGGTCGCACCTGGGACCTGAGAACTGGCTGGTCTGGGAGGAGCTGGCCAGAGACACCAACGCGCACCTGGAGTCGGTCACGCAGGAGTGGCGCCGCATCCTCGAGGAACTCGGCGTGGCCGCGCACGATATCGGGCTCGCACCATACGAGAAGCTCGCCGAACGGCCGCTGGACATCTACTGGCCATCGAGGTTCCTGGAAGCCATCTGGGAGGACATCGGCTACTATGACAAGAACAGGGCGCATCTGTGGGAGCGCACCAAGGTCGTGGGAGGGGTCACTCCCATCTCCATGAGGCACACCGAGGACACCGTCAACACGTGGGCGTTCGCGGACCTGCCGTGGGTGCTGACCCAGAGCAAGGACGCGGCGGAGATGATGCTGAGAGCCTGGGAGAAGGAGGCGATGAGAGCCGAGCCCAGGGTCTGGGGGCTGCTTCAACAGCGGTCTCGGATAGAGAGCAGGGCCGGAGAGTTCATAGCCGTCCTTCGACGCACCGAGATGGAGTACAGCGGGTACCACAAGGCTCTCCCGTTCCCCTGCTCCGTCTGCAAACCCTGGATCGACGAGCTGGAAACGCCCAAGCCGAGCGTCCCTACCTGACGACGGGTATATCCCATCGACGCCGAGCGACGGCGCGGCGCACATACGTGGTCGGCAACCCTGTCCGGACGAACAGGGTCGGTATCGGCATGGTGCGGACGCGCCTGCTCATCGCCCCGTCGGTCGTCGTGGCGGTGCTCCTCGCCGTCGCCCTGGCCCTCTACATCACGCCCTTTGGTGGCTGCAACACGACCGGCGAGGGCTACGCCGTCTACGTCCACGTCGTCTCCGACGGCTCGTCGGGACCGGTGGATGGGGCGAAGTTGACGGGCTCGGTGTCCGACGTCTGCCCCGAAGCGGGCGGGTCGTCCTACACCTATCCGAGACCCATCCGCGCGCTGGTGACGCCGACAAACGGCACGGTCTCCCTTCCTCCCGACTGGACGGAGTACTCCATAACGATTCAGTACTCATCACAGACCTACACCTTCACGGCGCAGATCGCCCCGACCCATGTGCTCAACGCGACCCTGAGCGTCCCCTCTGGCGCGGTGAGCGTGACCTCCGCCAACCCGTAGGCTCCAGGGCGCCGGCTACCCGAAGAGCTTGCCTCCGAGTCAGTCCGGATTCGCACGGCGAAGCAAGGCACAGGGGATGCCGATCGAAGTTCACCGAACCCCAACGAATGACCAGCGTCTCAGGCCGTCGTCACCCGCCACCGCCTCACCTGGGTCAGATACCAGTAGAGATACCCAGAAGCCAACCCCAGCAAGAACCCCAGTCCGTGCGCAAAGACGTCGACGTTCGGGCCCGCACCGAGAAAGAGTGAGGTGTTGACGACCAGGAAACCGAAGAGGCTCACGAAGACGAACAGGTTGAGCACCGCGAGGCCGAAGTTCCGCATGTTCTGGTAGTACGCCGTCAGCGTGATGCCTCCGCCTCTCCGAAGCCCGGGAGGGAAGATGTTGAAGATGGACAGGGCGAGCGTCACGCCGAGGAAACCATAGATCACGCCAGAGGGCCCGAAGAACTGGACGCCGGGACGGAGGGCCAGGAACAGCGCGTTCGGGACGATGCCCGAGACGTACATGCTGGCGACGGCGAAGGAGCACCGTCTGCGGGTCTCTTGCGGGGAGAAGACGAAGTTGGAGACCATGAAGACCGCCGCGAGCTCGACGAACACGCCTACGTTGTCCCAGCCGTCGAACATGAAGATCGACGTCACGACCCCCCAGGGAGTCCGCGAAGAGGCGCACAGGGCCGTGTACTCGCACGCGGCGAGTATCGGGGTGCTAGGGTTCAGAGGTGGCAGAAAGTTGGCCGGCGCGAAGAGCAGTACCCCGGCGAGGAGCAACAACCCATAGTACACAAGGCGGGGAGGGACCTGCCCCACGAGAGCCGCCATCCTGCTCCGCTTCAGGCCGTTCGCGCTCATCTGCTCGGGAATTCGCCGTCAGCCGGGACCCTGGTGCCCAGGGACGTAAACTATTCTATGGGTAAGACTCGTGACCTTTGGTTCCCTGTCCCGGACCGACCCAGTCGTACCGTTCGGGACGGCCCCGCTTCTGCGCGCATCACCGCAGCGAGAAGGGCCTGGGTGAATCATGACCACCGGAGGGCGACGCGAAGGCTCGTGCTCGGTCAGTACTCTATCGTTATCGCAGATTCGGTCGTGGTGATCTTGGGGTGGATGCCCGCCATCTAGGAGTGGGTCCGGCCGGTCGGCCGCGCATCATCTAGAAGACGCTCAGGGCGTCAACCGGACCCAAAGACCATGACCGGCTAGTACTCGACCGTCACCGACGAGTGCGTGGACGTGATCTTGGGGCGCAGCCCGACCTCTGCGAAGAGGGTCTTGATGCTCGCGACGAGGATTATGGAATACTTCGGCCCGAGGCCATGGATGAATGCCGCGCACTCCATCCCATTCCTCTTAGCCTCGTGCATCGAGTACCAGCCGACCTTGGAGTAGAGGCGAAGGGAGTCGAGGATCGCATCGGGACTGACCTCGCCCTTGCGCGCGGGCATCAGCGAGTCAGGACCGCTCATGGCGAACGCCCTGCCGAGGCGGATGCGCGATGGACGGGGATGTACCTGGGCTTTGCGCTTTTTCATAGCTCTGAGCTCGATTTTCCCACCCAATTTTATATATGGGTGGTTTTCCAGTCGCGCCGGTACCGGTATGGCACTGGGAGAGATGAACGGCATGGAATTCGCCGGGACGATGCAGACCCTGAAGGGCGAGATCGGAGACGTCTCGTCGACGATCAGGACGGCGTTGACCGAGGTCCTCGGCGACCTGGCCGGCCCCAGCACCCTGTCCTACACCGGCGACGTCCCCGACGGCAACTTCCTCGCCTTCGCGAAGAGGGTGTACGAGCTATTCGGGACCGGAGCAGCGGCCGTCCTCTCCGAGATCGCGTCGTGGGTAACGACCCACGTCAAGAAGCTCTAACAGACCCACATCCTCTACGGTCGGAGTTGAGGTGCAGCCACCTAGGGCCGTGCCTTTTACCGCCCTGCCCGACGGTGGGCCGGTCAGCTCTTCTCGGCGGCCCGGTCCGCGGCGGCCTTCAGGGCGAGCTCCTTCTTGCGGGTCTCGAGGAAATCGACCACCTTCCCCTCGCTGTACTTCGCCGCCTCCTCGCGCCTCTTCAGGTGCTTCCTGATCGTCTCCAGAAGGACGTCCGCCTCGACCGGCTTGACTATGTAGCCGTCGGCCCCTTCGTTGACCGCCTGGATCGCGTTCTGCATCGTCGGGTAGCCTGTGACCATTATCTTGGCCGTCTTCGGGACCCTCTCCTTGATCCTGCCCAGGAGCTCGGTGCCCAGCATGTCGGGCAGGCGCATGTCCACCAGCGCTATGTCGAACAACTTCTCGTTGGACTTTAGGATCGCCTTGGCACCGTCCCCGGCCGTCTCGACGTCGTACCCCTCCTGCTCGAGGATGGCTGCCAGCGTCTTCCGTATGCTCTCGTCGTCGTCGACTATGATTATCGAGTTCTTTCTTTCGTTCAAGATCGGTCGTCTCCTTTCTTCTTGTCGTTACCCTGGTCCATGGGGAGCGAGATGGTGAATGTGGTCCCCTTGCCCGGGACGCTCGCCGCGGAGATCCTACCTCCGTGCGCCTCCACTATGCGCCTGCAGATCGAGAGACCGAATCCCATCCCTTTCGCCTTGGTCGTGAACAGGGGCGTGAAAATCCGGCCTAAAACTTCTTTGGTCATCCCCATGCCGCTGTCCGCCAGGGTGAACTCGACCTGATGGTCGGCCTCCCTCGAGCGTATCAGCAGCGAACCGCCGCCGGGCATCGCGTCGGCGGCGTTGTTGATGATGTTCACGAAGACCTGCTTCATCCTGCCCACGTCGAGCCTGAGCGTCGGCGTGGCTTGGGTCTCGTTTCGGACGGTCACCCTCTCCGGAACCGCCGCCATCGACAGCGCCTCCTCCATCAGCAGCCGGGGGTTCGTCTCCGTGCGCTCCAGGCGGATGTTCCTGGAGTAGTCCAGGAGGTCCCTCACGATCTTGTCGGAGTACTTCACGTCGTCCTGGATGACGGTGAGCATCTCCCTCTCCTTCTCGCCCACGGTCGAGCTCCTCTTGACGTAGAACGCGGCGTTGGCTATCCCCTGAAGCGGGTTCCTAAGGTCGTGCGCGACCATCGCGGCGAGCTCGCCAATCGCGGCGAACCTCTCGGACTTGAGCAGCCTCTCCTCCATCTCCACCTTCTCGGTGACGTCCCTGTCCACGCCGCGGTAGCCCATGAGCCTCCCGCCGGCGCCGTAGACCGGCACCCCGCGCGTCTCCATCACAGAGACGCTGCCGTCCTTGTGCAGGCAGCGCTTGGTCCTCTGGGGTCCATTGCCGGCGAACGAGTCGAACAGGTCGCCGACCTTGTCTTTGTCTTCCGGCGGGAGCAGGTCGGAGAATCCCTTGCCGATTATCTCCGGGACGGTGTAGCCGAGGAGCTTCTGCACGACCGGGTTCGAGTATACATACTTCCCCTCGGTGTCCACCTCCCAGACCCAGTCGCCGGTGCTCTGCGCGACGTCCTGGAAGCGCTCCTCCTCATCTCTGAGCGACTTGAGGAGCTTGTTCCTCTCGCTCAGGTCCCTGAAGATGACCAGGTTGGCCGGCGTGCCCTGGTGGTCGATCTTCGATGCGTTGACCTCGAACTGCAGAGGCCTGCCGTCCTTGGACTGGAGCTCGACGTCGTAGGGCGCCACTGGGAACCCCTGCATCCGCCTCGCCAGGTTCTTCGCCATCAGGGCCTTGCTGCTGGAGGTCACGAGGTCAGAGTTCAGGAAGTTGTTGCCCAGGAGCTCCTCCTGCTGGTAGCCGGTTATCGCGGACACCTTCGAGGAGACGGCCAGGAAGGCGCCCTTATCGTCGACGATGACCGCCGGATCGGGGAGCAGGCTGAAGAGCTTGGAGAAGTTGTCCTCGGCGGCGCCCAGCTTCTTCCTCAGGACGAGGAGCGAGGAGCTCTCCCCCACCTCCCTCTTCGAGGTCTCGAACGCCAGCAGCAGGACGATCTTGGCCCCGAAGGCGGCGAAGAGCGCCAGCTCCACCATGTCAAGGGAGAGCCCACCTAGGGCGACCACGAAGCTCGGCATCGAGAGGAAGAGTATGGCCGAGCTGAGGTCGAACTTCCTCGAATACTGGGCGACAGCCAGGACGGCCGCGAACACGAAACCGGCGAGGATGAAGGGCCAGAAGGCGTTCGGCGGCGCGAAGAAGTACAGCGCGATGGTGACGATGGTCCCGGCCAGGAAGACGTTGTAGAACTTGCGGAGGTTCAGGTGAACGATCTGGTTCAGCAGGTCGAACAGGAACGCCAGGAAGATCGGGATCACCGACCAGCCGAAGACGTTGTTGGCAAGGGTCGAGCTGTTGATCCCTATGATCGCGACCGCGTATATGGGCGTACACATGAGGAGCCCGATGGTGAACATCAGCTTCCGTAGGTCGAGGTCCTCCCGGTACAGGACGAACAGCCTCCTCGCTATGACCAGGTCAAGCGCGATGAGGCAACCCCACAGAATCGAAGAGTAGAGATAGGGTATCATCGTCTTCTTCTTCCGTCCCTTCGGCCACTTTTTTTGGGGTTAATACTTCCGGTGGGGCCCTTTCACGGGCGACCCCGACGGACCGGACCGCATGCGCGGCGCTGATTCGGGCGAGACCAGCGACGACCCGTGGAGGACGTCCGAGAACGATCCGAGCCCCGATACCAACGTCCCCGCCCGGAAGCGCCTCCTCCCGGGGATTACCCACCGAGTACGTCCGCCCGCCCGCCCGCCCGTTCAGAAAGGGTGATATCCCCGCTGGGTCTCCGCCCCGCGGACTTTGGCGGACGCCACCGACCTCGCTCTGCTGGCTACCTTCGTCCAGACCGTCGTGATCACCCTCACCCTGCTCGTCTTCATCTTCCAGTTCCGGAGCCAGGAGAAGGC